>JAQBNG010000216.1 GCA_028288675.1 Flavisolibacter sp. | reverse complement strand
GAAGCTTTTACATCAATGAACATATTCATATCGTACTGCGGGCCTAAGAGTACAAAAGAACCGGAGCCCCAGGCATGTCCAAAAAACTGCTGGTTATCCTTAAATGTGGTATTGATCAATTCCATTTGCGGCGAAACGGTTTGCACCGCCAGGTCAAAAACCATATTCTTAAATCCTTCGTGTTGTATGCCGCCGGTAATTTTTGCGGTATTGCCTTTGTGGTCTTTTAGCGTAATTCCATTTAGGTCTAAATAGCCTTTTTTAAATTCTATCTCTGTATCGTTAATTGCATAATCTACTTGTGTAAATACAACTTTAAGACTTGCATTGTGAAGACTCAGCTTGCCCGTTAAATCGAGGTTGCCACCTTCTAATAAAATGTTTGCATTGCCTGTGGTGTAACCCTGAATGTTAGTAAACAATGTTCCTAAAAACCGCTCTAAAATTTTTAAGCTGAAGTTGGTTGGCCGTAACGAAATCTTATCCTGGAAGACATTAGCCGTGTCAGCTAAATTCATAGCTACGTCAAATTCAATTTTGTGTTCAGGATCGGTATTAGCCCCGCTTGCAGTAAGCATTTTAGTGATGTTATCATATCTTCCATTGATGGCTACATCACCCAGCGAATCATTATCCAATTGTATGGCCGAACCCTTCAAATCCGCAGTGATCAGCAATTTTTGGGTTGGATTTTCTACCACTATATCACCGGTTAGCGCACCTTCCAGTTTGTTGTCTTTCATCAACAGGGGAGAAAGATCACCGAGATTTAAGTTTTGAAGCGTTACATGCAGATCATTCCAGGTACCATAATCAGAAGCTACTGTTTGGACTTTAATTTCCTGTATTCCTTCACGCAAAACCAACTGGCCGTTAGCAACGGCGTTCTTTCGTAAGTTTAATTCACCTCCCTGTTCAATGGTCCACGATTTTCCATTAAGCATAAAAGAAGATGGAGAGAAATCAAGAGAAATTCCATCACTGTATGTTTTTAACCTGGCAGCCAATGATGCTTTATTAACGGCCTGGTTGGAAGTTGTATTCAGTACTATATCCGAAACATCGTTGCCTGCGTGAATGCTGAAAGTTGTTTCAGGCAAAACAATGCCACCACCAAGTGCCGCGTCCATGGCACTGCCTGTAAGGATAAGACTATCTAAATTACCGGTGCCCTTCAGCTTCACTTCCGAAAAGGCATATTTCCCGTAAGCAAAAACCGGCACGTCAGCGTCTATTGTCATGCTGTTGGCCCCTGTATTAAGCGAACCTGTGAGATGGCTGTTGTTTAAACCGGATAGATTTTTATCAATGAGTTTGATGTAATCCTCTACCAAACCCGTAGTAATATCAAATGAAAAATCCTGCGGCGTTACAAAATCCGGCGGCTTGATGTAAGCAGGGTAATACCGGGTTAAAAACAAGCGGAAAGCTGAAGGTAAACTGGCGAGATCGAAGTTGCCGCTGATCTTGCCGTCAAACTCATTAGAGTTTAAACTTAAGTTGCGTTCGTTGTTAATGTAGTATGATGCGACATTTAAAAAATCGAAAGAAAGCTTTTGTCCATTGGCTAATAACTCCGCATTGCTTATACGGGCCGTACCCATTAAATTAGATAAACTATTGCCCTGCAAATTCAAATTAAAATCGCCTTTCAGCCTTATGTCTTCGGCAGTCAGTTGCAAAGCTTTCAGGTTGGCCGTCTTGATCTGTGCCGTTGCATCAAACACCGGAAGGTCTTTACTAAAATCAATCAGACCATTCAGGTGCAGGTCCGCATTTGGATCTTTTATAGTAAAGTCGCCATTAAAAAGTTGTTTGCTGATAGCACCCTTGCCTTTAATATTTTGGTAGGTATAATTATCCCATTTAATGCGGTGAATAATTCCATCAATATTTACGTTAATCTTATTCCAATCGAAGCTGCGCCCTTTTACAGAACCATGAAAATCCACAATGCCTAATTGCTTGTTGTTAATAAGGGTGCCCAACTGAAAGCCTTCGGTAGAAACAGTGCCAGAATAAACAGGCTCACCGCTTTTTGGCAGTTTCATATTAATGTCAGTGGTTAACGTACCCAAGGCTGTTTGAATAGTGCCATATGAAACAAAATCATTGACAAACCCGGTAAAGCTTCCTTTAAAATTCAGGTAGGAGAGCGCCTTTACATTTGGAGTTTTTAACCTTGCCAATGCGGGGAAAAAGGCAACGGCGTCATTATAAGTTGTACGTAATGCTTTGGCTTCAATATTCAATAAAGTTTTATTGATGTTGGGTAAACCAACTACGCTGATATTACCATTAATGTAAGTGCTTCTACCAAGCCATAGCTCAAGGTTGTCAGATGCTAATCCATCAATAGTCCCTTCGACAAGGCCATTGATTTTTATATTTTTTTTCCATGTTTTAGCATCAGGAATAAAAAAGGCAAGGTCGTCGGAAGAAATTGAAGCCTGGTTAAAGTTGGCGTTCATGGTTACGGCGTGTACAAAATCAGCAAGGCTTTTTGTGCTTTCAAAGTGCATCGCAAAATGATCAGCCAATGTACTTCTGTTCGTTTGTAAAAAAAAGTCATTAAATACAAAGGCTTTTGGGTGAATAGTAAGAGCTGCTTTCAGCTTTTTCACTACAAAGCCGCTTCGTTCAGTAGCAGATAAATCAAGGTTACCGGTTAAACTATCACGCTGAAATTTGGCCTGGCTGAAGCTGGCGTTGATGTTACTTAGATCAATATGGGCAGCGTCGAAATAAGACACGGTTGGAATATAGGTTCCTTTATCCTGCCTGAACCTTCCATTTTTAATTTTTATGTTATTGAACCGGATGCTCCAATCTATGGGTGAAGAAGCAGAAGTATCAACCGCTTTGCCCGCATAGCTAAGCGATGAAAAATAAGGATCGGTCAGTTCTATATTTTTGATTAGGAGGGATTTTTTGCTGGCACTTATCTCGTCTGCATCTAAAATAAGGCTGCCGACTTTTACTGTCATATCAGCCCCGAACCACGCATCTTTTTGCAAAAAGGTAACATTGTTCAAAAGCACTTTCTGAAGACTGAACTGAATGCCGGCGTCTTTTTTTACCGTAGTAGTTGTGTCGGTAGAAGCAAAGTAATTAGCAAGAAAAGCATAGTTCCAAATCGAATCTGTACGGTTAAAGTGAATTACGGCATTATCCAGGCCTATATATTTCAAGTCTGCCTTCTCTTTGAAAAAGAACCAGTCCGTAATGCGAACGTTTACGCCGCCTGCATATAAAAGGGTGTCCTTTTTTTGGTCTTCCACGTAAACCCCTTCCATTTCAAGCCGGTTAAAAAAGCCAATGCTTACATGTTTGATGGAAATTTTTGTTTGAAGGTCTTTTGATAATTTGCCCGTTACCTGGCGGGTAAGCCAATTCTGCCCGAAGTTTGTTTGAAGAAATATCCACATGGATATAAGCAATAACAAAATGACGAGTAAAACGCGGCCGAATATTTTAAGGGCTTTCCTCAGTGTAAATTCAATTTTTGTAAAAATAGCTAAACCGTAGCGTCGCACAAGTTAGTGGCTAAAGCGTTTGCTCAAAGATTTGTGAAAGCTTGAACTGAGGCGTAGATAAGTATGAGAGCTAACGGTTCAGAATTCACTGTTCAAAGCCGGGGTGTTAGATCATAAGGAGTTACTCTTTAACTATGAACTATGGGCTTAAAAGTCTGAACTGGTTGCATGGCTTATATACTGTATAAATAAATTTTATGGAATTAAAAAGGTAAATGATGAGGCAAAAGATAGCACTGGCCGTTCATGGCGGCGCCGGTACAATTGTAAAAAGCACCATGACCGCAGCATTGGAAGAAGCCTACAAATCAGCTCTAAAAGAAGCATTGCAAAAAGGCCACGCTATTTTAAAAGATGGCGGCAGCGCACTTGATGCAGTGGAAATAGCCGTTAGGGTATTGGAAGACTGCCCATTGTACAACGCCGGGAAAGGCGCTGTGTTTACGGCTGACGGCCGGAATGAATTAGACGCTTCTATCATGAATGGTAAGGATCTCTCTGCCGGGGCTATAGCCGAAGTAACCAATATAAAAAACCCTGTTTCAGCCGCCCGTGCCGTGATGGAAAAAAGCGGACATATTTTTTTGGTGGGAAGAGGCGCAGAGGAATTTGCCCGGCTGTATGGCTTGGAAACCGCAGAGCCGGATTATTTTTTTACAGAAGAAAGATGGATGGCTTTGCAAAGGGTGCGTGATGAAGACCCAACCAAAACCGAATTGGATCATGGCAGTGGAAAGAGTACGCTTAAAAAGTTAAAGGAAGAAAAATTCGGTACCGTTGGAGCCGTGGCTTTGGATGTCAGAGGTAACATGGCCGCAGCCACCAGCACCGGCGGCATGACCAACAAAAAATGGGGGAGGGTAGGAGATTCGTCTATCATTGGCGCCGGTACTTATGCAAACGATTTATGCGCCATTAGCTGCACCGGCTGGGGCGAATACTTTATTCGTTTATGCATAGCCAAATCAGTTGCTGATCTGATGGAATACAAGGGCTACACTTTAGCTAAAGCAACTCATGAAATGATCTTAAAAAAACTGCCGGAATTAGGTGGCGATGGCGGACTAATAGCTGTAGATAAAGCCGGAAACATCGCCATGCCTTTTAGTACCGAAGGAATGTACAGGGGTTTTGTAAAGAGTAATGGAAAAGTGGTGGTAGATATTTACAGGAAATGATACGTCACCGTTTTTTACCTAATCTCCAGCCCGCAGAAATCCCTGCGATGCGATGACGAATGCCCGGGCCACCGTCATTATTGTTTAAACTGCTTAGGCCAAGGCCATAATGTGCAAAAACGGTAAGGCCGCTTTTGTGCTGGTAGCCTAACTGTACTATACCTGAAATGGTAACATAGCTATACACGGCAAAATCAAAAGCCATATTACGGCTGATGCGTTTATTGTTAGATGAATCAAATGCTTCCGTACCAGATAAGGCAAAGTCAACTGCCGGCCCAAGGCGGACAAATAAATAGCTTGGGCTTTTTGAAAGATTAATTTGAACTAATGGGGCCAGTTCAATAGTATGAATGGAGGTGTTGTTATTTTTTGCGTTAGAGTCGGGAGGGGTAGCCCGCTGGTTAAAGGTTACTTCGTATCCTTTTTTGCTATAATAAAGCGACGGTGCAAAATAAGCCGGCCCTTCTATTAATGACCTTAATCCCACCCCAGCCATAAATCCTGTTTTGTATTTGGTAGGTTGATCTACTTCTCTAATGGTATAGTTTGCAGAACTGATTTGAGGGCCTCCAAAAACAGTTAGCTGTGCATTTGTAACCTGGGAAAACAAAAAAAGTATAACAGTGAAAACCACGTATGCTCTAAACTTCATAATCAACTATTAGCGGTAAAAATAAAGAAAGTGCTAGAACCGATTCTAGGAATTTAATCTCTTTCGAAAACCTGCAACGTTAGCCTTTATACGTTCAGCCACAGAACGAAAATATAGTGTGCAACCTTTTCCTCATTGCTCATTGTTACACCCATATTGTTTAAACAACTATAACAAGTATGAGGCTTTCTTTAAATTAAGTGGCGGTTTAGTTTTAAAGAAGTGGAATGTATTACTGAACAAAAGTTATTGTATCAACAAATTCTTTAAAATAATTACGATAACCGCAAAGCAGTTGTGTCTGATCAGCGTTTCTTTTTACTGATGATCTCCTGAACAAATGGAAGTGCCTCTAACCAAAACAAGGCTGCTAATCTCTTAAACAAGCAGCCCTGTTTTGTATCCTGGCGAAATACGATAAGGTATGATTGAAACATTTTAACCATTTGATTTTGAATCTCCACAAGGTTGTTTACTTTTACCCGCTTGTGTAAAGCACTTGTTCACCTCTCCTGTAGATACAATAGTAGGTCGCCAATGAAGAGGTGAAAAATAACTTTACTGAAAACACCGTACTACTAAAAAACAAAGAATGGAAAAGGCTTTTTTGCTTTACCGTGCTAACCTGCAGAGGACTGAAATGAATCTCGCTCAATTTTACCTGCTTATACGTTCAGCTATCTTATTATCACTACACTGCCGGCTGCTAACGCGAACGTCACTGCATTTCAACACTACTTCTAACCTCTACCTGACTTATGAGACGACCTTTAAGTTTCATTAGCATCTGCTATAAAGCAGGCTGCGTAGTTAGATGCGAAAAATTCATTTTTCAATGATCTACTTTTCCATTAAAGATTTAGAAAGCTTTTCCGGTATTAAAGCCCATACCATCCGTACCTGGGAACAACGCTTTTCTTTTTTGCAACCTAAACGGTCGGAAGGTTTGCGCCGTACCTACGATGGTGATGAGCTAAAGCTGATCCTGGATATTTCTTTTTTAAACAGGAATGGCTACAAAGTTTCGCATATAGCCCGCATGGATAAGGAAGAAATGGATGCTTTATTTTTAGGGTTGTGCGATTTAAATCATATGCAGGAAAAGGCAATTAACGAATTAATCTGCTGCATGGTGGTGATGGACATAGAAGGATTTAATAGAGTGCTTCAAAGTTGTGAGACTGCCTGGGGTATCAATGTTACTCTCAATGAAGTTGTTTTACCATTCTTGCAAAAAACCGGTTTGCTGCACCAAAAGGATCAGAAGAATTATGATGCCCACCTGTTATTGGTAGAGCAAAGTCTGAAGCAAAAAATTATCTTAGGTATAGAACAGGCAACCGCAAAAAAGTACGGACAAACCGCTTTATTTTATCTGTGCAAAAAGAAAAGCGAAACAGAGCTTTTATACTTGCAATACGAATTAAAAATGGCAGGGTTTTCAGTTTTTTATATCAGTAGCCCGGTTGTTTTTAACCAGCTATGCGCTATTGCAGACGTTATAAAGCCAACCTATATTATTACCTCTTCAGGAGGCAGGAGCCAGCAGGTTGATACTGAAAATTTTATAAACTATCTCAAAGGACATTTACCTCAAACATTTTTTTTGAACCTAGAAAATAAGGGGGTGTTGCCTTTTCAAAATGACTTGCAAACTGCAAAGGAACATTTTCGTATGGAAGCACGAGCAATTACAACAGGTAGCTGATATTTTACTCAGGTAATGGTGTACCGCTGCCAAAGGTTCTGTAATACAATTTTGACCCGCCGCTTTCAGGTAATCCTTCCTGTTGCGCATGAAGGCGGATGCCGGCAAAAGCAAGAAAGGAGAACAATAGAAGCTTTTTCATTATCGCTAACTGTTAGATTATTTGCCAGTGAAGGTTAACCGGTTTCCAAACGGATCTATGACCTCCATTTCATAAGAACTTTTATCATAAAAAGGTCTTCCTAACCCCGGCTTATTAAACTTGTAGTTCTTGTCAATTAAATTTTTATGATGGTCCTTCAGACCTTCAAAATCTTCGATATGAATGCGGGCGCCCGGTGCGCAGTCGCCATGATGTTCGGTTAAATGAAGAACAATATCTCCCAATGAAATTTGCAGGTAAAGAGGGCTTTCTTCAGACCCGTGTTTCCAATCTATTTTAAAGCCCAGCCAGTCGATATAAAATTCTATCGCCTTGTTATAATCAAAAATGCGGAAGATGGGTTTTGCAGTTGCCATTTGTTATTTATGTGTTGAAGATAAAGGAAGCAACGTATGTGTTTTTAGATAGTGGGATTACCGGTTAGAGAGTAAGGTTGGAAAAATATTTTTCAGCGGTTAATATGAAGTTGCATAAGCAGTTGTATATTATAAAACAGCTATGACCGTTACTGCTGGAAACTGTAATTCTATGCAATAGGTTTTAACTGCTTAATGAAAAACGAACAGCCGCTTTTGCATGGATGATTGTTGTATCAAAAACAGGAATGTTACATTCTGATGGTCTGATTAAAATAGGAATTTCGGTACAGCCAAATATTACACCCTGAGCCCCTTTATTTCGTAACGATTCAATAATTTGGAGATAGCGATTTTTAGTCTCATCATTAAATATTCCTTTCCCTAATTCCGAAAAAATTTTGGAATGAATATAATCCCGTTGTTTTTCGTCTGGCAGCACTGTTTCGATGCCATGGACTAAAAGCCGTTCGGTAAAGAAGGTGTTATCCATTGTAAATCTTGTACCCAGCAACGCTACCTTAGTTAAGTTTTGCGCTACTATTTCTTTTGCTGTTTCTTCAGCAATATGGATCAACGGAATCGAAATATTTTGCTGCACTGTATCGGCTACAATATGAGGCGTATTTGCGCATAGTAAAAGGCAGTCGGCACCGGCGTTTTGAAGGTGTTGGGCAATAGCCGATATATTGACGCCTATTTGTTTCCAATTACCGGCATCCGCAAGGCTTTTGAACTCGTGAAAGTTGACTGACTGCAAAATGATCTTTGCATAATTGAGACCGCCCAATTGTTCATTGGTAAGCTCGTTGATCAACCTGTAGTATTCAACAGTGGAAACCCAGCTTGTTCCGCCAAATAATCCTATGGTCTTCATTGCTTGCTTTTTTAGATAATTAAAGAGAGTGGAAAGAATCGAATAACAAAATTATTCAATTAGCAACGCAACGACTGTAATCGCATTTCTTATCCTGTCCGCAGATAAAAATTCCTCCTTTTAAAATCATCTTAACAAAATCACGGCTTTCCGCCTATGAAATCCCCAAACGCCTCACCCCAAACTTCAAACTCGTTTCTTATCTTCGCCGCCCCGAATAAACCCCTCGGGATCTTTTATGGACGAAAATCAAATTGATAACCCAAACGCTGAAGGACAGGAGAATGTTCCGGCTGCTGAACAATCAGCACCAGAAGTATCTGCAGCGACATCAAATGCCCCTGCCGCAGAAGCCTCTAACGGGCAGCCTGCTTCTCAAAGTGAAACAGCTACCGAAGTTCCTGCCGAAGCAGCTCCTGAAGTATCCGTAGCAGAAGTTCCAGAGCCTGTCTCTAATGTAAAAATTGAAGAGCCAGTACAGGAAACCCTTGCTGCTCATGATGATTTTGACTGGAGCATTGACAAGCGCAATGTGGCCTCTTACTCAAAAGCCGACCAGGAAAAGTATGACAAGGTGTATGAGAACACTTTCATACAACTGAACGATGGCGAAATGATCAAAGGCCTCGTAGTAGGTATCACAAAAACAGACGTGGTATTAAACATCGGCTTTAAATCGGATGGCCTTGTTTCCCTTAACGAGTTCCGTGACTTAACCAATTTAAAAGTTGGTGACGAAGTGGAAGTATTGATCGTGGAAAAAGAAGACCGCGATGGCAACTTAAATCTTAGCCGCAAGCAAGCCCGCATTACCCGTGCATGGGAGCGCATTGTGGAAGTGCACAAGACTGGTGAAGTTGTTACCGGTACCGTTACATCAAAAACCAAAGGTGGTTTGATCGTAGATGTATTTGGTATGGAAACATTCTTACCAGGTTCTCAAATTGATGTGAAGCCTGTAACTGACTACGATCAGTTTGTAGGTAAAACAATGGAGTTTAAAGTGGTGAAGATTAACGAAGCCATTAAGAACGCAGTTGTATCGCACAAAGCACTTATTGAAAGCGATATTGAAGCACAACGTGCACAGATCATTGGCAAGCTAGAGAAAGGCCAGGTGTTGGAAGGAACAGTGAAAAACATCACTGACTTTGGTGCCTTTATGGACCTTGGTGGCTTAGATGGTTTGTTGTACATCACTGATATTTCATGGGGACGTATCAACCACCCGACTGAGGTGTTGAAACTTGACCAAAAGATCAACGTGGTAGTATTGGATTTTGATGATGAGAAACGTAGAATTTCTCTTGGTCTGAAACAATTAACACCGCATCCTTGGGATGTATTGCCAGAAACAATTAAAGAAGGCGAAGTGGTTACCGGTAAAGTGGTGAACATTGAAGACTATGGTGCTTTCCTTGAAATTCTTCCAGGTGTTGAAGGCCTTGTTCACGTAAGTGAAATTACATGGGCTAACACGCCAATTAATGCAAAGGAATTCTTTAAGTTAAACGATGAGCATTCTGCTAAAGTGGTAACGCTTGATAAGGACAGTCGTAAAATGAGTTTGTCTATCAAACAACTTTCTGCGGATCCTTGGAGCGATATCGAAACCAAATTCCCTGAAGGAAGCCGTCATACCGGTGCTGTAAAAAACATTACGCCTTACGGTGTGTTTGTTGAGCTAACATCTGGTATCGGTGGTATGATCCACATCTCTGACCTTAGCTGGTTAAAGCGTTTCAATCACCCAACCGAGTTTACCAAAGTTGGTGAGAACATTGAGGTGATCATCTTAGGAATTGATAAAGACAATCGTAAGCTTCAGTTAGGTCATAAGCAATTAGAAGAAGATCCATGGAATTCTTTACAGGATACATTCGCAGTGGGTACTATCCACGAGGGAACTGTTACCCGCAAAGATGATAAAGGCGCTATTATTCAATTGCCTTATGGTTTAGAAGGCTTTGCTCCTAACCGTCACCTTGGAAAAGAAGATGGTAAGAGCGTAGGTGCCGACGAAGTAGCTCCGTTCATGGTGATCGAATTCGATCGCAACGAGAAGCGCATCGTGGTATCGCACACCCGCACCTGGGAAGCTGCCAAGCAGGAAGAGAAGGACGCACTCCGTAAAGAGTCGCGCGCCGCTGCCGAAACAACCACCAAAGCTGTCAAGAGCCTGCAAAGCAAGGTTGAGAAAGCTACACTTGGTGACCTCGGTGCTCTTGCCCAGATCAAGGAACGCCTCCAGAAGGAAGAGAAAGGCACACCCGGAGCAACGC
>JAQBNG010000035.1 GCA_028288675.1 Flavisolibacter sp. | reverse complement strand
CGGGCGAATGTAAAATTTGAATAGCAAGGGCTTCCGTTGGTGTGGAATCTTCAGGTAAATAATTTAACCTCGCGGCATCGCCTGCACCAATAAATCCCGGTATCTCAATAGCTTCTGTTGCCGAAGTAAGAATGCGTTTTTTAACACCCGGCAGTGATGAAACTACAAACGAAATTTCTTCTACAAAGCCAGACTCTAACGATTTATCAAATTCATCAAACACAATGGTATGAATAGAATCGGTGGTGATGTTTCCCCTGCGGATATGATCGGCTAAACGGCCAGGAGTACCTATTAGTAAAGCGGGCGGTTGTATCAAACTGTTTTCTTCAATTTCCCTTTTATGCCCGCCGTAGCAGGTAGTTACTTTTAAGCCGGTGCCCATTGCTTTAAACACGGTTTCTATTTGCAGAGCCAACTCACGGGACGGAACAATAATAAGTGCCTGGGATTTTTTATTCTCCTTGTCTATTGATTCTACAATGGGTAATAAAAAAGCCAATGTTTTACCGGAGCCTGTTGGTGAAAGAAGTACAACGTTGCTGTTTCCAGCAGTAGCTTCTATAGCCGCTTGCTGCATTTCATTCAAGGCATCAATGCGTAGGTTAGATAGGATGGTTTCCACACTGTAGTTCTTATTTTGCATGCGCAAAAGTACAGGATAGCGATCTTAAAGAGATGCGATTAAGGCTTTTTACCGTATCAGTGTAACAGTACCTTTCTTTTCCACTGCCTTACCGCTAATGCTCCTTGCATTGAGGAGGTAAACATATGTGCCTGTAGCCAGCGGCATTCCTTTCAGGGTTCCGTTCCACCCATCGCTTTTACTACGACTGCTAAACACCACCCCGCCCCAGCGGTTAAAAACAATAAAGTTCATCTCGGCAACACTGCCCATTACCCGCAACACATCGTTCTTACCATCATTGTTGGGGGTGAATGCCGATGGTACATAAATGTCAACCACGGGTAGTACGTCAAGCGAAAGGGTTGCTGTATCCCTGCACCCACCGGGAGATTGGCCAATGACCAAAACGGAAATTGAGGAGTCAGCAATGAAGTGTTGAAGCCTGGAATCCTGCTGCGTAAAAAAGGCGGCAGGCTGCCAGGCAATAATGGAATAAGTAGTGGTGGCAGAAGTGGTTAGCATAACCGGAAAGCCGGCCACAACAGGGTTTTGCGAGGCGGTAACCTGTAATGAAAGATCATCCACCACAATAGTTTTTGTGTGGGCAGCCTTACAGCCGTCAGCCGTAGTGGACTGGAGTGAAACGTTGTAGGTACCCCCGGAAGCAAATTTGTAAGATGGATTGGCATCTGTAGAAAATACACTGTTGTTCAATCTCCATTCCCAGGTAAAGCCAGTTGCGGCTGGTGTACTATTGATAAGATCAACCGGCACATCCAAACACGCTTTTGAAGTAGTAAACACGGGCTGTGGCAGCGGAAAAATGTTGATGGCTTTGATGGCTTCGTTGCTTGTGCAACCATTGCCGCTTTCCACCCGGTAGCTGACGGTGTAAGCACCCGCAGCTGGAAAGACAAAGGAAGGTGCTTGTTGCGATGATGTTAGTCCATTGCTAACGGTCCATTGGTGTTTGGCAATAGAACCAACAATGGTTGTGGCGTTGGACGTAAAAGAAAGCGTCTGACCCTGGCAACCGTCGCCTGCAGTAATAGCCGCTATAGGTATGCTTTCCACTATAATAGTCTTTTGCACCGTATCGCTGGTGCAACCTTGTGCAGATGTAACTGCATATAAAAAAACAGCGGCCCCGGCCTGCGATATCACTGGTTGCACAACCGGCGTTGTAAAACTCTGACCCGATGAAAGTTGCAGCCACCAATAGCCGGTAATGAATGTGCCGGGTGCAATACTGCTATCCGCAAGGGTGAATGGTTTCCCTTCACATGCATCGTTGCGATAGGTAAAATGGGCCACGGGCTTTGCCCGTATGGTTACTGTTTGCCGCACCGGATCACTGGTGCAGCCACCCTTAGTACTTACCACTAACTGCGCAGTATAGGTACCAAGTTTCGAATAGTTGTACGACATGGTTGATGATACACCTGAGGCAGAGCCGCCGTCGCCAAAGCTCCAGTTATAAGCCGAAACCGTATCAGCCATCACCGTTGCTACGCCGGTAAACGAGGCTTGTAAACTTCCGCACTGTTCAGTAAATGTAAAACTGGCGGCAAGTTTCTGCCGGAGCAAAAATTTCTTTTCCACCGTATCGGGTGTGGTGCAGCCAAGTGGACCGGTAACCACAAGCCTTGCCTTCACCGTATCAAATGCAGGATATGTGAACAAAGGCGCTTGCTGAGATGATGTACCTAATACTATATTGTTATGATCCAGGAATTGCCAGTAGTAAGCCAGGGGTGCGTTGCCATTATCTAAAGACTGATCGCTAAAGCTGACGGTGAGGTTACCGCAGGTAGCCGATGCGACAAAATCGGCAGTTGGCCGTGCCGCCGGCTTTATTACTAACGTATCGCTTTGTGTACCGCATGGTGTGGTAACCGTGCAGATATAAGTGCCGGGTGTTGTAATGTAAATCGTGTCGGCCGTTGAGGTAAAAGATGTTCCTGGCTGGGTAAAAACGTGGGTACTTAACGGCGAATCAATGTAGGACAACATTACTATATCGCCGGGGCAGATCGACTTGTCCGGTCCCAGGTCGGGGCGTTTACCGCCATCGTCGACGGTAATATATTTTATTAGTGTATCAATGCCATATGCGTTTTGCACTACCAGCATAATGGGAAAGGTGCCTGTTTGCTGAAATGCTACGTTGGAGATGTGTGGAAAACAGGAAGAGTCGGCTGCACTCAGGTCTGCTTCAGCAGGGAAAATCCATTGCCATGTTTCCGGTCCGCCAGCCGATGAATCAACAAAAGATAGAACTGCTCCTTTGCAAACAACAGGCGGCGAACCACCGGTATTGCCTGGAGGGCCATAGGAAAAAATTCCCTTAGGCCAACGCCTGGTTGTGCAGCCGCTTCCTAATGAAAGCGCATAATCACTTATAGATAAGGTAGAAGAAGAAGTTAGAGTATTTGCCGCTGTTGAAACAAAGTTAAGCCGTTGGTCAGCGGCTGTGAAAGACGTGCGTTGGAACGAAAAAGGCTCCGGCGTTACTGAACAGGCATCCACACTTCCCTCGGTATAAGTTATATGCAGCCACGCTGTAGTAACATTTTGTGCCCCCCTGGGAATATCATTGATTGTTTCCAGCCCCGCAATCAGCTTATCATTCATCAGCAATAGCTGTGGTGTGCTGGCCAAATGTGTTATAAGATCTCTTCTTGAGGGCAACAGGTAATGCTTGCGCCACAGAACGTTTAGCCCCGAATCGAATTTAACCATGGGTACTTGTATGTTAGCTGTAGGGCCGTCATAAATCTTGCGATTGCTGGTGATGCCGTTGCGGTTAGCATATAAGCAAAAAACGCTGCCTTCTGCATCTATGCCATAGGTCTTTGGACTTTCAAGGCACTTAAAAAAAACAGGTGCCGTTACTGTGGCCGTTAAATCGGTAGGGATGGTAAGGTCGGCACCGACTTTGCCAACCATTGCTTTAGTTGCGTTGAACCGATCGGTAAAATCGCCGCAAAAAAGGTATCGCTGCCTTGCGGAATCTTTCAATATCTGGCTGATGTTTAGCCGGCTGCCGGCCCCAATGAGCCTCGTAAACACCCATTTTCCTGTTGAATCTACAAGGGCAATTGCACTGCCCGAACTGGAGAGGGTACCACTTAAAAGGATGTTATCTTCAAAACTGCTGGTCATATCTGTAAAAACAAAACCCGAAGGGTAGGCAAACTGTCTTGTCCAAAGATGGCCTCCATCGCCTTTCAGGCAAACCGTTGTGTATTCATTTGTGATTCTTGAAGAACCGAGGAAATGAAAGTAAAGTTTTCCGCTTTTGGTTTGAGCAAGGCGCTGTTCCGCACCTGGGAAGCCGCTGCCGCCAAGCGGCGCAGTAGTGGTGGCATCATATCGCCATACCAACGAGCCACTGCCTGTTGTCCGAATAATAGACGCTATATTTCTGCCGCTTCCTGTTTCGGTACCAGAAAAAATAAGGTCGCCATTTGCACCTTCAATGATAGCCGACAGTGCAAAATTCGCCAGGAGCTTACTCCACCGGAGATTCAGGCCGTTGTCTGTCCGCTGTATCACCGTTGAATAAGTTGCCGCTGGGGGCGCACTTCTTTGGAGAAGAAAAACGCTGATGATCTCCCCGTTTTTTGTGGCAATAACGTTGGATGTGCGTACTGGTAGAGGATCGTAATACTGATGCACACCAACCGGTTGCGCCACCGCATGAAGCGAAAGCAAAAAGGCAGCAAAGAAGAGTGCTGCTACAAACAGCTTTCGCAATATTATATGCTTCATGCAGTGAATGGCTTGTGATGCTTTTGATAACGCGGTCAGGTTAAGCTTGCCGGCAATTTATAAATAAGTTGCCCGCGCAGCCAATTGCGCAGCCTCTTCAAATTTCCGTGAACGTTTTCATTTGCCAACAAATTTTTTTGGCATTCGTAAACAAGTACGGCATATTAACCTGTCATCTCATTCACATCGAAGGGGTGAGTAAGTAAGCCTTTCCAATCATCCAGAACCGTTACTGCACATAACATTAAAAACTATCTTACCCCCCTAAATTTCTTTTATGCATCGTTTCTTCTTTTTTGTTTTAATGGGTCTTGCTGTTTCAACATCTGCCCAGGAGTTGTATAAACCGCGAGACGTAAAAACAGCCTTTACAGCGAGAACCCGTTCTGAAGACGGAAAACCTGGCAAGGCTTATTGGCAGAACACGGCCCGCTATACCATCAACATTAAAGCAACGCCGCCGGCAAGGATCATTTACGGTACAGAAGATATTACGTACACCAACAACAGTCCCAATGCATTAAATAACCTGGTACTGAAACTATTCATAAACATTCACAAGCCCGGTGCGCCAAGGGAAGGTGGAGTGTCGCCTGACTATTTAACCAAAGGCGTTGTCATTGATTCAATTGTTTCAGATGGAAAACGGATACGGTTCAATCCGAACGCTTTTACCATTTTGCAAATTGGCTTGCCAAAACCATTGGCTTCAAAAGATTCGGTACAGCTTTCCATTGCCTGGCATTACGATGTGTCGCTGCAAAGCAACCGTGAAGGGATGATTGACAGCACCACTTATTTTCTGGCGTACTTCTACCCACGCATAGCCGTGTATGATGATTACCGCGGGTGGGACACAACACCTTTTAATGATGCCCTTGAATTTTACAGCGACTTTAATGATTATATTTTAAATGTGCAGGTGCCCAAAAATTATTTGGTATGGGCTACAGGTACTTTAACTAACCCCGCTGCCGTACTGCAGCCAGCTATTGTAAGCAGGTACCAGCAGTCGCTTACCGATAATAATATCCTGCGTATTGTAACGCCTGCTGACCTGGCCGCTAAAAGTGTAACAACGCAAAATGATTTTAATACCTGGCAATTCACCTCTTCAAATATTCCTGATGTGGCCTTGGGATTGAGTGACCATTTTGTTTGGGATGCAGGCAGTTTGGTGGTAGATAAAGCTACAGGCCGCCGCGCATCTGTGCAAGCTGCTTACAACGATACGGCTGCAGACTTTCATCACATGGTACGCTATGGTAAGGAATCTTTAGAGTGGTTGTCAAATAGCTGGCCCGGCATTCCTTATCCTTACGAAAAGTCGGTGATCTTTCAAGGCTATGCCGGTATGGAATATCCCATGATGGCAAATGATGAAACCTATGAGGACACTATGTTCTCTAAGTTTGTTGCCATGCACGAACTGGCGCATACGTACATGCCTTTTTATATGGGTATTAACGAAACCCGCTATGGTTTTATGGATGAGGGCTGGGCAACGGCTTTTGAATATTTATTTAACACCGATAAAATGGGGAAGAATAAAGCAGAAGAATTTTTTAAAGAATTCAGGGTGCAAGACTGGGCGGCCGATGTAGCGCAGGAGCAGGACATGCCTATTATTACACCTGGCCCTAATTTAAGCGGCGGGGGCGTAGGCAATAACCAATATGGCAAACCGGCGCTGGGCTATTTAGCGTTAAAAGAGCTACTGGGAGATGCCGTATTTAAAAAAGCCTTGCACGAATACATGACCCGCTGGAACGGTAAACATCCTATCCCATGGGATTTCTTCAACACGTTCAGTAATGCTTCCGGTAAAGACCTGAACTGGTTTTGGAATAGCTGGTTCTTTTCTACAAACTATATTGATCTTTCTATTAAAGAAGTAAAAACAGTCAGCGGTTCGATAACTATAAATGTGCAAAATGCAGGTGGCATGCCTGCACCGTTTGATGTGGTGCTAACTTATACAGATGGTACAACAGAAAGACTGCACCAAACACCGGCAGCCTGGCAAAAGAATAGCAAGGCAGCAAGCATTACAATCAAATCAAAAAAAGCGGTACGATCCGTAAAGTTGGAAGGGGGCATTTTCATGGATGCGAATGAAAAGGATAATGAGTGGAGGAAAGGCGCTTTGTAAGGATTATTTTATTTGAATATACCAATGCTATTAACAAGAAAAGGCCTTACATACGTAAGGCCTTTTCTTGTTATAAAATGACCGGAAATTTATCATGTAGTTGCCGGCCCGGTTATTTCAGGTTCAGCAATCGTAGCTGCTTCTTCCGCCGCCGCCGCTTCTTGCAGTTTTTTCTTTTCCATCCTTCTAAAAATACGGTCCCATCTTTTTTGCCAAACCAGGCCAATATGCTCTGATGGAACTTCAATGCCCAATAAAATGCCCCAGGGTTTGAGGCCATCTATCCGGTCAAAAATAATTTTTAATACGCCAATGGTAGGGATGGCAAGGAACATGCCTGTGACACCCCAAAGCATACCGCCAAGCAAAACGCCAATGATTGAGATAAGCGCATTGATCTGCACCTTGCTGGATACAATACGGGGGACAAGAATATTATTATCGATAAATTGAATTACGAGGTAAGAAACAATTACAGCAAGCTGGCCCGAGAAGCCATCTTTAGTAATGGTTACCATCAGTAGGGGTAAGGCAATAGCTACCAAACCTCCCAGGTACGGGATAAGGTTTAAAATGCCACCGATCACTCCTATTACAATTGCCGACGGCACACCGATAACAAGTAAGGCAATACTGTTTAAGATGCAAACAATCACCGTTTCAATCATCAGCCCCTGCATAAAACTTTGCACTGCGGCTTTGGTTTGGCTTAAAATTTCGGCTACCCGCAAAGAATGCTTTTCTAAAAAAACAGTAAACAAAAACTCAAGGATCAGTGGCTTATAAAAAAGAAAAAGAAATACATAAGTAGGTATCAGCAGCACCACGCTAATGAAGGTGAGTACAGGGCCTATAGTACTGGCCAACATACTGCCACCGCCGCTTAAACCCGATGTAAGTGCAGCTACCTGCTTTTTTATGTTGATGCCAAATTTATCTTTCGACCATACCTCCAACTCACTTAAAAGGAGTGACAATTTTAGTTTGATCTGAGGAAGGCTCTCCAGGAAAACACTGATTTGTGTAGATAGAAAATAAAACAATCCACCAATTGCAATTATAGCGATAACCAGTGTAGCCAATATTGCCGGCACTTTGGGCATTACCTTCTCTATACGGGTATAAAGCGGGTTAAGTAAAATAGAAATCAGGACAGCAAAGCAAAGCGGCACTAAAATATCGCCAAGCACATAAAGTATAAAAACAGCTAATACCAGCCCTAATAAAATAGCCGGAAATTTTATATAAACGGGATAAGCTTCTTGTTGATCGCCTGTCATGTGAGAATGTTGAAGTTACCTCTACAAAAGCAATACCATTGGTTTGGTAAAATTTTCTTTTGCTGACACAGGCAAACAAATAAATAAATTTTTGTCAGGTTACTTGCTTTAATCTTAGAGCTATGCTGTCAGAACATGAAGTTTTTTCTATTGGCTTGCTATTCATACTCTTCTATTGGTTATTTAATTTCTCATTTTAAAATAAAAACATGAACTACAATCAGTCATGCGCCGCAAAAGCGAACAGTACGGAAGAGGAGCAAGGCCCCAGTTTATCCGCAGTATGCAAAAGGCCGCTGTAAACATTTACAAAACAGGCAGCAGCTACGAAATGCTGGTATTGGCCCCTGGCAGAATTAAAGAGCATTTTAAGTTAGATGTGCAGGGAACCGAACTAAAAATTTCCTACACACCGCCGGAAGGTTTTCCCCGCCCCGATTGGGTGCTTAGCGAATATAGCCGTGGAGGTTTTACCTGCACGTTTCAATTAAACGAAACTATTGATGCCGCTAACATTTCAGCTAAGTATGTTGATGGCGTGTTGCAGGTTTCATTGCCGTTGATTGCAGGTAAAGAAGTAACAAAGAAAGAAATAATGATCAGCTAACCGCCTTTATTTGTTTTTAACAAACCTCTTCTATCTTTCGGCCCTATTTTTTGTATGCCTTGGGCAGTAATCAACTTATTAACCGATTAAAACAAACACTATGAAAAAAATTTTTCTACCCCTTCTTTTTGCTTTCGTTATTCCTGCTTCATTCTCATGCAGTACTTTAAAAGGCTATATGCTTAACGAACAGGATGCAGCGGCGGCCATCAGGCAATTACTGGAAATTGGTTCAAGAGACGGCCTCACCGGGGCTTTTAGTAAAGACGCGATCATGGCTGGTATTTTTCCGGAGCCCTTACGTAAAACACTAAATACATTACAACAGCTTGGGCTAACAAACGAGATTGACCGCTTCACTACTACCTTGGGTACAGCAGCGGAAAAAACGGCTACTAATTCAATTCCCATTTTTTTAAGTGGTATTCAGCGTATGAGCATCTCCGATGCGATGCGCATTGTAAAAAACGGCGGCACATCGGCAACCGATTATTTGCGTACCTCTATTGGTACCGAACTTCGTACTTCTATTAAGCCCGTTATGGCAGATGCTTTAAAAGAATATAAATTAAATGAACAATGGGAGAAAATTATTAAGCCTGCAAAAGCTTTGGCTGGCGATAAGCTTAACCTGGATCTCGCTACAGTTATGGCCGGCCTTGTGAGTGAAAAAATGTTTCAGAAGCTGGCGCTGAAGGAATCAGAAATACGTACTAACGCTACGGCCAGAACAACACCGTTGTTACAAAAGGTTTTTTCGAGAAGCTGGAATTAAGAATAAAATCATAGCAGGCCCTGTATCTTAAAAAGATACAGGGCCTTTAATTTTCGTATCATCAGCATAAGAAAAACAGGTGTGCATCATCTTATATTTGTTGCTCTATTCACATTATACATTCATGAACGAATACGAAATATTTGATGCCTGCCGCAAAGGCGATGTAGCGGTGGCAGAGCAATTATACAAGGCTAATCCTGCCGTTATTAATATGACGGATATGAAAGGCTTCACTCCACTTATTTTGGCTGTATATAATGATCAGCCTGAAGCAGTGGATTTTCTTTTAGCGAATGGCGCTGATATAAATGCGCAGGATGCGGCCGGTAATACTGCCTTGATGGGTGTGGCTTTCAAAGGCTATAAAGCAATTGCTAAAAAATTAATTGATGCTGGCGCCGATGTAAATATCCGCAACAGTAACGGCGCTCCGGCACTAACGTTTGCCGCTACGTTTGGACAGTTGCAAATAGCTGAATGGTTGTTAGAAAAAGGCGCTGATATGTTTCTGCCTGATACCCGTGGAAAAACTTCTATTGACCATGCAGTGATGCAGGAGAACGAAGACATGATTACGCTTATAGAAAAATACATCCCCTCTAACTTATAGTCCTGTAGTTAAAGCTTCATAGAAATAAGTACTATTAGGGCAGCAGTAAAACCCAGCCACCCCATCTATATAAAAAGCTCTACAGTCTTTCTTATTTTAAACAGTTCTTCTGTTAAAAGAAATGTTTCATAACAACTTGAAAATAAAGCTGTTGTGCTGTTAAACACGATTGCATTAACAGTCTCGTTATCTATGGCACAATTTTCCATTTGTAGATAAGGAACACAAGTTCTTATTTATTCATCCTTTTATTTATTCATCCTATTAAACTATTAATTATGAAAAAGATTTTATTCGCTTTAACCACAGTTGCTATTATGGCGTCATGCAGCAACGACAACCCAAGAACTGCTGCTGAAACTAAAATAATTACACCTACCGATACAGCCGGTTTAGCACAGTTCCAGGCATGGAAGATGCAAAACGAATTAGCAGCTACCCAGCAGGCACAACAAAACCTTGTTGCAGAACAGCCTGTGAAGGAAGTAGTAAAAGAGAGAGTCGTATATGTAAACAAGCCAGCGCCAAGGAGAAAAGCAAGTACAGCAAGAAGTTCAACTTCTTCTTCTTCTGGTAACAGCGGAAGCAGCAGTGGTAGCTCTTCTTCCACTTCTCAAAACACAGCTAAAAAAGAAGGCTGGAGTAAGGCCGCAAAAGGTGCAGTAATTGGCGGTGTTGGCGGAGCTGTTATAGGCGGTGTTGTTAATAAGCGCAACCGTGGTGCCGGTGCCGTTATTGGTGGTGTATTAGGTGCTGGTGCTGGTTATGGTATTGGCCGTTCAAAAGATAAAAAAGACGGACGCTATTAATATTTTTACACATAGGCTGTTTAACTCTATATAAGCGTATAGCTTTTATGTTCTTGTAAAGCCTTCATTATTCTAATCCTTTTACTAAATAACATAAAAAGGTATAGCAAGCATAACTTATTTATTGTTACAAAGAAGAGTTAAACAGCTTTTATATCTCCATTTCTTCGCCTGTCTGAATTAATAGATAAATGGAGTTAGAAGAAAACCTAACCCTCCGTAATATCATTCCACCGAAAACTTTTTGTTAACTATCTCTTCATCGTCTGGCTGGCGGACTTAATTTCTGTACTTTCGCGCCTCAATAAAAACAGCTACAAGCTGTTAGCTGTAAGCCCAGGCTCTTTTGACTTGGCTCACACCTCTCAGCTACAAGCTCACAGCTTTTACTTATGGATATTAGAAACATCGCCATCATTGCCCACGTTGACCACGGTAAAACTACACTGGTAGATAAAATTTTACACGCAACAAAAACGTTCCGCGACAACCAGGATACTGGTGAATTGATCATGGACAGTAATGACCTTGAAAAAGAAAGAGGAATTACCATCTTTAGTAAAAACGCTGCTGTTGTGTACAAAGGCGTGAAAATTAATGTGATTGACACCCCTGGTCACGCCGACTTTGGCGGTGAAGTGGAAAGGGTGTTAAAAATGGCCGATGGTGTTTGCCTGCTGGTAGATGCTTTTGAAGGCCCGATGCCACAAACCCGTTTTGTACTTCAAAAAGCGTTAGCACTTGGTTTAAAGCCAATTGTTATTATTAATAAAGTAGATAAGCCAAATTGCCGTCCTGATGAAGTGCACGATGCCGTATTTGAACTCTTCTTTAACCTTGATGCTTCTGAGGAGCAACTGAACTTCCCTACCTATTATGGTTCGGGCAAGAATGGCTGGTTTAATGATACGCTGGAACAAAGCGCCGACATTACGCCTTTATTAGATGGAATTATCAAATACGTTCCGCCACCAAAAGTTGCTGAAGGCCCACTGCAGATGCAGATAACTTCTCTTGATTATTCTTCTTTCCTTGGCCGTATAGCCATTGGCTCTGTTGCCCGTGGTGTTATTAAAGAAAATCAGTCTATTGCTTTAATGCAGGCCGATGGGGTGATTAAAAAGCAACGCATTCGTGAGCTATATGTATTTGAAGGCATGGGCAAAAAGAAAGTTACCGAAGTAATTGCCGGTGATCTTTGCGCCGTAGTAGGTTTAGAAGGTTTCAACATTGGCGATACTATTGCCGATGCTGAAAATCCGGAAGCATTAGCTGTGATCAGCGTAGATGAACCAACAATGAACATGCAGTTTTCTATTAACAATTCGCCCTTCTTTGGCCGCGATGGAAAATTTGTTACCTCACGTCACCTTCGTGACCGGTTGATGAAAGAAACCGAGAAAAACCTTGCTTTAAAAGTTTATGATACCGACAGTGCTGATAGCTTTATGGTTTATGGCCGTGGTATTTTGCACTTAGGTATATTGATAGAAACCATGCGTCGCGAAGGTTACGAGTTAACCATTGGCCAGCCGCAGGTAATCACAAAAGAAGTAGATGGCAAAAAATATGAGCCTTTTGAAACACTTGTAGTTGATGTGCCTCAGGAATATGCCTCCAAAGTTATTGATATGGTTACCCGTCGCAAAGGCGAAATGCTGGTGATGGAAACCAAAGGTGATATGCAGCATTTGGAATTTGATATGCCTTCCCGTGGATTATTGGGTTTGCGTACGCAAATGCTTACTAACACTGCCGGCGAAGCGGTAATGAACCATCGCTTTAGTGAGTACAAACCTTGGAAAGGACCTATCCCCGGACGTAATAATGGTGTGTTGATAGCAAAGGATAATGGCATTACTACCGGCTATTCGTTAGATAAACTACAGGAGCGCGGTTACTTTTTTGTTGATGCGAGGGAAGAGGTTTACAAAGGCCAGGTGATTGGCGAAAGCAACAAGCCCGGTGATATTGTAGTTAACTCAAACGAAGAAAAAAAACTCACCAACCACCGTGCTTCCGGTTCTGATGCTGCTACCAACATTCAACCAAAACGTGAAATGACATTGGAAGAATGTATGGAGTATATTCAGCAGGATGAGTGCATTGAGGTGACACCGGTCAACATCCGTATGCGTAAAGTGGTGCTTGACGAAAACGAACGCATGAAGCAAACCAAGCGCATGAGCGCCGGAGCAGTTTCTTAACTAATATATTCAGCTAACCTTTTTCAAAATTCCATATCTGCCGATATGGAATTTTTTTGCTTTGAAGGTGATGATAAGCAACACTGATAGGTTCTATCTGTGTTCTCCCTAAATAATTATTCATCACATCAGGCTCTTCCATTTATACCTAAGCAGGTAATTATAAAACATCAACCGTTTTATTTCGGCTTTCCTTTTCCTGCTTTTTGTTTTCTGTTTTCCTTATCGAACCGGATGTCTTCGCTGTATTGCTCCTGTTTGAATACAGAATCATGAATAATACGGGCACGATGAGAAGCTTCTTCAGCCTTATCGCGAAAGATGGCTGCTTGCTTTTTATGTCCTAATTCCTTTAAGTGCACCTCGATATTTTTAAGCAACAGGTTCGTTTCCTCCATGCCTCGCATGGCCTGCCAAAGCATTGCTTCCACCGAAGTTGTCATATCAGCAAGTAATGCGCTGGCTGTATAAGCATGACCCGTATGGCAACGGAACCGAATGAGATTCCCTTCTACTAACCTTACCAATGCGCCATGGCAATCGGGACAAGTAAAGCTGGTAAGTTCGCCCATTTCTATAATGCCCATTTCAAATGCATTATCATGGGTAGCAATAATAACCTCCATTTTTAAAAGTTCCATTTCTTCTTTGGTAAGCTTCATTTTTTTGGGTGCTGTTTCGGTAACAAGGGTTTGAAGAAGTTCTCCCATTTCAGCCACCCGAAGGGTATAGTCAACTTCTACATATTCCAATACGTTTTGCGGCATTTGCGGAAACTCAGCTTCTTCCGGGTCTTGTATAATTGTTATTCCGCCAAGCCGCTTAACAGACCACAGGCCTGAAGTACCATCATTAAGTAGCCCTGATAAAACGATTCCAATTACCCTTGGCCCATAAACATAAGCGGCAGAGCGGAACA
Source organism: Flavisolibacter sp. (assembly GCA_028288675.1). Classification (GTDB taxonomy): domain Bacteria; phylum Bacteroidota; class Bacteroidia; order Chitinophagales; family Chitinophagaceae; genus Flavisolibacter. Next base: position 13,439 of record JAQBNG010000035.1, on the reverse strand, counting down.
GGGCATCAATGGAAGGGCGGAAGCGGTTTTCCTTTGGCCCTTTTTTAACGATCACTTTTCCATCTTCGATAAGTAAATGATGATCATTAGCGGCTACATAGATCTTCCCACCTTCAATAGGTTCCCCATCACGTGGTTGCACTACTTTCAAATGACTTACGTTATTAAGTATCCAGGGCAGCCTTGTTTCGGAATAAGGAGGAATATGCAGCACGATAAAAACGGATCCTCCAAAATCTTTTGGTAGAGAGGCAACAAACATTTTTAAAGCCGTTATGCCGCCTGCAGAGGCTCCAACCACTATGATATCACGTTTTGCCATACCGTTTATTTTGAATTGTTTTATGTAGGGTGCCTGCACCAGATCGATGCAATTATTATTCCTTTAGAAGAAGGAAGAAGTCTATTGCGTTCAGCATCGGCAGAAAGTTTTCCCTTTCAATTCATCCTATAAACAAGGCAGTCTATTCAGTCTTACATAGCCTTCACGTTTTATCAACAGTAATCTTGTTCCCACAAAAAATTACTGTTATGACATCGAATAACTATCAACTTAAAAACATAACCAATAACCTTGGCCAGGGAACTAAAATTTTATTTGCCGCTTTCCCCGGCGACGGACATTTTAATCCATTAACCGGTTTAGCCGTGCACCTGAAGGAGCAAGGATATGATGTACGTTTTTACACGAGCTCGGCTTACCGCGAAAAAGTGCAAAAGCTAGGCATTCCATTTTTTCCTTTTGTGCGGGCAAGAGAATTGGACGTTGATAAAATAAACGAAACCTTTCCGGATCGCAAGAAGCACAAATCGCAGGTGGCTAAACTTAATTATGATATCATCAATGTTTTTATTAAGCAAGGCCCCGAATATTACGAAGACCTTAAGGCTGTTCGCCAAACCTTTCCCTTTGAGGCTATGATTGCCGATGTGGCTTTTACGGGTATACCGTGGGTAGCCGATTTAATGAAGATCCCAGTGATTGGTGTTGGCGTATTTCCCATTACCAAAAACAGCAGAGACCTTCCACCGGCAGGCCTGGGCATGATGCCTTCGTATAACTTCTTTGGACACCGTAAGCAAGACCTGCTGCGCTGGGCCGCCAAAAACATTCTCTTTGCCAAATCAAATAAAGTAATGAAAGAAGTACTGGGTGGCTATGGCATCGAATGTAAGGCCGACTCAGTTTTTGACCTGATGCCCACCAAATGCAACCTGGTGCTGCAGACTGGAACACCGGGGTTTGAATACCGCCGTAGCGATCTTGATCCGAAATATAAGTTTATAGGTCCATTACTCCCACACTCAACTAAAAAAGACGCCCAACCCTGGTACGATGAAAGACTATCCACCTATAAGAAAGTGGTGCTGGTTACACAAGGCACGGTGGAAAAAGACAACACTAAATTATTGGTACCTGCTTTGGAAGCCTTGCGTAATACAGAATACTTAGTTGTGGTTACTACCGGTGGCAGCGATACGGAAAAGCTTCGTCAACAATATGCTGCGTCTAACGTGATCATTGAGGACTTTATTCACTTTGCCGATATTATGCCGTATGCCGATGTATATGTAACCAATGGCGGCATGGGCGGAGTACAACTGAGTATTGAAAACATGCTGCCTATGGTAACCGCCGGTGTACACGAAGGCAAAAATGAAATTTGCGCAAGGGTTGGCTATTTTAACCTGGGTGTTAATTTAAGAACAGAAAGGCCCACGCCGGAACAAATTCACAAAGCAGTGGAAGAGGTTACAGGCAATGGCATCTATCGCAGAAATATAGAGACGTTATGCGAGGAGTTCAGCCGCTATAACCCTAACGCACTGTGCGAAAATTATGTAAGACAGGTGCTGCCGCAAACAAAGGTGGTGCAGCCTATTAGTATAGAGGCTTCTGTTTATCAGGCGCAAAAATCTGGTAAAAAAGCCGGGGCTTAACTACTCCGGCTTTTTCTGTGCTTACCTTTAGTGCCGCTATGAAAAAAACACGGTATTTTCTACTGCTACTTTTTGTAATGAATTTATTGCCTTTTGTGGCCGATGCGCAATGTTCAGTGTGTACCCGTACCGCACAACAACTTGGCGAAAAGCCTGCTACAAGTTTAAATTTTGGTATCCTTTATTTGGCTGCCACTCCACTGGCTATTGCGGGTATTATTGGGTTTAGGTGGTGGAAGAAGAATAAGGATGTTTGACCTATTCTTTTTTTATTGAACCGGCGATGATATTTATTCGTATCTATACTCTTGCATAAGGAGTAACGACACTCCAGCTAATCCCTATTTGAACTTAATTGCAGCACAGAAAGCATGATCAGTAAAATAACAGGTGGCGAAACAGAACTTTTATTTACAGCCAAATTGCTGTCAAAGTATGACGTCAAATTTTTTCGTTGCAAGCAAACAGGCTTTATTCAAACCGAAGAGCCTTACTGGTTAGAGGAGTCTTACTCATCGGCTATTACTAAATTAGATGTTGGACTGATAATGCGTAATCAGAACTTAGTAAATTTTACGGTGCCTCTCTTACTTAATTACTTTAATCATGAAGGATTGTTTCTTGATTATGCCGGAGGATACGGATTATTTACCCGGATGATGAGAGATAAGGGCTTTGATTTTTATCATACAGATATCTATTGTCAAAATATTTTTGCCGAGTATAACGACCTCAAAGAACTTCCCGTAATTACGAAATTTGAAGTAGTGACAGCTTTTGAGGTTTTGGAACATTTAGTAAATCCATTAACGGAAATTGAAAGTATTCTTGAGTATGGAGATAATCTATTCTTCTCTACAGAACTTGTACCACAACGTGTAAGTAAACCTGACGACTGGTGGTATTTTTCATTAGAAACAGGACAGCATATTTCTTTCTATACTAGAGAAGCGCTTCAATACATCGCTGGTAAATTCAATAAACATTTTTATTCAGATGGGAAAGGCACACACCTTTTTACAAAAAATAAATTGAGAGATGATCCTTTTACAATGATTAACGCTGAAAAACCTAAAGATCCATTCCTCGTTCGTAAAATGCGCAAGTATGTAAAAAAACACGATGGCATTTTTCAAAACCGATTGTCGCAAGTAAAGAAAGAAAGTCTTCTTGACAAAGACTGGAAAGCAGCTAAGAAAAGAATTACAAAATAGCTTCTATTCCAGCAGCCTTTTAACGGCGTATTCAAACTGGGGCTGATAAATAAAATCATTGGCTCCCTTGCCTTCCACTATTACATTTGGCGCTTTATAACACACCTCCAATAAGCGGTTCACTTTCAAGGCCTCTGCAAGGGAAAAAGGAAAGGACTGATTACCGATAAATAGCTTGCAGCTATTGATGATGATAGCCATTTCCAGAAAATCTTTCACAGGTTTAAACTCCAGATCAGGTAACACTTTTTTCATATCATCATATTCCTCCTGAACGCCCACGAAAAGTTTATTTGGGTACTTTTTTAAGAACCCATAATCCACTACCGGCGAACGATAACGATGGCTGCGGGCAATAACAATATTGTTGACATACCGCTCATCTTTGGGGGCTGTTAACCAAGGCTGGCTGGTATCATAGCTAATACCATAAACAGCACAATACCAGCGGGTAATGCTGCCTCTGTCTAACAAAATGCTATACGATCTGAATTCATCCAGATTGTAATCAACCGGCTGTTTATCATATTTTTCAACCACAGTAATCTGTGGCTGATGTAATAATAATGGCATTAACAAGTCGACCATTTTATCATTGAGCATTACATTGCCTAGTGGATGGTAATTGTGGCTGTACTCACCTGACTGGTTAACGTGCAGAAATAAATGTGCTTTGCCTTTTTTGGAAAGTTCAAAAACCGCAGGCAACGAATAAATTATATCGCCACTGTTGCCACTATGTTTGAATACAGTGGTGGTTTTATAGGGATGATTTAAATCGGGGTGTTGAAGGGCAATGCTTTTGTTGTAAAAGTTCTCATCCTGATGTATATCCTGTAATTGAAGTTTGTAGTTTCTATACGCAGCACTATCTGTGTATTTCAAATACCACTTCTTCAGGTTTGATAATTTCTTGAACTCCATCGTGCCGTCCGGTTTTTTTACAAAAGAAAGCTTTCAATGCTGATAATCGTGCCTCCCTGATAAAATATTTATTCCTGTTAAATAGAAAAATAGTAAGGGTTTGAAAAGAAAGCCGCCTGGTGTAACAGCAATACCATGAAGGAAAAACTTTAGTAAAACGCTAATCTCAATGCATACTTAATGTGTGAAAATAACTCTACTTTTCTTTTTTTGTAATAGAAGATAATTTTGCGGTTTTTAAAAATCAGGAGAAAAAGCTTCCTTCTTTTTTTAGGTGAATCAAGATCTGATAGACACCCTTGTAATTCGGCTGCCAGTTTTTTATCCTCAACCTTTAAATTGGGCGCTGTTATAAATTTCTTTAGGTGCGTTGAAACCACTTCTCTGTAATTAATAAATTGGTTATTTCTTTTTACTCCCCTTTCTATGGAAGCGTTGTGGCCATGCACCCGTTGATACACCAAGGTTTCATCAATATAATCAACTCCTCCGTTGCAGCTTGCAACAAGGGCAACCCACCAGTCGTAGTAAATATTTTTTTCGAAGGGGAGTATCATAGGCAAAAAAGATTTACGCAAAAGCATGGCATGGCCGCTTACTGTATTATATACAAATAGTTGCTTTGTATCTGTACCCTTAAAGCGACGATACCAACGTTTATTTGGATTGTTTTTGTTAACTGTGTGTGTAAACCTTTGCGAGTCGCAGTGAATGATAGGTGCTGCACTATCCCATACAGCGATCATTCGTTCAATTTTGTGTTGATGCCACATGTCATCCTGATCGGCAATAGCTATAACTTCTGATTGTGCTGTTTTTAACGCTTGCTGAAAGTTTAAATTATAGCCAAGGTTAACCGGGTTTTTATGAAATTGAATAAGAGGATATTCCCTTGCGTATGATTCAATGATCTCGGAAGTTGTGTCAGATGAGTTATCGTCAAAAATTAAAAATTCCGCTATTGGATAGGATTGCGCCAGGATGCTATCTATTTGCTCATGCAAAAATTTTTCGCCATTATATGTACACATTACTACCGATACCCGGGGCTTCCATGTGTTATTGTTTTTATACATATTGGCTTAGTCCCTCGTTGGCCCATTTAATTTCCTGCATTATGGCTTCATTCATACGCTGAATATTGGTTTCTTCACTTTCTCTTGAAACTTCTTTATGAAACAAATGATAAGTAGTGGCGCCCATTTTTAAAAATTTTTTCTTTATGCCGGCATTAATCAGCCGGATCGCCAGCTCACTGTCCTCCCTGCCCCAGCCGGTAAAAGATTCGTTGTAGCCATTTACCTTTAAAAGATCACGTTTCCAAAAGGCCATGTTGCAGCCTTTTACATAATACTTGTTTATGCCGCCAATTTTATAGCGGGTAGACAGGAACTGCCGGAGTATGCGGTTACGAAACCGGTTGAAAAAATTTTTACTCCCCTGGTGATGTTTTTGCACCTGGATGGAACCATGCTGCAACAATGCTTTAGAAGTAACATCGGACAACAGCACCCTGCTGCCGGTAACAAAATAACCTTGCTCCCTAATGTGCAGATGGTCGCTGATAAAATGCGGGTTCAGTATTAAATCACCATCAATTTGTATAAGATAAGGCTGCATTGCTTTAGCTATGGCCCGGTTACGGATCTTAGCTAATTGAAACCCCTCATCGGGATGCCACACGTGCTGCACAGGCACAGGGCTTTGATGTATAAAATCTTCAATTAACAGGCGGGTTGTTTCTGAAGAGCCATCATCGGCTATAATAATTTCAGCAGGAAGAACGGTTTGTTGCAACACGCTTTTTAAGCAGAGGTTAAGTGCATCGGGCCAGTTGTAAGTAGATATGATAAGGCTGCAACGATTCATTCAGGCTAATGTTTTTGCAAACTTATACAGATTGAAGTCCGGCTTTTGCGCCTCCTTCCAGATATTTTCTAAAATCACGGCTTTGGAAAGGCTCTTCATTCTTTGCTGCTGCACCAGGTGGTATACTTTTTCTGTTAGCAGCCAATATTTTTTTTCTGATGTATGTACCTGTTGCAAAACAGAATTAATGGCTTTGTACAACTCAACTAACCCAACCTTTTGCGACGCGATTGCTTTAATAACCGGCACTTCCTCTTTATGATTGCCAAAAGCACCTGCCAGCATCAGCCGCAGGTTCCTGGAAAATGTATCAGCATCGGGGCGGTCGCTTTTATTAATAACAAAAATGTCTGCAATCTCCATTAAGCCAGCTTTCATGGTCTGTACTTCATCGCCGGCTTCGGGCACCAGCACTACCACGGTTGCATCTGCTAGGCCGCTGATCTCTACTTCGCTTTGCCCGACACCTACGGTTTCTACAATCACGTAATCAAATCCGGCAGCCTTTACCAGTTCCGTGATCTCCAAAATTTTCGGGTGTAATCCGCCTAACGATCCTCTTGTGGCAAGTGACCGGATAAACACATTCGGATGCGTGTACCATTCGCTCATTCTTATCCGGTCGCCTAAAACAGCGCCGAGGTTAAAAGGCGATGAAGGATCTACACAAAGCACAGCGACTTTTTTACCCTGCCTTATTATTTCACCAATTAACCCATCTACTAAAGTGCTCTTGCCCGCACCCGGCGGACCGGTGATACCTATGATTTTTGCTGATGTATTAAATGGCAGGGCCGACAGCATTTCATCATAGCCTTGCTGCTCGTTTTCTATGTATGAAATAGCTCTTGCCAGTGCTTTTATATTTCCGTGTTTTAGTTGCTTAAGCAGTTGCTCCCACATGTACCAGTTGTTGTATGTTTACAAAAATATGGTTATTAGCAGAGAAAGAATTTTGCGGCAGCAACTGGTAATGCTTGCTCTTTTAACCATGTTGACCGGCCTTTTTTTTTCAAGAGTACTGCTTTCGGTTAGCATGATATTTTTTATAGCCCTCACCTGTTTTCATAAAAAATTTTGGCAACAACTCAAGAGCTACTTCAATCAAAAAATTTTTGTTGTCGTTGGTTTATTATTCTTTGTTCCTTTCATTTCCGGTTTGTGGAGCGCCGATTTAGAAGCCTGGTTTTATATGGTGCGCATTAAACTTCCTTTACTTCTTTTTCCTATTGCTTTTGCAGGAGCGTGGCAGTTATCGCCCACCCAATGGCGAATAATTTTTTACTTTTTTATACTACTTATAATTGGTGGATGTTGCTGGAGCCTTTGGCAGTATGCGGCAAATATCAGTGCAATTAATGAAAGCTATCTTAAAGCCAAGTCGATACCTACACCTTTTGAAAACGACCATGTGCGGTATAGCTGGGTAGTGGCCGTTGCCGCAGCAGGCATGATACTCATCCTGCCAAAATTTTCGAAGCTGGTACACCAGCTGCTATTGATTGTAGCAGTTATTTTTTTTGTTATTTACCTGCATATTCTTTCAGCCCGAACAGGTTTGTTTTGCTTTTATTTTTTTTTGCTGATTTACTTTCTTCATTCTATTTTTCAATCCGGCAATAAGAAGTTTTTGTATGTATTGATGATAGCCTTACTTATAATGCCGGCCATTGCCTGGTTTACAATGCCTACGTTTCAAAACCGGGTTCACTACATCGTGTATGATTTTTCCTTTATAGCAAAAGGGTCTTATTTCCCTGGTGGTAACGATGGCAATCGTACCCTTTCAATAAAAGCGGGATGGCACATTCTTACAAACAATTTTTTTGGTGTTGGCGCCGGTAATATTCGCAACGCTACCAATGAATGGTACACCACTAATGTGCCCGGCATGCTTGAAACCGATAAGCTTTTACCCAGCAGCGAATGGCTGATATATGGCGCTGCCGCGGGCTGGCCCGGAGTTTTTATTTTTACAGCTATTATGCTATTACCATTATTCCTAAAAGTAAAACGACACCGCTTTGCGTGGATAGCGATCAACAGTATGGCTGCCTTAAGTTTTTTATTTGATATTGGTTTAGAAGTTCAATTTGGCGTTTTCCTTTACACCATTATTGTGTTGTGTTTTTATAAGTGGATTTGTACTGAACATAATTTACATGCTGCCACATGAACGCATCTTTTTCAATCATTATCATTTGTAAAAATGCCGCTGGCAATATTTCTAACACTATCGAAAGCGTTCAGCATTTAAGCAATGACATCATTGTTTACGATACAGGCAGCACTGACAACACAATAGAAATTGCAGGAAAATATCCTGTTCAGATTTATTGCGGAGCCTGGGAAGGTTATGGCAAAGCACGTTGCAGGGCAACAGAAAAAGCGGCGCATGATTGGGTGCTTACCATTGACTCTGATGAAATAGCGGAACCCGGTTTACAAAAAGAACTGGCACAGTTAACCTTGCACAATACGAAAATTGTTTACGCCATCCGGCTGCGAAATTTTATAGGAGATAAAGAGCTACAATGGGGTGAATGGGGAACTGATTACAGGCCACGGCTTTTCAATAAAAATAGTGTTAGTTGGAATGAAGCTATTATTCATGAAAAACTGGTTATGCCCGCCGGTACAAAAATAAAAAAGTTGAAAGGTGTTGTTCATCACCAGTATGCAAACGACCTTAAACATTACAGGGAGAAGTTGTCTTCTTATGCGGTTCTTACTGCAGAAGAATATCATAGCGCAAACAAAAAAGCAACACCGCTAAAAATGTATCTCAATCCCCTGTACGCATTTACAAAAGCCTATATTTTAAGATTAGGTTTTTTAGATGGCCGAACAGGCTTGACAGTAGCTAAGCTTACTGCGCATTATACGTTTTTAAAATACGCAAGGCTGAGGGAATTGGGGCAAGGAAACGGTATAGTTGATTAGTTGATTTGTTGACTAGTTGGCTGACGACTTCAGCTGGCCAACCTAGTAACCTGTTATCCCATTAAAACCAATCAACCGATAAACTGATCAACTAATCAACCAACCTCCTGCACCATATTTGCAGTACCAAAATTCATGACCAATTTCATTCCTATATTCCCCCTGGGCCTTGTCGTTTATCCCGGCGAAAGCCTGAACCTGCACATTTTTGAGCCTCGCTACAAGCAATTGATCAATGAATGCCACTCAGCAAAAAAACCATTTGGTATTCCGGCTATCATTAATGACCGGCTACAGGATTACGGAACCGTTGTTTGGGTAAAAGAAATTACTGCAGTGAATGATAATGGCGAGATGGATATAAAAACCGAAGGCGAAAAAGTGTTTCGCATATTGGAAGTGGTGAAAGAAATTCCCGATAAATTATATAGCGGCGCTATTGTAAATTACCCGGTAAACCAGCAGCATGGCAGCGCCGACATAATGCGGCGTATAGTAGCCAGCATGAAAGAATTATTTAAGCTGTTGAAAGTGGAGAAAGAGTTTAAAAAGCCCGACGCTGAACTTACTACATATGACATTGCACATCATGTAGGCTTTTCCTTACAGGAAGAATATGAATTTTTGAATCTCTTGCATGAGCGTCAGCGGCAGGAGTACCTGCGGCTTCACCTTTCTAAAGTAATGCCTATGCTTGCCGAAATGGAGAACCTGAAAGTGAAAGTAAAGCTGAATGGGCATTTTAAAAACTTGTCAAGCTTCGAGTTTGAGTGAGGTGATGAATGGTCAATGGTGAATAGCGAAATTGTCTTTTACTTTGTTGCTTATTTTTAGAAAAAGTAAATAATAAATTTTTTCACTGCCGGTTATGTCTTTTACTTATTAGTTGCCTATTCACCATTGACCATTGCTATTATGACCAAAACCCTCTGCCTCGACTTTGGTAATACAAGATTAAAAGCTGCCATTTTTGAGCACGATCATTTAAAAGAAATTTTTGTGCTGGAAGGCGATGGCGTTGAAAATCTTGAACAACTTCTTTCACAACATCAGCCACATAATTCTATTCTTTCTTCTGTAATTAATCATGATGAAAGAATAGAAAAACTTCTACAAAAGCATACCCATTTTCATAAGCTATCCAACACATCGAAACTTTCTTTTACCGTGCCGGTTGGCAAGCCCGAAACAATGGGTGCCGACCGCTTAGCGATTGCAGCTGCCGCTACCTTTTTATTTCCGCAGCAAAACAATATGGCCATTGGTTTAGGCACCTGCATCACGTATAATTTCATCAGCCAGCAAAGCGAATTTATGGGAGGCTCTATTTCACCCGGTATGGAAATGCGCTTTGCGGCCATGCACCAGTTTACAGCAAAATTGCCGCTTGTAAAAGCGCATTGGAACGTGCCATTAATTGGCTATGATACTGCCACTAATTTAAGCAGCGGCGTTGTATTAGGCATGGCAAAAGAGATGGATGGTATCATTGATTTATATAAAGAAAGGTATGGCAACTTTAACGCCCTTTTAACCGGGGGTGATACCCATTTATTCCAGCCCTATTTGAAAAACAAGATATTTGCAGACCCTCATTTAATCTTTAAAGGTCTGTATGCAATTAGCCAAAATAACCTCTTTGAATAAACACCGTATCATCTTTTTATCAACGTTTTTTTTATGCGGTGCAGCGGTTAAGGCACAAGACAATTCACCTTACTCACGTTATGGCTTGGGCAATGAATTTCCCCGTACCAATGTTGTTAACAGGGGCATGGGTGGCGTTTCCGCAGGCTATATTGATGTTACATCTGTTAACTATAATAACCCCGCTTCTTATGCAAAATTCCAGGCTTATATGGAACAGCGTTCGGGCAAAGTTTCTTCGGCCCGTGTTATTTTAGACGTTGGCGTAGATTTTACCAGCCGCAAATTAACCCAGCCAAATACCGCTAATAGCTTCCGGGCATCAGATGCTCTTTTCTCTCATGTTTATGTAGGAATTCCTATTCGTAAAAATTGGGGACTGGCGTTTGGAATTCGTCCGCTAACCCGCATCAGCTATGATATTTTTCGCACGGAGCGGTTGTTTAACCCAAATCCTCCCGGAGGTTCTATCGACAGTGCCATCACGCAGTTTACCGGTACAGGCGGATCCTTTTTACCTACTATCGGTACTGGCTTTGGTAATGATCATCTTTCTGTAGGTTTTAATGTTGGCTATTTGTTCGGCAAAAAAGAGTTGGTTACCCGCCGTGCTCTTATCAATGATACCGTTGAATATGCTGCTTCTAATCATACCACCAACACAACTTTTGGAAATGTGTTTTTTGATGCAGGCGCACAATACACAGTTGACCTGACGAAAAGGTCCTTGCTGCGTTTTGGCGCATCGGGCAACTGGAAGCAAACTATTAATGGTTCACAGGATATTCTGCGTCAGACCTACGTACGTAATTCAACCGGGCAGGAGCTCCAGGTGGACAGTGTTTTTAATACAACCGGTGTGGCGGGAAAAATTATTTACCCGGCTTCTTACACTGCCGGTGTTTATTACGAAAAAGGGCCTGGTGAAAAAACCCGTGGCTTTAGCTTAGGCCTTGACTATGTTACGAGCAAATGGGATAGCTATCGTTTTTTTGAGGCGAAGGATTTCGTACAAAATAGCTGGGAAGTTAGGATGGGTGGACAACTGACACCGGTTGCACAAGCAGCCAGTTATGGCCAGGCGATAACTTATCGCTTTGGTGCATTTGCCGGTACCGATTATGTAAAAGCCGATAACAATAACCTACCTGTCTATGGACTTTCGTTTGGTGTAGGATTGCCCATCCGCCCAAGCCGCCAAAGCCCTAATCAATTCAGCATTGTTAACCTTGCCGTAGAATATACCAAACGCGGTAACGAACAAAACAAGATCAAAGAGGACCTGATCCGCTTTTCACTCGGCTTCAATTTTACCGACCTTTGGTTTGGCAAACGCAAGTATGATTAGGCCATTCTTTTATAAACAATTTTTACAGGCAGCTTTACTTTTAAGCTGCTTGTTCTTTTATAGCTGTGAGAACGATCCGGATATAGTAAATAAGGGTAACGAGCGGAAAGCCAACATTGAAGAAGCCTATAAGATAGAAAGCTTACTAAGTCAAAATGGTAGGCTGAAAGCGAGGCTTATTGCTCCTTACATGCTTCGCTATAGCCTTGACACTTCTTACCTTGAATTTCCCAGGACCCTGCATGTAAATTTTTACGATAGCACGGGTAAAATAGAAAGCCAGCTGGATGCCTTATATGGCAAGTATTTAGAAAGCCGCAGCAAAGTTTACCTGCGTGACAGCGTGGTGGTGTTTAATGTAAAGGGCGATACTTTATGGGCGCCGGATTTATGGTGGGACCAGAACACAAGAAAGTTTTATACAGATAAGTTAGTGCGTATACGCCGCACCGGACAGTTTGTTATTGGCAGTAAAGGCATGGAGGCTGAACAGGACTTAAGCGACATTATTGTTTACCAATTGGAAAGGCCTAGTTATATAACGGTGCCCGATAGTATGCAGGTGGATTAGCATCTCACCCCAGCTCCTCTAAATGCAACTACTTGTTGGTAGCAGGCAGTTATTAATCCAAAGAAATCTCTGTGAGTTTAGGAATGTCCATATTGCTATGCAAGAGAACTTTAATTTTATCAATAAACGGCTGTAGCGTTTCATGCTTATTATTCCTCGCCAAAATCACGATAAACTTCAGGTCTATTTTGTTCAGATTTTGCTGGTTCCTTAAATTCTTATCCAGCGTAATAAAAATGTCGAAACCATTAAAAGCAGCTAATCCTAAAAGCTCTCCGTTCTTCTTTCCAAGCCAGCCCATATCCTTGACAGTACTAACCTGGTAGCTTTCACCAAAGTCGTATTTAACTTTGGTGGGCATATTTTCATCAAGCAAAATTTTCATTCAGGATTTTTTCTGTGGTCAGTGTCTTTTTCGCCATTTCCAATACCTGAATAGCAAATTCTTTTTTTACCGAAGGGAAATTTTCTAAAAACTCATCCAGTGTTTCTCCTGTTTCAATATAGTCAAACAATGCCTGGATGGGCACCCGGGTTCCCGTAAATACTGGGGTTCCACCCATGGTTTCTATGTCAATATTGATAGCGCCGTAATTCATTATTTGTAATTTTTTATCGGTGATATAGTAATCTGATTTAGGTTCTCTTGTTCCAAATTGTGGTTAAAACAATTTTGCCTTTTGGGCTCAAATAGAATGCTTTAATTTTCTTTAAGTCTTTGGCGCTAATAGAGCCACTTAAAAGTTCGCAATCTTCAATTTTAAATTTAGCATCAATATTCAAATCTTTCGTCTTTACATGAAAATGTGGTGGCTCGTGGTCATCTGAATGTATAATCACCTGCAAGTCATCAAGTGTTGTCACCCGCTCTTTTGTTGCAGTGTTTACTTCCTTCAAATGTTTTTCGAGTGAAACATCGTCAAGACCTAAATAATAACTTAAAAGGTCTATCACAATTTTCTCCATAATATTTGGCTTCATT
>JAQBNG010000204.1 GCA_028288675.1 Flavisolibacter sp. | reverse complement strand
TATCCTGGTTAAACACCGCCTGTATGCCTTGTACAATTTCAGGGTGGTCTTCTACAAAAGCCCTTGAACCATTTAGCCCTTGTTCCTCACTGCTCCAGTGGCCAACTAAAATGGTACGCTTAGGATTAGGATAAAGCTTTTTCAAAATACGCATCGCTTCCATCATCACTAAAGTTCCCGTGCCATTATCGGTAGCGCCAGATGCACCATCCCAGCTATCAAAGTGAGCGGATAGGATCACGTACTCAGCCGGTTTTTCTGTCCCTTTTATTTCTGCAACCGTATTAAATGTTGGCACTACTCCGAGTTCTTTCGAATCGGCACGTACGCTGATCTTTGGCTTCTGCCCACTTTCAGTTAAGCGATAAAGCAAGCCATAATCTTCTAATGAAATATCAACCGTTGGGACTTTTTTGGTGTTAGCGCCAAAGATTTTATTCACGCCAAAACCATTGCTCCAGTTAGATTGTACAATGCCAACAGCACCTGCATTTTCTAATGCTTGTGCAAGAGCACGGGCAGCCATTCCTGTTTTACCAATGCGTTTGCGCCAGGCATCTGTTTGTGCAGTGCGTTCAGCTTTCAATTTGTCGAATGATTCTTTTGTCGCAAACTCCTGCCAGTTATAATCGGGCCGGCCGGTTGGTTGCGCCATAGAGATCAACACAAATTTTCCTTTTACAGAAGGTAGCCAGGCCTTGAATGCATTGGAGTCGGCAACATCTGGAATAATAATGGTTTCGGCAGTTATTGTTTTGCCGGCAGTTGATGGACTCCAGGCTAATTGCATTCCTTCCAAACTTCTTACACGGGGTGATACCAGATCTATATGCGAAACACCACGTTCCCATCCGCGCCATTCACCCCACTTTTCGTTGCGGGCGGTGATGCCCATGCTTTGATAGGTTTTTACTGCCCAATCGTTAGCTTGTTGCATTTGCGGTGTACCTGTCAGGCGGGGTCCGATAACATCAATAAACTGGTGAGCTAATGTTTGTAATTGCGAGTTAGTGGTAGCTTCTTTTACAATGGCCTGCACCATCAGGGAGTCGGATTTTTGTGCATAGACTTTGCCAAAAGCAAATATGATAAACAGAAGTACACAAGTTGTGTAGGTGGTTTTAGGAGTGTGCGTTTTTTTCATCTCCGAATGTAAAAAATAATAAGCGCCTGTTTTGATTTCGCTATTTTTTCTTTGTGCCCAGAGTGGTTCTTTGTATTCTTTTACGCTATTTTTTTGAACATAAGAAACACAAAGAGGACAGGAACAATACTTCGCATGATTGACTGCTATTAAGAATTTGATTTTATACCACCCCAATACCCGGTTGAGTGATTTCATTAAGCCCGGAGGGCTTGAACTTTGAATAGCCACTGGTTAAACCGGTGGTAATGAATGATTAAATTTTAGCCAACCGAATGGGTTGAACAATAGCGAACGATGTTCAACCCATTCAGGGTTGCGCCTCTTATTCATTACTTCATTCCCTGGGTTGCACCCAGGGCTACTCATATTGAAGCCTTCCAGGCTTCTGCTTGGTTGTTGTTATCCTGGCACCTGTTTAGTCTCTTTTACTTCCCTTCTATAAAATAAAAGCCACTCACCGAAACGATGAATGGCCTTCAAATAAAGCTTTTAAAACTTACATACCCTTCTTATCATCCTTCGGCAACTTGCTTTCTACATAGGCTGCCTGGTCCGCTAAGCCAGAAGCAACTTTCTCTTTTGCAACGGCTCTAAGCGCTGTGTAGATCTGACCCATGGCCTGTTCCCGAAAGTTTTCAGGAATAGCTGCGCCTAACGCCAATATATCATCGATACCTCTTTTAAATAAGTCAAGGTCGGACGTGCTGGCTATCAATTCAAACACACCATCAAGTGCCTGGAACTTCGGCTGGCCCAATGGCATTGCTTCAAAATCGCTCAGCACTTTGGTGGCTGTGCCCTTGTCCCTTGAGTTCATAATACTTTTTGTAGCAGACGCCAATTTACCTTTTAAAGCCTGCGCCGAAAAGCGTTGCGCTTCGGTAAATGCAGCAGTGGTATCAATTTTATTTAAAGCTTCTAATGCATTACCTGAAACGGTGTAAGAAGAATCATTTATCGCCGCTTTAAATAAAGTTGCATACTTGGCAAATCGGTACTGGCCCAGCTTTGCAATAGCTGCCGCCCTGGCAAGACGATTATTGTCTTTTTGCGCCATTTCAAATAATGTGGGCTCTACTGCATTTTTAACTTGCGTCAAACTCATGTCTAAACTGTTAGCTGTATAAGCCCTCAGCGGTGCATACTTATCTTTTAATGCTTCCATTAAAATTTGCACACCGCCCACTTCTGCCTGCACTTTTAAAGCAGCATCAATGGCTTGCCTTCTATCCACATAATTAGTGGCGTGCTTGTATTGAAACAGGTAGTTATCTAACGTTTTGTTTTCGGTTTTATCAGCCAATAAAATTTTATCGGCATCAAAATTTACCAGCACCGGTTGCGATGGTACATCAAACATAAAAGTGTCAACCTTATTCTTAACAACAACATTGTAGCGGGCCGGCACAGGACTGTTCCAAACATCAATAGCTACAGGCAGTGTAAAGAGTTTATCACCCGTTTGTGTTTGCTCTACAACCACTACCGTTTTTTTTGCAGCACTGTTATAGCTATACGTAATATTTAATTTGGGGTGACCGCTGCCAAAGAACCATTGATTAAAAAACGGGTTCAGATCTTTGCCGGTTACTTCTTCCATAGCTAACCGAAGCTGGTGTGCTTCCGCTGCTTTAAATTTATTAGCTGTGAGATACAGGTTCAATGATTTAAAGAAAGCGCTGTCGCCAACCTGGTGACGAAGCATCTGCAAAATAGCACCGCCTTTATTGTAACTAACCGCATCAAACATATCTTCCTTATCATTAAACTGAAAACGAACCAGCTCTTTTTTATCGCTGTTGCTGTGGAGGTAACCCTGGGCAGAATTATAGCGTTCTTCCATTGCGGCATCTTTGCCATAGTTAAACTCGTTCCAAAGCTGCGAACCCATAGTGGCGAAAGATTCATTCAATGGTAAGTTACTCCAGCTTTCCGCTGTTACATAGTCGCCAAACCACTGGTGAAAAAGTTCGTGGGCAATTACTTCTTCCCAACGGTTGTTATCGGTAAGTTCCCGTGCATCCTGCTGTGCTGTTTCGCCATGAAGCGTAGCCGTAGTGTTTTCCATAGCGCCGCTTACATAATCGCGGGCCACCATCTGCGCATATTTTACCCAGGGATAATCAACGCCGGTAAGCTTTGAAAACAAGGCGATCATGGCCGGTGTTTTACCAAATATGCGGCGGGCAACGGGCTCAAATTCTTTCTCTACATAATAGCTTACTTCCTTGCCTTTGTAAGTATCTTTTACTACCGCATAATCACCAACGCCAATAAAAAATAAATACGGGGCATGTGGCAGGTCCATCTTCCAGTAATCGGTGCGGGTGCCATCGGTATTTTTCTTCTGCGTCATTAATTTTCCATTGCTCAGCGAAACATATTTAGCAGGCACTGTTAAGTAAAATTCCTGCGTGGTTTTTTGTCCGGGCCTGTCAATGGTAGGTACCCAAACCGATGTGGCTTCGGTTTCGCCCTGCGTCCATATTTGCGTTGGCTTTTCTTTGTCTTCGCCCAACGGGTTTATAAAATACAGGCCTTTGGCATCGGTGATAGCAGCGCTGCCTTTTGATTTGAAATCGTTAGGCTTTGCCGTGTAAGAAATGTACACCGTGTAGGCTTCATTGTTCTTGTAGGTCTTGTCTAAATCGATGTTTAAAAACAAGCCATCGTAGTTGTATTTAAGGGTTGAATTCTTTCCCCCTTTTACAACAGCTACTTCTTTTATATCCATTCCTTTTGCGTCAAGCAGTAAAGAATCGGTAGGGTAAAAATGCGGCTTCAGGGTGATCCATACCTTGCCATTCAGTTGCGATTTTGTGTAATCGAAACCGGCTTCCAGTTTTGTATGAACCAGGTCATTGATTTTAGTTGGCGTTTCCTGGTAAACTTTGGGAGCTTCGGGTTTTGGGGGCCGTTGCGCAAACAGGCAGACTGTTAAGAGTAAATAGCCACTTAGCAAGAGACGTCGTTTCATAGAAAATTTTTAGTTGGGCAAATGTAATGGATAGGCAAGATGGAAAATCATAAAAAATGATAGTGCCGTGCTAAGCTTGAAACCGCATTTGAAGAAGGAAAAAGGAACTGAATTTAATTGACATACGCCTTGGGAAGCGAGGTCATTTGCGTGAGGGATAAGAGCGGAAATCCTTTTTTGGGGCGTTGTCATGCTGAGCCTGTCGAAGCAATTGTGTGGAGGGCAAAAAAGATTGCAGCGGATAGCCCGGCCCGAGGCTTTGCGAGGGACACGCCCAAAAAGCTTGGCAGTACACTTAAAATAATACGTCCCGGTATTAATTGAAAACAACCCTTCTTGCCATAAAATTTCTATAACGATAATTTAGCCCCTTTAATTACTTTACGACTGGTATGAATACAACAAACCTTACCTCTGTTTTAGGCTCTACGGATATTTATCTTATTGACGCCATTCTAAAAGGCCGGTATAATAAAGCCGATACATTACTTGATGCCGGGTGCGGTGAAGGTCGCAACCTGCATTGGTTTTTACAGAACGGCTTTACTGTTTATGGCATTGATAGAAGCGCAGAAGCTATAGAAAACCTACACATTACCTACCCCGGTCAACTGTCTGCCAGGTTTTGTGTAGAAACCCTTGAAAAAACTTCGTTTGATGATGCTTTCTTTGATAGTATAATTTGTAGCGCGGTATTGCATTTTGCCACCAGCACGAAACATTTTTTTGAGATGATAAAGGAGATGGTGAGAATTCTAAAACGGGGAGGCAGCTTATTTATCAGGATGACATCCGACATTGGCATAGAAGAAAAAGTACAGTTAGTGAGTGACGGTGTGTACCTGCTCCCTGATGGCAGCTATCGCTTTTTACTTACGCGGCCATTGCTTGCTCAACTG
Source organism: Flavisolibacter sp. (assembly GCA_028288675.1). Taxonomy (GTDB): domain Bacteria; phylum Bacteroidota; class Bacteroidia; order Chitinophagales; family Chitinophagaceae; genus Flavisolibacter. The sequence goes on along the minus strand of JAQBNG010000204.1, from coordinate 10,113 downwards.
CTGCAACAATTCCCTTTGGCTTTTATTGAAGATTTTAAAACCGTGAACGTGGCTGACCTCCGGTGTATGAGTACCCTTGTGTTGCAAAAAGTTTAATGCTTACTATGTTGCACTGCTTTCCGGTTGTTTTATTTGTTGCAGATGGCGCTGCATATGATAGATGGTAAAGTAGACCCATTCCCAGCGGGTAAGCGTACCCAGGGCAGGATGCTTAAATGAGGTGCAGGCTTCCGATAAATCTAAATTAGTTATCGCTTCGCGAAGGGAAGCTCTTTGCTGCGTTACTTTTTCGATAGCAGTGTCTGGATCTGTTATACGATTGGAAGGCAAAACGCTTGCCGGGGCAACCCGTTTGGTGCTGTCTTCCATCGCCCATTTTATGAGTGGTATCTTTTTATCAGGCGCCCTGTTGGTAGGAATGGTTGTACCCGTTATTGCTTTGTTTGCGGTTATTTCCAATAACAGTAAATGCTCGGCCACTTCTGCCGGCGACCAAAGGTCAACCGATGGTTTTTGAATAAAATCATTTTTATTAAATTGCCGCAGAGTGTCTAAAAAACTTTGCGTGCAGGTATCAAGGTCGGCAAGAATCGTTTCTTTGTTCATAACAGGTAATAAGCTATTAAAGATAAATGCCATCAGCCCAAATACTCTGGCATTAAAATTTGATATGTTTTTCCAACAGGCACCCATTGGCAGGGTACGCTTAAAACATAGGATATTATGTCAAAACAAGGCCCCATAATTTTAGTGGAAGATGATGTAGATGACAGGGAAATATTAATGGAAATATTCGAAAGCCTGAATGTAAACAATAGCCTTAAATTTTTTGGGGACGGACAAGAAGTGCTTGATTACCTTGCAACAACTACCGATCAGCCTTTCATTATTCTTACCGATGTAAACCTGCCTAAGATGCGGGGTACAGAATTATTGCAACGCATCAATGAAAATGAATACCTGCGCAAAAAAAGTATCCCATTTATTTTCTTAACTACGTCTGCGGATGGTGCTGCAGTACAGGATGCTTACGATCAAATGGTGCAGGGTTTTTTTCAAAAAGAGCATAGGTATGAGGAGGTAAAAAATATGATAAAACTTATTATTGACTACTGGATGCTTTGTAAGCATCCGAATAATGTCAGGTAAGGCAAATTTGCTGTGAGCATCCGCAACAGGCTGTTGATATTTTCGATTGGCATCGTTGTAAAAACGGTTAAGCTGCACTATTTTTTATGATCAGTTTCAGCCCTTCTTCAAAGCCGGTAAAATCTTTTTTTATGTGGTACGATGTTACCAAAAGTGTGTTGCCTGCAATGGTCACCATAGTGTAGTGAAACAGAGGTTTATAATCAGGTGCTAAATCAGCTAATGTACCAAGCCCTTGCCGTAAAGGTTGGCGCAAACCACCACCACCGCCAATCACTAAAAAATCTTTGCCTTCTACTTTATAGTGTTCAAAATTGTGTGAGTGCCCCGACAGGAATAAAACACTTTTTGCAGATGAGAGAAAAGGTGGTACAAACTTCTGCTCTACTTCTTTTGATGGCCGTACAATACGGCTGTTAGTGTAGGGAGAATGATGACAACCTGTAATAATAAAATGAATAGTTGAATCTGCATCCAGGCTTTCCAATGTTGTTTTATACCAGGCAGTTTGCTGTTCGGCTTCAGCAGATGAAAGTGAACTGAAATTTGAATTGACCAGCACAACGGCAATTGAATCTTTTACTACAACATAGCCTGTATGTTTATGATCCGGGAAACGTTGCTGAAACTTTCTGATGCCCTCCCGTGGCCGGCCCATTACTTCATGGTTTCCTAGTATGGCATGCACCGGCAGCTTAATTGCCTCAAGCGCTTTTAAGTATTTATCAATAGGCTTCCATTGCCTCTCTGCATAACCCAGGTTTACCACATCGCCCAATAAAAAAAAGGCGGATGGAACCCGCTGCACAACATCTTCAAAAAGCAGCCGTGTGGCTGTACGGTTATTGTGCGATCGAAGCCATAGCGTTTCAACAAACATCGGGGCCTGCGTATCAGCAGCAAAGGCAAGTGTAAGGGGTTGTATTATTGAATCTAAAGCCAATATAAAAGTTTGGAGTTTGGAGTTTGGGGTTTGCAGTTGCTGACGCCTGCTATTATCGTTTGTATGTTATTCATTGTCCATCGCCAATTGCTAATTGCTCATTGCCAATTCCTCACTGTCTTGCATAATAATAATAGGCAGCCATGGTAGGCCGGTTTGTACATATCCCATTGAACTTAGCCTCGTACATAAATTCTTTTATTTTTTTTGGTACATCAACCGTATATACAAAAGCTAATTTTCCTTTTGCATGCATGGCATTCACCTCTTCATCCTGGTGGCCTTTTACCCATGATGGTGCCCAAATATTTGCATTAACCTGTTGCGCTTTTACTGTATCTAATTCGCATAAGGATGGAATGTTTTTATAATCGGGCAGCTTCATAAAGGCAGCCATCACATCTTCATCAGGAATGCCAATAACGATCTCTAATTTCCGACCCCTGCTTTTCGCTTTTTCTAAATATTCTTTTTGTAACGTTCTTATTATCGGGATAGCTTCTTTGTACTTGCAGTCAATCCATACAAACTCTAATGGCGTTCTAGTTAGTATAGTATCCAATGCTTCTTTAAGCGTTGGAATTTTACCACCCCGTTTTAGTTTCACCTCCTTTTCAAGTTCAGCAAATGTGTAAGAATCAATAGCCCCTTGTATGCCGGTTTTTGTGGTAAGACGATCGTTTACCCTGGCATCATGAAACAATACCGGCACACCATCTTTTGTAACCTGGATATCTATTTCAATTCCGTTAGCACCTAATTGCGCTGCAAGCGAAATCATCTCAACAGAATTTTCCGAAGCAGGCAGCAAATCGTTATTTCGTCCGCCGCCACGATGGGCGATAAGATAGTAAGGAATTTTAGTGTTCAACGGCCGCAGGTAGCTAAAAGAAATTTTCTTTTCGGGCTCATCATCCTTTACTCCAAAAGTACCTCTGATCTGCAGGCTAAGGCGTTGTTCTGCCGCACTAGAATTACCTCCAGAAAGGTCTGCTGCAGAAATCGTAAAATGTACCTTGCCAGTCTTCGTGTTTTCTACATTACGCCAATAGCCATTTAATAAAATAACGCTGTCTGTCCTTTTCCCCTGGCAAATAAAATAACGCACATCTTCAGAGCAAAAAAAAGAGAGGTAATATGCAGTATCTTTTTCACTGGCAACATAGGTCCATTTTAGTGCGGCTTCTTTTCCAAAATTATCATCGGCAATTGCTATACTATAAACGCCTTCAAGGGCTTTACGCTCTGTAGCAGTAAGCGGTTTTGCATTTGGCGAATCAAAAGCATCCCAACGTAAATCAGGCACAGGCGCATCAATCAACTCCTGGCAGGATGTAAAAACGAGAAGCAAAATGAATGGCAGATATGATTTCATGGTGGTGTAATAAAGTGTGAGGAAGCTATACAATAAGCAGACCGCTGCAGAGTTAGCCTGGATTGATAAATTGTTACCTTGGGTTAATTAAAAAAGTGCAACCGAAACGATCGCACTTTCAAAACTTATAAAAAAATAGTTACTTCTTATTCTCTACTGCTACATCCGTATTTACAATCACCTCTTTATTCACACACATTTTCTTACCGTCTTCAAAACAACTGAAATCTTTTTTTAATTGCACAGACGAAACATTCAGTTGATCTCCGCTGCGCTTAACAGTTAAGTAATGAAACTGGGGTTTGTAATCTGTAGAGAGGTCTTTATCACAATCATCGCCGGTGCGTAAAGGCTGGTGCAATCCACCACCGCCTCCAATCACTAAAAAATCTTTTCCTTTCATTTGATAGTGCTCAAAATTGTGCGAGTGGCCGGTAATAAATAAACGGCTCTTTTTAGATGCTAAAAATAGGGGCACAAACTTTTGTTGCACTTCTTTATTTGGGCCTACAATTTTACTGTTTGTGTAGGGCGAATGATGGCAGCCTGAAATAATAAAATGAATGGAGGGGTCTTTTTCTAATTTTTGAAGCGTAGCCTTATACCATTTAAGTTGTGCGGCATCCTGTTCTGACGAAAGCTTGCCAAAATTAGAGTTGAGTAACACAACGGCAACCGAATCTTTTACCTGTACGTAACCTGTAGGTGAATGCTCAGGAAAACGCTCCTGAAATTTGCGTTGTCCTTTACTTGCCTGTCCCATCACTTCATGGTTGCCAAGTGCCGCATACACAGGAATGTTCTTGCTGCGCAGGTCTTTCAAATAAGCATCCATGGGCCTCCACTGGCGGTTGCTATAACCTAAATTAACCACATCGCCCATAATAAAAAGGGCACCGGGCCTGCGGGCCGCAACAGTTTCGAATAGTTTTTTAGTAGCTTGTTTGTTGTGGTCTTTTTTTAGAAAAAGTGTTTCAATCCACATAGGCGCCTGCGTGTCGGAGGCGAAGCAAAGTTCCGTGCTGTCGCCGGAAAGAGTTTGTGTTTTTGCTTTGCAAAAGGAGATGGAAAACAGAGAGAGCAGAATGATTTTTACCATATAGGAAGCTGGAGTTTACCACTTTAAAAATCGCCACACTAATTGAATTTGCCCGCAAACAGAACCGTTCGATGTTTCGGTGGCGTAAAGCCACTTGACCTCTGTACCTAACCCTACCTTTTTTCCGATGGGATAAATATAAGAAGCTGCCAGCATCCAACCTGAACTCAACTTGTTAGAATTTACTTTTCCGTCATAATCTAACTTTGTATTAAGAATATATAAGCCCGTTCCTGCAAATATGTTAAAGCGGTTTTTAAGCGACATGCTGAACTCAAGCAGTATGGGTGTTGCATTTAAAGCAATTTTTCCTGTACGGCCCGCTGAGTCCCTTAATTTATACGAATAAAAAGTGATGTAGCCTGTTTCTATACCGGCTTTTAATAACCGATCGGTATGCCACATAATGCGCAGGGTGCCTACCGTATTCCACTTTGTTTTAACGGGTTGCAGATACGCAGGAGTGCCTTTATCAGATGGGAAATACCCAAAGCCACCACTTGCATAAGCTACCAGCGAATACTCACCACGGCCTGTGGGCCTCGATGTAAATTCATCTGTCTCCTGTGCAGTGCTGGCCATACCCAATGAGAGAAGAACAAAAAGCAGGAATAGTTTATTGTTTTGCATAATAATAATAAGCTACGGCAGATGGATAATTTGATAAGATGCCATCGAACTGGCCATTGGTTAAATATTCTTGTATGCTTGCGGGGATGTCAAGGGTCCATACAAAAACTTTGCGGCCCTCAGCATGAACAGCAGCAACTTCTGCATTTTGCAAACCCAGTGTAAAACGCGGTGCCCAAATAGGAGAATTAACTTCTCTTACTTCTTCACGGGTAAGTTCATTCACCGATGGAATATTCTGATAGTTCGGCAATTTTTTAAACGACTCAAAAGCATCCCTGTCGGGCAAGCCTATGGTAATAGTTACGCTGCGGCCGATAGCTGTTGCTTTTTGTAAAAACTCTACTTGCAGATCTCTTACTTTTTGCAGCGAACCAACATATTTTGTATCCAGCCAAACATAGCGCAACGGCGTATTATAAACCACGGCATTTAAAGCTTCCCGTAAGGTAGGAATGCGTTCGCCTTTTATTAACCGCACCAGTGCCGATAGTTGCGCATAACTGTAATTTTCTATCGGTCCTATCATGCCGTTCTTCTGAATTAACCGTTCGTTTAAGGTACCATCATGGTATAGGATAGGAACACCATCGCTTGTCATACGTACATCAATTTCAACACCGGTTGCGCCAAAGCGGGAAGCCATCCTGATTATCTCCACGGAATTCTCAGAAGCAGGTAAAAGATCAGAAGTGCGTCCACCACCGCGGTGGGCAATAATTTCAAAAGGGGTTGCCCTGAACAGCGGCCGCATTTTTTGAAGTTGAATTGGCTGGTCAGGCACAGCCTCCCCATCGCCATAAACACCGGTGATAACAATGTTATCGGTACTTGCTAGTGGTAAGGCACTTAAAATTTTTGCCCCACCGTTTTGCTGTGTGATCGTCAATCGTACCCGGCCGGTTTCAGTGCCTATCATCCGCCTCCAGTAGCCGTTTAGTAAAATGGAGCTATCTACCCGTTTACCCTCGCAAATAAAATAAGAGACATCTTTTTGACAGAAGAAAGAAAGATGATAAGTCGTATCGGAACCAATAGCCGTGTAGCTCCATTTTACGGCCGCTTCAGTACCAAAATCCAGGCTTCCATCCGAAAAGGAATAGATGCCTTCCATCTTTTGCCCTTGTGTGTTTTGTAAACGAACAGCAGACAATGAATTAAAGTTATCCCAGGCCAGGTCAGGTATAGGGGCCTCGAATGTTCTTCTGCAGGAAAAAAGAAATGCAAATGATGTCAGTATAAAAAAGTATTTCATAAGTTAAGTCCGATAATAACCTGGGGGTAAAAAATATTACGGTCGAATGTTTCAAAAAGCGACCAGGTCTGCCAGAAGAAATCAGTATAAATGCCACGCAAGCCAATCGTCAACACCTTATTGCCATAAAAAGGCTGTTCTAAAATAAGGCTGTAAGTCGATCCGCCGAACAGGCGATAGTCCGAAGTAAGCTCTGTGTCTTTAGCATAGGTTTTAATTCCAAAATTCATGAGGGCTTCGGCACGAAAAGTAAGTAACACTCTCCGGTTGAAGCGGTGGCCGATGGCGAGGTGCGGTACGTTTTGGAAACCGTGGCCTCGTGTTCTTATACCTTCTGTATTTACGGCGCCAAACCAGTAACCAACTTCGTTCCCGATGGAAATGGAGAAACGGTCGTTTAATGTAGTGGCCCACCTGGGGCCGGCAGTAAGTAAATTTTGAACCACCTGTACGTTAGCCCTCATGTCTAACGCCAACTTTTTAGATACCCGTTTTAGCAGGTGAACATCCAATGCAGGTATTTGAAAATGCAGTTCCTCGGTAATATCATAGGGCATGGTGGTAAAGGTTAAGCCCACAGAAAACTTTGCCGGCCTGTCCATTGGATAAGGAAAGAACACTCCTTTAAATCGGTGGAGGGTAGTGTCTTGCGCAAAAGTGTTTAAGAATAGCAGTGTAAATAAAAAGCAGAAAATTAGTTTCATATGTGGGGTTAGATAATTGATCATGAAAAGAACGTGCCGGGGTTCAAATAGTTCAACCGCAAGGTTGTTTGGTAGAAGGGTACAAGTTTGGAGGTTGACATATTAGGTACGAGTTTGAAATTAATGCGGAGACGAAAATAGCAAGCTGCAAATTACCAGCCTGAGATTTACAAAGAACCAAAAGGCTGCACGTTCCAGGCGATAAAGGGTTATAAAACCAACTTTCCAATAGCTATAAATCAGAAAAGAATTGAATTGTTTTAGATACTACAGCCTGCATTGCTTCTGGTAAGTTACTGCCAGTCCACGGATGTTTGCGGCCAAACACATGATCTGATTCAACTAAAAATAGTTCTGCGCCTTTTGCGGCCTCATGCAATAAATGTGCATTCATAACCGGCACGGCTTCATCTGCTGTGCCATGACAAATTAGTATGGGTATCGCAAGTTCTTTTGTTGCTTTAAGAACATCTAACCGTTCCCGGTTATTCTTATAGTCTTCGTGCAACTGGTAATACAAAGGCATCTGTTGTTTTGTGCGACTATTACTATAATACTCAACACCGGTCTCTTTCCACTTTTGCATTCTGTCGTCAGGCCAACTTCCCCATGGTGTTTTGCATTGTGAAACAGAAGCCCATGTAGCAATGGCTTTGATTCGTTTTTCTTCGGCTCCTTTTAATAACACAATACCTCCGCCACGGCTATGCCCGATAAGCAAAACCTTATTGGAATCTATCACTGCCTTATATGGATTACTTTCCATCAGCACCCAATCAATCACCTTTTGTAAATCATACAACTCCTTTGTATAATTATTCTTTCCATAAGCTTCCAGGTCAACAAAATCTTCTGGTGCTTCAGGAGTACCGCCATTATGCGAAAAGTTGAATTTAATAAAGCAAAAACCAGCTTCGGCAAATTGAGTAGCTATCATATCAAAACGGCCCCAATCTTTAAAACCATTGAAGCCATGCGCATAAATCACTGCGGGTTTTGGAGGGCCATCTGTATAAAAAATATCCAGTGCAATAGGTTTTCCCCCGGCACCGTCAATAAGAATATTTTTTGTGATTTGCATATTGCAAAGTAAGCGTGGTTAATTTAAAATAAGAGGACTGTGCCGCGGAATAGATACGCCGGTTATTATACTGACTCACGTAAAAGGGAACAATCTAAAATGTTGGCAGCAGAACAAAAAGGCCAAATAAAAATTGCTGGCTAACCGGTGCAGTTGATGTAATATTCATAGCCTGCCAACTAACTTTATTACCTTTAGACCATAATTTTTTGTATGAAACTTTTTGTTGCAGGCCTGCCTTACGATATGGATGATGCGGAGCTGATGGAAATCTTTGAAAAATTCGGTGCTACTACTTCGGCCAAAGTAGCTATAGACAGGGAAACCGGTAAAAGTCGCGGTTTTGCCTTTGTAGAAATGACCAATGATGAAGACGCCCTTGAAGCCATTGAGCATTTAAAAGATATTGCCTTTGGAAAAAAACAACTTGTAGTCAAGCAGGCCGATGATAATCGTGGTGGGTCTGGCGGTTCAGGCGGCGGTGGTTACCGTGGCGGAAGCGGTGGTTCCGGAGGTGGTGGCGGCTACCGTCCAGGTGGAAGTGGCGGCGGCGGTGGCGGATACAGAGGTGGCGGCGGAAATAGCGGCGGCGGTGGTTATGGAGGCGGCAATAGCGGTGGTGGTGGTGGAAGAAGATATTAAGTTTAGGAGTTGTTGTGCCAGGATAAAAAGCCATTTCTCTTTCTCTCCTTTGCCCTGTACTAAATAAACTTATTTGCAGTTGTTGGCAGAAATGCCAGCAACATTTTTTTGTCATTTGAAGCAAGCTGGAAGGGATCTTGTACCCGGCAGACGGAGGTACTATAAACCTTCGGTTGTGTCACTTCCTTGTACGTTCTTATCTCTCCCCTATTCAACATAGACATACCAGCCATTATTTATAATCCAGGCATCTTAAACCATCAACTTCTATGACCTCCACAGCCAAAACAACAAGAGAATATTTAGAAAGCCTACCGGAAGAACGCAAAGCTCCAATGACGCAACTGCGTGATACAATTGCAAAAAACTTACCCAAAGGTTTTACAGAGCAAATGACTTACGGCATGCCTGGTTTTGTAGTTTCGCATTCAAAATACCCCGCGGGTTATCATTGCGATCCGAAGTTGCCTCTAGGCTTTGTAAGCATCGCTTCACAAAAGAATTTTATTGCCTTATATCACATGGGTATTTATTCGATGCCCGATTTGCTAAAATGGTTTACGGATGAATTTCCTAAACACAGTAAGGCAAAGCTTGACATGGGCAAAAGCTGTATCCGGTTTAAAAAGCCCGAACAAATTCCTTATGATTTAATTGCTGAATTGATGAAGAAGGTAACACCTGACGAATGGATTGCACGGTATGAAATGATACTGAAACGATAGAATAATTCTCATAGCTAAATTTCAAAGAGATTGTCTGTGCGTTTGTCATCCTGGTCCTCCGGCTCTACATTGTCATGGTAAGTTTATTAAGCCACAGCCTGAGATTTCTTATTATAGACACGCTGCGTTTTAAATATTTATTTCAGGTTTCTGTGTAATTTCTTTCGCCTTCACATCATAGCTGCAAAACCACAGCTATGCAACAGATAACACTAAGGCTCGACCCCCGCTATTTTCAAATTATTTTCCAAGCTATCTTTTTAGGGTACGGCATTTTTTTTCTTAACTGGTCTTCCGATTATCAGCACTACGCTGTCACTATCGGTGGCTGTTTATTCTTTAATTACTTATTTGAAAGCATCAAACAAAAAAGCTTGCTACAACTTACTGGCAACAGCGGTTTCAAGACCTGGGGCTTTAGTGTTTTAATATCAGCCGCCTCCCTATGCCTGTTGCTAAAAACAAATTATTGGACGGTGAGTTTACTCGCTGCATTCCTGACTGTTGCTT
>JAQBNG010000090.1 GCA_028288675.1 Flavisolibacter sp. | reverse complement strand
AATCATCAGGAAAATTTTCCAGATTACGTTTAATTGCCTGATTAAAAACCCGGGTTTCTACTTCGTAAAGCCGGGCACGGTCAAAGTCAAGAATTACTTTTTCACCTCTTACCACATAGATTCTACTTTGAATTTGCGTTAACTCCATCAAATTTTATTTTCTATCGTCAACGACGAAGGATGAGAAATAGAGTTGTTGTCCTGTGATAACGCCATTGGCTCACGCACAGAGTTCATCAATGCTAAATAAATGATTCCTGATACAAAGAATCCAACGAACCAGGCATAATTATACAAGTTAGAAACCCATATTGGAAATGCTTCTGCAGAAACAACCTTTACCTGCAATAAGAAACCGGGAAGGTTAGGAAGTATGCCAACAAGCAATGCAAGAATAGCGATAGGGTTAAAGCCATTCCTGAAGCTATATGCTCCATTTACTTTATACAGGTCTTCGGCAATTAATTTTTGTTTACGAATAAAATAATAATCGGCAATCAATATTCCGCCAATTGGTCCAAGCAAACTTGAATAGGCAATGAGCCATGTGAAGATGTAGCCGTTCGGGTCAGCCATCAACTTCCATGGAAAAATTAAAACACCAATAATACCGGTGATGTAACCGCCGATTTTAAAATTAATTTTCTGCGGAGAAAGGTTAGAAAAATCATTTGCCGGACTAACAATGTTTGCTGCAATATTGGTGGCTAACGTTGAAATAAGAATTCCGATCATGGCGAAGCTTACCATCAATTTATTTTCGAATTTTCCTGCCAGCCGCACCGGGTCCCACTCAGGACTGCCATAAATAATTGCTGAAGCAGAAGTAACGACAACTCCAACAAAAGCAAACAGCGTCATTGATGGAGGAAGACCTATAGCTTGTCCTCTCATTTGCGCTTTCTGTGATTTTGCATAGCGGGTAAAATCAGGAATGTTTAAAGAAAGAGTTGCCCAGAAACCAACAACAGCCGTAAGCGATGGAATAAATATTTTGTAGAAAGAAGAAGCGTCGTTGAATTTTGAAGGCTGGCTTAAAATTGGCCCTAAACCTTTTGCAGCAAATACGGCCCAAAAGAATAAAGCCAATGCGGCAACAGGTAAAAAGATTGCTTTGAATTGCAACAGCTTTCGAATGCTTTCCACGCCTTTATAAACAATGAACATATTGAGCAGCCAGAAAATTAAAAAGCAAATAGCAGGCAAAGTTTGTGGTAATAGAGAATCATTGTTTATCTCAGGCAAAGAATGATTCCAGGCTCGTAACAGGTTGTATAATGATTCTCCGCCGATCCATGTTTGAATACCAAACCATCCGCAGGCAACAATAGCTCGCAGCATGGCAGGGATATTAGCTCCTTTTGTTCCAAAACTTGCCCTTGCAAAAACAGGAAAAGGAATTCCATATTTTGCTCCTGCATGTCCGTTCAATAGCATAGGAACTAAAACAATAGCATTGCCTACAAATATGGTAAGCACAGCCTGCCACCAATTCATTCCCTGGTTGATCATAGAACTTGCCATCGTATAAGTAGGAATACACAAACTCATGCTGATCCACAAGGCCGCGTAGTTCCATGTTCCCCATGTTCGCTTTTCTATTGGAACAATGGCCAGATCTTCATTGTAGAGAGAAGAGTTGTGTTCAGTCATGCAGTTATTTTTTATTTTAAATGCTGAATTTTAAATGTTGAATGTAGTTTAGAATGTACAAGAGTGCGACGCAACGAATGTTTAATAGTAGCACTTTTGCCCGGTACAAAAATCAATTCAACATTTATCCTTTATCATTCAACATAAGCTTCATCCGCAATGGCGATAGCCTGTGAAATAATCTCCAACCCTTCATCAACTTGTTCTTTCGTAACACATAAAGGCGGGGCGATGAAAATGTAACTCCATCGTACAAAAGTGTACATGCCCAACTCTTTAATCTTAGCCGCTACCTTGTTCATCACCGCCATTTCATCTGGCTTCGCATTGAAGGGTGCCATCGGTTCTTTGGTTTCCCTGTTTTTCACTAATTCTATACAGCCCAGCAACCCTTGATTCCTCCAGTCGCCAATACTTGGATGTTTACTCTTCAGTTCTTCAATCCGGGTATCAATATATTCCCCCATCGCCACGGCATTTTCAATGAGATTATCCTCTTCGTAGATCTTTAATGTTTCCAATGCCGCAGCGCAACTAACCGGGTGTGCAGAGTAAGTCAGTCCAAGCGGTAAAACTGCATCATCGTATTTCGCTGCTATCTTATCACTCACCATTAAACAACCGAACGGCAGGTAGCCGCAAGTCAGTCCTTTGGCCATAGCAATCATATCCGGGACAATATCGTGATGCTCAAAACCAAACCATTTTCCGGTTCTTCCAAATCCACTCATTACTTCATCCATAATTAGTAAGATGCCATGCTTGTTGCACAGTTCTCTTACAGCTTTTAAATAACCCTCAGGGTATAAAAAGCACCCGGACGAACCGGATTGTCCTTCTAATAAAATAGCGGCAATAGTGGAAGATCCTTCATAAGCAATCAGTCGTTCCAATTGCGCAACAGCATCTTTTAATAAAGCCTCTTTGCCATGTTCGTAACGATAGGCATAAGGCAGGTCAAAATGCACGAAGTTGGGTGCCTGCTGTGCATCTACTGCAATGCGGCGTGGATCGCCACTGGCGGAAATAGCACCGATAGAAGCACCATGATAAGATTGGTAACGGCTTAAAATTTTATGGCGACCTGTATAAAGCCTTGCCAGCTTGATTCCATTTTCAATTGAAGTGGCACCACATAAAGTAAAGAAGGCTTTGTTTAAATCACCGGGGCAAATCTCCGCCAGCTTTTTTCCTAATTCGCCCCGAACCTTTGTTACACAACTTGGTGTAACATAGCTAACCTGCCGCATTTGATTTACTACGGCCTGCGTGATCCGTTGATCTCCGTGACCAATATTTACGTTCATTAACCCTGATGAAAAATCGATATAACGTTTGCCATCGTAATCATATAAATAAACACCTTCACCATATTTTACAGCAATTGGAGTGTGGCCTTTTTGTTTGCTCCAGGAAAATAAAGTGTATTC
>JAQBNG010000047.1 GCA_028288675.1 Flavisolibacter sp. | reverse complement strand
CCCTGGATTTTAAAACGAATGGGAAAATATAAAAGCATTGACTATGCAAGAACCACTGCTAAGTATATGGCAGGTGCAGCTTTGAAAGAGTTCTACACTATCTTTTCAAAGCTGCCCGATTCAAAGGATAAAAAGTTTATAGAAACCATGATCATTTATATGATCAACAGAGAATATTAAAATGATAAGCATTCGCCCCGTTTATAAATATGATTGCGATGTACTGATTATTGGCGGTGGGCCAGCCGGCAGTTCGCTTGCATATTACCTGGCAAAAGAAGGCATTAGCGTGATAATAGTGGAAGCCTATAAATTTCCACGCGATAAAACCTGCGGCGATGCCGTAAGCCGGGTAGCCTTAACCGAATTGCAGGCTTTAGGCATTACTGATCTAAAAGAGTTTTCTGAAGCAAATATTGTAAATGATGTAGCCCTGTTTGTAGAAGACGAGAAAGTATCCGTAGGCCTTGCCAAACCGGAAAATCATTTATTACAGGGGAGGGTAATACCGAGATTACAGCTTGACAACTGGATCTATAAAGCGGCAAAAAAAATGGGCGCCGCTTATTTGGAAGATGCAAGGCTATCTTCCTACACGGTACATAAAGAGTATGTTTTAGCAGAAATAAAAGAGCGTAATGGCGCCAATCACATAAGAGCAAAAATGATCGTCGGCGCCGATGGAAGCAATTCAACTGTAGCCCGGATCCTTCATGGCATCAAGCCCGATGAGGCGTATCAGCTGCTTGGTTTAAGAGCCTATTTTGAAGGTGTAAATGGCCCGGATGACCGCTGCGACATTTTCTTTTCAAAAGAAAATTTTCCAGGGCTTTTTTGGTTTTTCCCTACAGGCAAAGGAACAGCTAATGTGGGTTCGGCCATGATTGCCAGTACGCTTCCGCAAAATGAAACGCATGTAAAAGAATTGCTTCTTCAGCAGATTCAAAAAAATAAAAATTTAGCACAACGCATTGGCGATGGCAAAATAAGGGGGAAAATTTCCGGCTGGCCGCTTACGTTTCAAAGCCCAACCCACCAGGTTGTAAATGAACGGTTAGCATTGATTGGTGATGCTGCCGGCTTAATCAACCCCTTAAGCGGCGATGGTATTCAATATGCTTTGCTAAGCGGACGGTGGGCTTCGGAAACCATTATTGAATGTTGCCGCAAAAACAATTTTTCAATAGCGGCACTTACAGCTTACAAAAAGAAATTGCATAAAGAAATGGCTTACGACATGGCAGTATCTAACCTGCTAATTAAAGTAACGCGGAACAGAACTTTTACACCTCTCTGGATGGAAGTATTGTTGATTGTTTTCGAAAGGGCAAAATCGGATGCAGAATATGCTTCCATCATAGCCGGTATTTTTGATGGGACGCTTCCCTCTTACAAAGCATTAAATCCCTCATTTATTTTAAAATCAATTTTACAGGGTGGCGTTCATATAGGGGTGAACACAACATCGGGTATTTTACAGGGCCCAAAACACTGGGAGCAAAAAACAAAAGACACAGGCCTGCTTTTAAAAAATATCATACAAAACATAAAACAAAATCCAAGGGAGCAGGTGAAGTGGTTGACAGGTATTGCAAGAACCGGCCTGGAAGTTTCAGGACATATTTTAAAAGAAATGAAGACAAGGGAACGATAGTCTCATTTAAGCTGGTACAGCTTTATTTAGCAGCAGCATTCTGATAATAATCCAGCACCTTCTTCCGCAATACAAAATCATACTTCGCACTAATTAAATTGATGTTTGACCTATCCAGATTATTTTTTGCGATAAGATAATCAACCGATGTTCCTACACCTGCGGAGAACCTGGCCTCCGCAGCTTTGAATGATATTGTATAAGCCGCTACCTGTTCCACCAGGGTTTTATACCTCTCATATGCGTTGCTCATAGTCAGGTGTGCCTGCTCAATTTGCTGGCGCAACTGGAGCTTTGTATTCTCTTGTATCAAATCACTATTTCGCACAGCAATATCCGCAAGCTTAATTGTATTTTTTGTTCTGAATGAATTAAAGATGGGTAGGCGCAAACCCAGGTTGATGGTGTAAAAAATGTTGTTTTTCACCTGGTCATTATAAGGAATTTTACCAGCCATATTTTGAGCTACGCTTGAATAATTTGTTTGCATGCCTCCACCCAAAACAAGTGCAGGAAACAAAAAGCCCTTTGCTGATTGCAATGCATACTCAGCACTTCTTTTTCGTAACTCCACTGATTTAATTAAAGAAAAATGTTGCAGGGCAGTTTGATAAACATCACTGCTGTTTTTTGGATATGCAGTAAGAAACTCTTCTGCATTGATGCGCTCCAAAGCTATTCCCGTATCATACGGTACATTCATCAATTGCGCTAAGGCAAGCTTAGCAGTTTCCAAACTGTTTCGTAAGTTAAGAATGGTTAGTTCATCATTCATCAACTGGCCTTTTACATCCGAAGCTAATGCGGGACTAATAGCACCTTGCCGGTCTAATATTTCCAGTCGTTCTAATTGTTTTGCACTAAGCTCTTTTTGTTTGACAGCAGCAAGGAGCAAATCTTCATTGTTCAATACCTGCAGGTAAGCCAGTATCACATTTAAGGTAAGGTTATCTTTTGCCTGTTGCAGTTCCATCCGGGAGGCATCAAAGGCATAGGCATTCTGCCTGATGGCTTTTTGCAAGCTCAATCCATTAAAAAGTACAATACCTGAATTAATTCCATATCCTGCATAGTTTACCGATTGATCTACGTAGGTATTAGTAAAGGGATCAATACTACGTCCCTGGTTGATGCCATGATTAAATTCAGCATTTAAATCCGGCAATGTATTCGCTCTCGCCTGCTTTAAATTAACACCAGCCGCTTCTGCCAATAAGCCGTTTTGTTTTACCTGGATATTATTTGCGAGGGCGGTATCAATACATTGTTGCAAACTATACCTGTTGGTTGTTTGCGCTGATACTTTCACTGCTATCAACGTGCACACTATGCCTGCAAAAATTGCTATTCGTTTCATAAGCTGCTATTCTCTTTTATGTGTTGCTGAATTCTTCCATCAAGTAAATCAATTTTGCAGTTGCCATATTCTGCGTTCTTTTCAGAATGCGTTACCTGTATGATGGTGATGCCTTCTTCCGTATTTATCTTTTTAAATAACTCCATAATTTCTTCTCCTTGTTTAGAGTTCAAGTTGCCGGTTGGTTCATCGGCAAGTAATACTTTCGGTTTTGCTATCAGGGCCCGTGCAATACCAACCAACTGCTGTTGCCCGCCTGAAAGTTGCGCAGGAAATAAGTCTTTTTTCCCTACCATATTAAACCGGTCTAAAATATCTCCCACCATAGCTTTACGCTCGGCACCTTTTATGTTTTGATATAAAAGAGGCGTTTCAATATTTTCATAAACGGTCAATTCATCAATTAAATGATAGGCCTGGAAAATGAAACCGATGTTGTGTTTGTACAACTCCATCCGCTGTTTCTCCTTTAATGTAAAAACAGATTGCTCCATGAATTGATAGCTGCCTTCTGAGGGTGCGTCCAGCATGCCGATGATATTCAACAAGGTTGATTTACCTGAACCGGAAGGGCCCATGATAGAAAGGAATTCCCCTTCTTTAATTGTAAGGTTGATGTCTTTTAATACAAAGGTTCTGGCGGCCCCTGTGTTATACCATTTTGAGATGTGTTCGAGTTGTATCATAATTATTCGCTCCGTAAATTTTTTACCGGGTTAGCTATTGCTGCTTTGATAGCCTGGAAGGCGATAGTGGCAATTGCAATTAACAAGGCAATTATACCTGCTGCTAAAAAGACCATCCAGTTGATAGTGATTCTATATTCAAAATCCTGCAACCATTTTTGCATAAAATACCAGGCGAGTGGCGCCGCAATGATAAAGGCGATAAACACTAAGCGTACAAAATCTTTCGATAATAAACCGACAAGCCCCTTTACACTGGCGCCCAATACTTTCCGGATACCGATCTCTTTTGTCCGTTGTTCCGCAACAAAAGCGGCTAAACCAAAAAGCCCTAAACAAGCGATAAGAATAGCAATGATTGAAAATATCAAAGCGATCTTTCCAACCCTGTTTTCATTCTGGTACATTTCATTGAAGGACTCATCAAGGAAACGGTAGCTGTACGGCATTCCCGGCGCCAGTGCTTTCCATTTTGCTTCGATTGATGTAAGCAGGCCGGGCAGATCCGTTGTTGCAATTTTAAAAGAAGCAAGACCAGCATTTTTCTCTAAGAAAAACGAAAGCGGACCGATAGATTGCTTTAGCGATTCGTAGTTAAAATTTTTCACTACCCCGATGATAGTGTAGGCAGTGGGTTTACCATTGTAGTCGCTTCTGTATAATCTTTTTCCTAAAGGATCATCATAGCCTAAAATTTTAGCTGTGGCCTCATTAACAATAACACCGGAACTATCGCCACCAAAATCTTTTGAAAAATTTCGTCCCTTCACTACTTCCATTCCCATCGTTTCCAGGTAGTCGTAATCAATGGCCCATGTTTGCATGTTAAAGCCATTTTCAGAATCCATTACCGCCTCTTTCGAAAAGGTATTATCGCTGCGTGAAGAATTAGAAACGGGTAGGTAGCTGCTGATGGTACCCATTTTTACACCGGGCAACTGAAGTACTTCGTTCCTAAAGGCATCAACATTGTTTTGGAGTGCATACACATCATTGATAATTAAAACCTGTTCCTTTTTGTACCCTATATCTTTTGTTTGGATATAATTCAACTGCCTGAAGACGACAATTGTTCCAATGATCAGGATGATTGAAGTAGCAAATTGAAATACCACCAACGCACTTCTTAACCCGCCCCGTTTATTTCCCAGCCTTCCTTTTAAAACTAATATTGGTTTAAATGAAGAAAGATAAAATGCAGGATAACTGCCAGCCAGTAAGCCAACAATAAAAGGCAGCACGATAAGCAAGGGAAGAATAACCGGGGATGCAAGCCTGTTAAACGTTATGGTTTTATTGGCTACATCATTGAATAGTGGTAAGATGGCCCATGTTATAAGGAGGGCTATCAGCATGGAAACAACAACCATTAATGTTGACTCTGAAAGAAACTGCGTAATTAAAAATTTTCGCTCCGTACCTAACACTTTTCTTATGCCTACTTCCTTTGCCCTATTAGCCGACCGGGCTGTAGTAAGGTTCATAAAATTCACGCAGGCAATCAATAAAATAAAAATAGCGACTGCACCAAAAATATAGATGTACTGAATATTTCCCGGAGGTGAAATTTCAAAATTTCTATCGGAGTATAAATGAATTTTAGTGAGAGGCATCAGGCTGTATTCCAGTTTATTTCCAGCCTTTGCAAAATCATCCATGCTTCTAATTTCCATAAACTGTTTTGCCTGCGGCAGAACATAGTTTACCACGTATTCATTCATAGCTTTCTTTTCAAAAGCGTTTACATCAATCCCTGGTTTCAATAACAGGTAGGTATGAAAATTATTACTTAAATGCTGGCCCCACTGGTAGTCAACATTTTTCATGGAGAAGAAAAAATTAAAATGGAAATGAGATGCTCTTGGCACATCTTCTACAACCGCTGTTATTTTATAGCTTGTTTTAGTGTTGTCATTGGTTTCAATAGCTTTCCCGATAACATCCGTGCGGCCGAAATATTTGAGTGCCGTTGATCTTGTTACAACAACCGTGTTAGGTTCATGTAAAGCTGTTTGTGTATTGCCCGCAATTACCGGAAGTGTAAACACCTTGAAAAAAGTGGAGTCAACATGGGCAACATCCGATTCATTAATATATTCAGTTCCTTTTTTTACAAGCTTGTTTCCGCTATTATTAAAGATGCGTGTATAAGTTTCTATTTCAGGATAATCTTTCTCCAGCACCTCGCCTATTACATCAGGTGTTTGCGTAAAATGCATATTGCTGCCACCAAAACGTATATCCGCATTGATGCGATAAATCCTGTCCGATTTTTCATTGTACTTATCATAACTAAATTCATCCAATACATATAAAGTAATCAGTAAAAAGCAACAGAGCCCGGTAGCAAGGCCAACGATGTTGATAGCCGAAAAGGTCTTTTGCTTCCACATGTTGCGCAGGGCAACTTTTAAATAATTTTTATACATAAGAAGAGGTTTCTGATTTTGAGATACTTGTGATCCTGACCACTCATTACGTCACTCTGTTCGTAAACTTTTTATAGGGTTAGCCATTGCCGCTTTTACTGCCTGGAAACTAACAGTTAATAAAGCAACCAAAAGTGTAAGCAATGCAGCCCCGGCAAAAGCAAATAATGGGATGTTGATGCGATATGTAAAGTCCTGCAGCCATTTTTGCAGCATCCACCACGCAAGCGGAAATGCCACCAGGGAAGCAACGAAAACAAGCACCACGAAATCTTTAGAAACCAGGCCTACAATATTGGTTACATCAGCTCCTAAAACTTTGCGAATACCGATCTCTTTTGTTCTGCGGACAACGATAAGTGTAGCCAGGCCAAACAATCCGAGGCAGGCAATAAAGATGGATAAGAAAGCAGCGTAGCGAACGATCTTTCCCAGTCGTTCTTCCTGCTGGTAAGCCGTGTTCAAAGCATCTTCTAAAAACCTGTATTCAAAATCCTGGTCGCCGGCAACGGACTTCCATGCTGACCTTAAAAAAGTAATGTTCTCCTGTAGGTTTCCGCCACGAAACCTTACGGAAATTCTTGGTTGGGGAGAAGTGCTATAGCTTACGTCACTTGAACCAGTAAAAATGCTATCGGGTTTCAAGGCCAGCATTACAGGTTTAATAGGATTATGAAGCGATTCTATGTGGAAATCTTTTACAACGCCAAGAACCCGGTGGCCATATTTACCTGGTAGGCGCTGTCCTAACGGGTTCTTCCAGCCATATTCTTTTACAAGCGCTTCATTAACCAAAATGTAATTTGAATCTGCAGTATTATCTGCTGAGAACTTTCTTCCGGCGATGATCTTCAGTCCCATTGCATCAACGAAATTGGCATCAACAGCATTGAACCTGAATTGACGGAACGCATCTTTATTATCCATGTAACCCATATTCATCCATCCATATTCAGCCATGCTGTATAAAGAAGTGGTGCTGTTGATCACCGCAGGATTTTGATTAAGCACAACCTTAAATCTTTGTGCGAGCTGATTCCCTTCTGCCCGCCCTTTATTGGTTTCTACGATCACTACATGTTCACGATCATACCCGAGATCTTTTGTGCGCAAATAACTAAGTTGCTTTGCAACGGTGATGGTGCCGATGATCATCACAATGGATGCAACAAACTGCCCCACTATCAAAGCCCTTCTGAAAAATCCCATATTGCTGCCTGCTCTTAGCCGTCCTTTTAATACCTCTATGGGTTTAAAACCGGAAAGAATAATCGCAGGATAACTACCTGCTATCAACGCGATAACAACAACCAGGATAAAACAAAATAAGATAGTGAATCCATCTGCAGCCAGGGTTAATTCACGATTAGCCAACTGGTTAAATGGCTTCTGTAAAATAATAGCAAGTGCAATACCGATGATAACAGACATCAATGTAAGCAACAAGGCTTCGCCCCAGAACTGGCGAATGAGTTGCTGACGTTCCGCACCCAGGACTTTTCTTACGCCAACTTCCAGCGCCCTTGTTACTGACCTCCCTATAGAAAGCGTAACAAAATTGATACAGGCAATCAGAAGAACCAGTATGCCAACAGTAGCCATGATATAAGAATACTTGGGATCACTTACCGGCTGATTGCCTTGCGGCAAAACGTTATTGAGGTGAATGCCGGTTATCGGCTGCAGCGTCACCGTATACTCGCCGGGCTTATAATTTTTAGCCACTAAAGGATCCATGATGGAAGCAATCTTTCTATTAACAGTTGCTGTCTTTACTTCGTCTTTCAGCAGCACATAAGTTTCTACCGCCACATTAGACCATGCTTTTGTACGGGTAGCCTCACTCCAGAGGTATTTGGCGTTTGAAAAAGGTATCAGCATGTCAAACTGGATGCTGGATTCCAAAGGAACATTTTTCGCTACTCCTGAAACAGCGAATATGATTTTATCATCACCCAATTGCAATTCAAGGTTTTTGCCGATTGCCTGCTCATTCCCAAAGTATTTTTTAGCAGCTCTTTCTGTAATGATCAAAGAATTATTACCAGGGAGCGGATTCCCGGCGTTTCCCTGCTTTAACTCAAAATCAAACAGCTTAAAAAAGTTGCTGTCAACCATGTTCACCGGGTCGGTAAATGTATTGTTGTTGTATTTAATAAGTGGGCTCATTGCAGCTATCCTGCAGGTAGATTCCACTTCGGGCAAATGGGCTTGAAGCACTGGCCCCAAAGGAATTGGTGTAACGGTATTGGTGAATATTTGCCCCTCGTAATGTTCCTGCAGCCATGCCCTATGCAGCCTCTCCGATTTTGAATGGAAGCGATCAAAACTCCACTCGCTTTTTACAAACTGCATGATCAATATACAGCAGGCAATGCCTACGGCAAGTCCTAACACATTAATAACTGTATAGCCTTTGTGTTTTGACAAATAACGAAAAGCGACTTTTAAATAATTTCTGAACATGCTAATTCATTTATTCAGTTCTTAAACTTTTTACAGGGTTAGCAACAGCCGCTTTTATTGCCTGGTAACTGATGGCAAAAAAGGCAATAAGTATGGCCAATAAACCTGCTAATGGAAACACCCACCATTCAACAGTAATGCGATAGGCAAAATCTTTCAGCCATATATTGATAGCATACAATGCAACAGGTATGGAGATAACCATGGAGATCAGTATCAGCTTCAAAAAATCTTTTGAAACCAGGGTAAGGATATCGGTCACAGTGGCACCAAACACTTTTCGGATGCCAATTTCCTTTGTCCGTTGCACCATAACATAAGCTGTCAGCGCAAACAAACCCAGGCAGGCGAGTAAAATGGCCAGTGTGGAAAAAGTTGTAAATACACTTGCTGTACGTTGCTCTGTTTTGTACAGTGCATTATATTCTTCATCCAGAAAGCTATATTCAAATGGCCGGTTTGGCACTCTTTGTTTCCATGTTTTCTCGAGAGAGCTTAATGTACCAGGCAGGTTATTATCGGCAACCTTCACAAAAAAACAACCTAACATTTGTCTGTCAAGGAAAATGGCAAGCGGCTTAATCTCTTCGTGAAAAGAGCGAAAATGAAAATCTTTCACCACCGCTTTTATCACACCTTCTCTTCCCTTGGCCACTTTTTTACCGATAGCTTCCTGCGGCGTCCAGCCAAACGCTTTTACAGCACTTTCATTTAGCATGAACTGGTAACGGATATTATTTCCATTGTCAGAAGTATCAAACTGCTGCACATCGGTCAGGGTGTAATCTGATCCTGCAATAATTTGCAGCTCCAGTGTTTTTACAATACTCTCATCTGCCGGTAATGCATTAATGGAGATTTTTTTTCCATCACTTACACTTGTCAGTCCATCACCCCAACCAATATCCGTTGGTGACTCGTAGGCGCCTCCAACAGATAGAACACCCGGACTTCTTGAAAAGGCTTGCTTAAAATCATCATATTGGTCCAGGACTTTAGCGTCTAAAGGCAATACAAGCACCTGCTCTTTATTATAACCAAGTGCTTTGTTTTGTATGTAAGAAAGCTGCTGTAGAATAACGATGGTGGAAACAATTAAAAAGATTGAAATAACGAACTGCAATACGATCAATGATTTACGCAAACCACCAGAGCTGGTCAAGCGAAACCCGGACTTAAGTATTTGGATGATCTTACTGTTTGAAAGGACCAATGCGGGATAAGCACCCGCTGTGAACGTTACAAGAATAGCCAGAATAAGGAGGCCACCTAAGGTTAAAGGAGAAAACAGGATTTTCCTTTCTAAGTCTTTTCCAGATAGCTCATTAAAATAAGGCAACAAAATAGCGGATAATCCTAAGGCCAGTATAACGGCAAAAAGAGTAAGAACAAAAGATTCACAGATAAACTGGTTGAACACCTGCCACTTCCTGGCTCCCATTACTTTGCGCATTCCAATTTCTGCACTACGGCCAGCAGATTGCGCTGTACTAAGGTTGGTATAATTCACACCGGCCACCAACAGTATCAGCAAGGCCACCGCTGCAAGAATATAGATATACACAATGTTGTTGTTTGGCTCAAGACCATCATCAAGCTTCGAATACAAATGCACTTTTGTTAAGGGCTCTAGGTGGAAAGTCATGTAATTATTTCCCTCTACCTGCATTTCCTCTTTCCCCACTTTCTTAGCATACTCGGCAACCTTTTGCTGCAAAGGCGCTAACTGCGCTTTCTGCTGAAGCAGCAAATAAGTTATATAATTAGCTTCGTTCCACTTCTCTGTTTTTGAAGCATTCAACGTTGTAAAAGACCCGATAAAATCAAATTGTATTTGCGAATTTTCAGGCGCATCAGCCACAATACCGGTAACAACGAAATCTTTTGTACCTCCTACATTTACGGTTTTACCGATAGGATCAGAATTACCGAAATATTTATTTGCCATAGATTGTGTCATCACCAGTTTTTCAGGTGCATCTAAAACGGTAGCAGGGTTTCCCTTCAGTAGCGGGAAAGTGAACATTGAAAAAAAAGCAGAATCGCCATACAAGAAATTCTTCTCTTCAAAAACCTTATCCTCATACTTTAAAACGCGGGGATATTTTAATAAACGAACATAGGTTTCTACCTCTGG
Organism: Flavisolibacter sp.; assembly: GCA_028288675.1. GTDB lineage: Bacteria > Bacteroidota > Bacteroidia > Chitinophagales > Chitinophagaceae > Flavisolibacter. Next base: position 50,676 of record JAQBNG010000047.1, on the reverse strand, counting down.
AAAGGTGCGCCGGAATTGAGGGCCCACTTTCGTTCCTGTATTTGCCGTTTTGGTTTCCGCATCGCCAAAATTGTATTGCCATGTTACTCTTGTAATTCGTTCTGCATTTTTATGAAAGCGGTCATAGCTCAGTTCCTGCCAGATGTAAATTCCGATCAACAGACAACTGGCTATACCAATAGCCAAACCTGCAATGTTTACAAAAGCATAGAGCTTGTTTTTTTTGAGATGCCGTAAAGCAATTTTAAAATAGTTACTTATCATAACACGCAGGTTTTATTCTGTTCGTAAACTTTTTACCGGGCTGGCTGATGCCGCCCTGATAGTTTGCGTACTGACAGTTACCACCGCTATCAGCAAAATCAGCAAGCAAGGAATGAGGAACATCCAGAATGTCACATCGGTTTTAAACGCATAGTTCTGCAGCCATTGAATCAATAGATAATAAGTGATGGGTGTTGCTATGGCAAATGCAATTAAAATGGGTTTGATAAAATCCCTTGTCAGCAACACGACAATGGATGAAATGCTGGCTCCGGAAATTTTACGGATACCAATTTCCTTTGTGCGTTGTGTGGTGACAAAAGAAGCCAGTCCAAATAATCCGAGGCAAGCGATAATGATGGCAAGAAAGGCGAACAACCCGAAGGTTTTTCCAAACTGCTCATCGGCTTTATACTGTGCAGCAAAATGATCGTTGAGAAAAAAGTATTCAAACGGGTTGCCGGGAAAAAACGTTGCCCATTTTTTTTCTGCTGTTTTAATAACATCGTTGACAGAGCCGGTGGCTGCATTTATTTTTAATGAATAGTAGTTATCAGCATTGGGGGACAAACGAAAGATGTAGGCATCAAAATCCTGCTTCAGCGATTCCTGGTGATGATTGCTTACAATACCAACAATTGTAAATTCTTCGCCCCAGAAATCAATCTTCTTATTCAAGGCGTCTTCGGGCTTGTTTACACCCAATAGTTTAATAGCAGCTTCATTAAAAACAACGGCAGATGAATCGGATCCGAACTTTTCATCAAAGTCTCTTCCTTTTACTATTTTCAATCCGTAAGCCTCGATAAAATCATGATCTACTCCAAACACCCGGTATTGTTGCGATTTATTTGGATCACTTCCAACAAGCCTTATTCCGCCGGCATTCCATCCAACTTTGTTGCCCGGAACATCAGAGGAAGCAGTGACTTTTTTTATAGCAGGATGAAGAAGTAATTCATTTTTAAAAGCCGAAAGTTTCTTTTCATACGTACTGTCCGTAACACTTGGTCCGCGAAACACCAGCGTTTGATTGATCTCCACACCCAACTCCTGGCTCTTCATGTAGTTTAATTGACGATAGATAGTAAAGGTTCCAACCATCAGGGCTACAGAAGCGGCGAACTGTGTAATGACAAGTGCCTGGCGCAACCACGCACCATGTGACGTTTTCGACAACTTTCCTTTTAGCACTTCAATTGGCCTGAAGGAAGAAAGCACAAAGGCAGGATATAACCCGGAGAGAAAGGTTCCACCAATAAAAATGATAACAAGTGCAAGCCAGAACCTAACATCGGCAAGCAAAGAAAAAGTGATCTGCTTACCTGTCAGCGAATTAAAAAGTGGCAACGATGCGACGATGATGATTAGCGCCAGTACAACGGCGAGAAAATTAATCAAAAGTGACTCGAAAAGAAACTGGCGAATTAATTGCAAACGGTACGAACCCATTACTTTGCGGACACCCACTTCCCGTGCTCTTTCCAATGATCGTGCTGTAGAGAGGTTGACATAATTTATCCATGCAATAACAATGATAAAAATAGAAATGATCAGCAGGAAATTCACTGCCTTTCCATCACCGTTTGGCTCTGCTTCAGACATGTAGGCCGAATAAAGATGAATGTCTTTCAGGGGCTGAAGTTTGTATTCAACCGACTCATTTCTCTTTTTGTATTCTTCTCCTACTTTTCTTTCAACCGCCTGTGCAATCTTTGCTTCCACTTTTTTTGGATCAGCGCTTTCTTTCAGTAAAACATAGGTCAGAAAGCCATCCCAGTTAAACGTTGTTTCCGCATCAGGACTTGTGAGTGCCACATAGGTGGGATAGGAAAACAGCACACTGAATTTTAAATGCGTGTTGAGTGGCATATCCGCAACAACAGCAGTAACCTTAAAATCCGCGTCTTTATTTAGGCTGATGACTTTCCCCAACGGATCTTCATTACCAAAATATTTTTTGGCTACAGCCGTCGTGATAACAGCTGTATTTGGTTCTTTTAACGCACCTTCCTTTTTCCCAAGAATAACGTTATAAGAGAACATCGGGAGAAAGCCGTCATTGGCAAAATACATTTTCTCCTCACGGAATTTGTTCTCCCCGTAACTCACCACACCATCTGCTGATTTGAGCCTGGCAAAGGCTTCCACTTCGGGTATGCTTTCTTTCACAGCCACGCCAACACCGGCAGCCCCGCCTGCCCATTGCGTACTTAGCTTTCCTTCATTATATCGGTCTTGCTGCAAACGGAAGATGCGGTCCCCATTTATATGAAAGTCATCATAGCTCCTTTCAAAACGCACAAACTGAAGGATCATCAAACAAGCGGCAATACCAATGGCAAGCCCAAAGATGTTTATCGCTGAGAATACTTTGTGCTTGACCAGGTTCCTGAAAGCTGTTTTAAAATAATTTTTGAACATGCTGTGGTAATTTATTCTGTGCGTAAACTTTTTACAGGATTAGCGATGGCTGCTTTTATAGCCTGGAACCCTACTGTCAGCAATGCAATAAATAAAGCAGCAACACCGGCTACAACAAAAACCCACCAACTGATCGTAATGCGATATTCATAATCTTCCAGCCATTTATTCATAGCCCACCAGGCAATAGGGAAAGCAATCAATGATGAAATCAAAACCAGCTTTACAAAATTTTTTGATAGAAGAGCAGTGATGTTAAAGACGGATGCGCCAAGTACCTTGCGAATGCCTATTTCTTTTATGCGTTGTTCGGCGCTAAAGGCAGCCAATCCAAATAATCCCATGCAGCCAATAAATATGGCCATGATGGTAAATATCCAGATAAGGCTTCCAAGGCTTTCTTCTGCTTTATACATCTTACCATAGCTATCATCTATAAACTTATAATCGAGCGGATATCCTGGAGCAAACGCATTCCATGTCTTTGTAATGTAAGCGATAGTGTTCTTCATATCAGCAGTCTTCATTTTTGCCGCAACGGTAGCTGTTACCCGGGGATACATTTGTATCACTGACGCGGTTACTTTTTCGTGCAGGCTTTTGTAATGAAAGTCCTGCACCACCCCAATCACTTTACCTTCCTTCACAGGGTTTAAAGAATCAACAGGGCTCCATTCATTCCAGTGTATAGGCTGCCCGATAGCTTTTTCAGGCGTGCCGTACCCCCATTCTTTTACAGCCGTTTCATTAATGATAAATGCCTCTCTTTCATCGGTTGCCATTTCTTTCGAAAAATCCCTTCCGGCAATCAGTTTCAATCCCAACGTTTTTACATACTCATGATCGGCAAGAAATACGTTGGCGGATTGTTCCTTCATGCCATCTTTTGTTGCGATGCTGACACCATCGCCTGCAAACGCATCGCCGGGCAAACCATAACCCGATGTAACCGATACAATACCCGGGGATTTTTTTAACTCCGACTTGAAAGCTTCCACTTTCTCACCAACATCACCCTTCACTTGAAAGTAAAGCACCTGTTCTTTATTAAAACCAAGGTCTTTGTTGTTTAAATATTTTATTTGCCTGTATACGATAATGGTTGAAACAATCAGCAATACGGAAAGTGAAAACTGCACTACTACTAACGCTGGCCTCAACCAGCTGCTGCTGCCACCTGCAACTTTCATGTTCTTTAATACTTTAATGGGCTGAAAACCGGATAGCACCAAAGCAGGATAAACACCTGCCAGCGCACCAATGGCAGATCCTGCTGCAAGCATCAATAATGCTACTACAGGATTGGCCACAGGATTAAAGCTGATTGACTTGCCGGTAAATTCATTTAAAGCAGGAACAATAAACAAAGTGGCGATTATAGCAAGCACCATCGAAAGCACAGAGAGCAAAACGGTTTCAATGATGAACTGAAAAATGAGTTGCCTGCGATCGGCGCCAACCACTTTCCGCACACCTATTTCTTTCGCTCTTCTGAATGATCTTGCCGTTGCCAGGTTGATAAAATTGAAGCAGGCAATGACCAATACAAACAAGGCAATAATGGTCAGGCCTTTTACATAACTCTCGTTGCCGCGGATGGCATTATCGTAGATAAAATCCGCAGACTTTAGATGAACATCTTTCAAGGGTTGAAAGAATGGCAGGAAGGTTGAATTTCTCTCAATAATCTCTACCTGTTTTTTGACTTGTGCCTGGAATTTGTTTTGTAGTTGCTCAACGTTAGTACCGGGTTTTAGTTTTATGTAAGTGAAGAATTGATGCCATGTCCAACGCTGCATTCTTTCGGGAGCTACACCTGCGGCAGAAATGGGCATCAGGTAATTAAAGTCGAGGTGAAAATGTGAAGGCAGGCCTGCCATCACACCTTTTACTTCAAAAGTGTCTTTATCAATATAAATTGTTTTGCCAACAGGGTCTGCTTTACCAAAATAACGGTTAGCCAAATCTTCATTCAGTACAATTGATTTTGGTGTTGTCAAAGCGGTTGCAGCATCACCTTTACTAAGCTTTAAAGAAAACACCTGGAAGAAAGAGGGGTCAACAAATTTTCCTTTTTCTTCATAAGCTTTCCGGCCGTCAACTTCCATTAAAAATCTATCATTCCCCAACATCATCATCCTTGCCGTTATATCCACTTCGGGATATTGTTGTTGCATGAACGTGGCATATACCGGCGCCACAGGTGCATGATAGGTAGTGGCATTATTATCTTTTCTTTCGTCGTAAATGCGGTAGATATTTTCTGCACCGGGTATGTTCTTATCAAACTGTTTTTCATCCCATACAAACAATCCAATCACCAGGCAACCAATGATGCCAATGGTAAGACTGAGAATATTGATAGCAGCAAAACCCTTGTAACGGAGCAAATTGCGATAAGCTGTTTTTAAATAATTTCTGAACATATCAAAAATGTTTAGTGTTTTTTCTAATCTTTTCCCAGTATTAAAGTATTGCCGTTCCTTGCTTTGTTATGATCGTAGAACCACTGGCAATACATGGTTACCGATTTTTTAAATTTTTATTGGGTCCGTAAACTTTTTACCGGGTTGGCAAGTGCGGACCTGATTGCCTGGAAACTGATAGTAGCGAAAGCAATGAAAAGGGCCATAAGGGTAGTGATGACGAACACCTGCCAACTGATGGATGTTTGGTAGGCAAAATTTTGCAGCCACCTGGTCATTCCCCACCACGCCAGCGGCGAAGCAATTACAACAGCTACCAGCACGAGCTTCAAAAAATCTTTCGACAATAAAGCAACTACACCGTACACGCTTGCACCCAAAACCTTGCGTATGCCAATTTCTTTCGTACGTTGTTCTGCTGTAAACGTGGCAAGGCCAAATAGCCCAAGGCACGAAATAATGATAGCCACAATAGTGAAGTAGTTGATAAGGCTCGATTGCCGCTCTTCGGCTTCATAATTTTTTTGAAAATCAAGATCGAGAAAGCTGTATTCAAACGGCTCATTAGGGTTAAGCTTTTTCCAGGTTGCTTCTAAACCAGCCAATGATTGTTTTACATTTTCTCCCTTTGAACGGGCAAGCAAATAATTAAAGCCAGCATCGTTATACCACCGCATTGCAAATGGTTCAATGGATTCATGTAGATCTTTAAAGTGAAAGTTTTTCACCACACCGATGATAGTAAACTGCTGTTGCTCTCCATCTGAATCAAACGCCAGCCATTTGCCTATGGCTGCCTGCGGCGAAGCAAAACCAAAGCTTTTTACCGTTTCTTCATTCACTACAAAACGGGTTAGCGTGTCTGCAGGAAAGTCTTTGGAAAATAATCTTCCGGCTATTAATTGAACACCCAATGTCTGTAAAAAGTTATCGTCCACCATGTTGATATAAACCGATTTGGAGTTATTCATTGTTTTTCCCTGCGGGTACATTAGCCAGTCCTGCGGATGAAATATACCGGGGTAAGCCATGCCTGCACCAATAGAACTAATGCTAGCTTGATTGGATGCCTCATTCTTAAATGCCGAAGCATTATCCTTTGCTGTAGCAGTTCGTAAGGGCACAATAATTTGCTGCTCCTTTACAAAGCCCAGGTCTTTCAGGCGTAAAAAACGCATCTGGTTAGCTATCACAACCGAAGCAATAATTAAAACAATAGAAATCACAAATTGAAAAACAACTAATCCTTTTCGCAGTGAAACAGCAGCCAGCGAATTACTGAATTTTCCTTTTAGCACTTTAATTGGCTTGAAAGAAGAGAGATAAAACGCAGGGTAACTTCCGGCTAACAAGCCTGTAACAAGGGCCAGCAAAATAAATAAGCCACCAAGAATTATTTTTTGCTGAAAAGGAATGATGAGTGTTTTACCGGCCACTTTTTCAAAGATGGGTAACAGCAAAATTGTTATAGCAGCGGCCAATATTAGTGCTATAAATGCCATCACCAACGACTCGCCTAAAAACTGGCGAAGCAAAGAAGCTTTTTGCGCACCCAATACTTTACGAACACCAACCTCCGAAGCACGTTTAGCTGAGTTGGCAGTGGAAAGGTTCATAAAATTAATGCAGGCGATCAGCAACGTAAGAACAGCAATAGAAGCAAGTATAAATAAGGTGGTTTTACTGCCGTTAGACGCAATGCCACTACCAATTCCGGATAGATGAATAGCAGCGACAGGTGTCATAAAGTAAGCTCGTTGCTTACCCATTTGTTTTAGCTGTTCTCCCAAATGGCGCTGAATAAAAGCAGGAAACTTTTGCTGCAACTTTACTACGTCCGATCCTTCTTTCAGCAACACATATGTATTAAACATATTGTTGTTGACTAAACTCGGATTGTCGTTAACAAAGCCGTTCATATTGCCACCCCTGAATGAAATAAAGAAGTTCGCATCAATATGTGAAGGACCTTGAGGCGCAGCGAAAACGCCAGTCACACGAAACGTACTATCACCGTTTGTGCTGCTGCTGATTCGTACCATTTTATCGAGTGCCGCTTCACTGCCAAAAAGCTTGTTAGCCAGGCCTTCGCTGATCACTACCGAGTTAGCTGCAATCAGTGCTGTTTGCGGATTACCTTCCTTAAATGTGTAATTAATAATTTGAAAAAAGTTAGAGTCGGCAAGCAGGCCTTTTGTTTCATAAAAAGATACCAGTGCTCCATTTGCTTTCTTTACCTGGAAAAGCGTTTTATCATCCCTGAACAGTGACAAAATTCTTGTGGAAGCTTCCACCTCTGGAAATTCATGCTGCAACATTGCTCCCAAAGGCGCTGATGTATTGGTACCCTTTTCTTCAACACCCTGGTCAATGAAAGTGGTGCCCAATTGGTAGATCCGGTCACCGTTTGGCAGGTGTTTGTCATAGCTGGTCTCGTGATAGATGTAGAGAGAAATAAGAATACAACAGGTAAGGCCTACCGCTAAACCGAAGATGTTTATAAAAGAAAAAACTTTATTTTTCATCAGGTTGCGCCAGGCAATCTTTAGGTAATTACGAATCATAGCAAATATTTTTTTGTAACCAGCAGAAGTAATTCTTATGATCGTTCTTTGCGTCGCACTCTTGTACGTTCAGTAATTCTATTGGGCATTATAGCAGTAGCTTAATGATAGCGATCGTAATTCAATTTCAAAACATCCTCTTCCGCTTTTGCACCAGGCGTTTCAATGGAACGCTGCTCCAAATTCAACTGTTCTTTCTAACCATAAAACGTTCCTACGGAGCGAGGAATACAGAAACTGTTATCATAAGAACAATTCAAATTTCGGAGTCGTACTCCCCTCTCCGCGAGGAGAGGGGCTGGGGGGTGAGGCTTCAAACCATAATATTCTCCAGCACCGTCTGCCCATCGAGCATACGTATAATCCGATGGCTGTATCGTGCATCATGCTCCGAGTGAGTAACCATAATGATAGTTGTCCCTTGTTCATTTAAATCGGTCAGCAACTGCATTACTTCATTACCGTTCGATGAATCAAGATTACCCGTAGGTTCATCGGCAAGAATCAATTTAGGATTATTTACTACGGCCCTTGCTACGGCAACACGCTGTTGCTGACCGCCTGAAAGTTGCTGTGGGTAATGGTTGCGGCGATGCATGATCTGCATTTTATCTAAAACTTTTTCTACTCTTTGTTTACGATCCGCACTTGAAACACCTAAATAAATAAGCGGCAATTCAACATTTTCAAAGACAGTCAGCTCGTCAATTAGGTTAAAGCTTTGAAAGACGAAGCCAATATTCTTTTTGCGCAGGTCGGCTCTTTTGCGTTCGTTGAATTTTGCTACCTCGATACTGTTAAATTGAAAGCTTCCGCCGTCCGGGTCATCTAACAAACCAAGAATATTAAGCAGCGTGGATTTGCCACAACCGGATGGTCCCATTATAGCTACAAATTCACCTTCACTAATATCAATTGTAAGTTTATTCAACGCCACAGTTTCCACGTCTTCGGTACGGTATATTTTCTCGAGGTTCTTGATCTTTATCATAATGACAGTTATTTGTGTTTAGTAAGTGGCGACAATTAAAATAGAAGGAGCCAGCTTATAAGAAGGCCTTATTTCTTTTTTTGAAATGCGTGAAGTGGTGCTTGGTTTTGTTGGGGATGATACATTATTGATGCATAACATCCCGATAATAAAAAACAGTTTCATAAACGCTGGTTTTATAGTTATAGTTGGTTTCTGAAAATGCGAGTTGCGTATCCTGGCTCCTCTATTCTGGCTCCTGGCTCCTATTTCTTAATCACCAGTTCCTGCATATTTCCATAGTTCTCATAGCTTGATGTAACGATTTTATCCCCCGGCTGCAAACCATTCAACACTTCATAATAATCAGGGTTTTGGCGTCCTAGCTGCACATCAACTTTATACGCTTTGCTGCCATCGCTTGTTACTTTATACACCCAGCTTCCACCGGTTTGCTGAAAAAAGCCGCCTTTGCTTAATAACAACGCCTGTGTTTCATCGCTTAGTGCCAAACCTATTTGCAATGTTTGCCCGCGACGGATACCTTCCGGCACTCCATCAACAAAAAGCATATCAACCTGGAAGCGGCCATTGTTTACCTGTGTATAAACTTTGGTGATCTTTAGCTTGTAGGCCTTGCCAGCAACGGTGGCTTCGCCCATCAACCCAATAAACACACGGGAGATATAATGTTCATCCACATCTACCCTTACTTTATAACCGTCGGTAATATCAATCTGTCCAAGGCGCTCGCCTTTGTTTTTGCTTTGTCCAATCTCTGCGTCTAATGATGTTAGCTGTCCATCTACGGGTGCCCTTACAACAAGGTCGCCCACTTTTTTACGCATCACACCTAACGCATTTTGCGAGCCCTGGTAAGATTGTTGCGCCTGCGAAACCTGCTGCGTATTTGAACTTACATCCTGCTTCAAAATTCTATCTGTCAGGTTCATTCTTTCCATCTGGTAGTTGTAGTTATTTTCTGCCTGCTTAAATTCCTGCAAACCGATGGCTTTCTGTTCGTATAAATATTTGTTCAGATCATAAATACGTTTAGCTTCTTTGTAAGCACTTTCCACATCTGTTTTTTGATTAAGCTTTTGCGTGGTGTTTTGTTGCGCCGCATTTTTTGCGATTTGCATTTGCGTAAGCAGGTTGTAAACAGAGGTTTGCTGGTTTACCAAACTAAGTTCAAGATCAGTATTTGATAGCCTGAGAATGGGTTGACCTTTTTTAACGTTAGCGCCATCTTCCACCAGCTTCTCTTCTACCCTGCCGCCTTCAACGGCATCTAAATAAATTGTTGTTTGCGGCAACACAATTCCATTAACAGGGATAAACTCTTTAAATGCCCCTTTCTTTACTTCACTGATTGTAATGCGTTCTGCTTCTACATTTAGTTTTGAGCCACCGGAGGTATAATAAATGCTGCTACCAATTAAAATGATTAAGGCAGCGATACCTGTTATTGTGTAAACCGTTTTTTTACTTAACCCTTTTCTTTCAATTTTTCTATCCACAGTTAATTAATTTGTAACTGAAACCAGTAATGCAATACAATGCCAAACGGTCTACGCTTTGGTTTTCAGTAATTTAAGAAATTTTGAATCTACGAAACTGTTCGCATACGAACAGGAAGTGTCCGGTTTTGATACAGTCCGTTCCGAACAATAAACGCTCAGTCCTTCATTCTCACAATCTTATATTGATGGCATATTGTTAGATTCGCATCTTGCCACAACCCCGTTTGAATACATGTCGCTAAAAACTGCTTCGATACTTGTAATAGATGATGATGTAGATGTATTAACCGCCGTTCGCTTATTGCTTAAGCCTGAAGTAAAAGAAATTATTACAGAAAAGAACCCGGAAAATATCCGTTCTATTTTAGCGAAACAGGAGTTTGATGTTATTCTGCTGGATATGAATTTCAACAGCTCCATTAACACCGGCAATGAAGGTATTTTCTGGCTGAAAAAAATCAGGGAGTTTAAGTCAACTGCATCTGTTATTATGATCACGGCGTATGGGGATATTGACCTGGCGATCCGTTCTTTAAAAGAAGGTGCTTACGATTTTATTGTAAAGCCCTGGCACAACGAAAAATTACTGTCAACCATTAAAGAAGCAGTTAAACGCAAAGAAACAAAAGGCACATCTGCGGTACAAAGCGGGCTATCTATTTTTGAAAAAGAATTGTTAGGCGAGTCGGAAGTGATGCAGGATATCTTTTATAAAGTTCAAAAAATAGCACCCACCGATGCCAACATTTTAATACTTGGCGAAAACGGAACGGGCAAAGAAGTGATTGCGAAAGCGATTCATCATTTTTCTCATCGTGCAACAAAGCCCTTTATTAAAGTGGATGTTGGCGCCCTGACCGAATCACTTTTTGAAAGTGAATTATTCGGGCATAAAAAAGGAGCTTTTACAGATGCAAGGGAAGACCGGGAAGGAAGGTTTGAATCGGCAAATACCGGCACTTTATTTTTAGATGAAATAGGAAACATTTCTTTACACCAACAGGCAAAGCTTTTAAGTGTTTTGCAAAACAGGCAGGTAACCAGGTTAGGAACAAACGAACCCTTGCCAATTGACATACGCCTGGTTTGTGCTACTAATATTTCTATTACAGAACTGGCGAATGAAAACAAGTTTCGCAAGGATTTAATATACCGTATCAACACGGTTGAAATTGTTGTCCCGCCTTTACGGAGGCGGGGAACTGATATTTTATTGCTGGCTGAACATTTCAGCAAAATCTACAGCGCCAAATACCTGAAGCCACAACTGCAACTGGATAAATCAGCAAAAGAAAAATTATTGAATTACCATTATCCCGGCAATGTAAGGGAGTTGCAATATGCTGTGGAAAGAGCCGTGATTATGGTGGAAGGCGATGTGCTTTTTGCCAGGGATATTTTATTCTCTCCTATAGAATCTGCACTTGTAGAAGAAGAAAGAGTGGAACACTCCAACCTTGGTACGGTTGAGAAAAATACGATCCTGAAAGTGATTGAAAAGCACAGTGGTAATATTTCAAAAGCGGCCAAAGAATTAGGCATTACAAGAACGGCTTTGTACAGAAGGCTAAGTAAGTATGATATTTAGGAGAGGAGACAGGAGACAGAATTCAGGAGTCAGGAGAATACATAAAGCCAAGTAAGTAGGATACATAAGTTGAACGATAGAAAATTTTCTACGTGTGCTTTATTCATCCGGCCAGTAAATGCAACACCCAACATGACTTTTAATAACTCTTATAATAAAATCGTTCTTCGTACGGCTTTGCTGTTCGTTACTCTTACTGCTGCTGCTTATTTTTTGGTGAAACAGTGGTACCTGCCGTTGGCTTTATCGGCGCCGTTTCTATTCTATCAACTCATTGAGTTTTTTAAATTTCAGAAAAAAACGCAGGATGAACTGGCCCAGTTTGTAGAGGCTGTCCATTACAGGGATTTCTCCCGCTATTTTGATGTGAAGCACGCCTCTTCAGATATACAACCCTTGCGCAAAGGCTTTAACGAGATCAACACTACGTTTAAAGTTATCAGTAAAGAAAAAGAAACGCAGTACCAGTATTTGCAAAAGATATTAGAGCTGGTTGACACCGGCATTTTATCCTACGAATTAGAAAGCGGCGAGGTAGTGTGGATGAATGAAACACTAAAGAAACTGCTGGAGCTGCCCTACTTAAAAACAATCCATTCACTAATAAAAAGGGATAAGGTTTTATTTGAAGAAGTGGACACCATCAAGCCCGGTGAGACAAAGATTGTTACCATTCATTTAGAAAAAGCAGCTTTTAAAGCACTTCTCTCCGCCACTGCTTTTCAAACAGATGGCAAAAAATATAAGCTTATTGCATTTCAAAATGTAAACGAGGCACTGGATGAAACAGAATCAAAAGCCTGGCAGAAACTATTAGGTGTGATGACGCACGAGATCATGAATTCCATAGCACCTATTTCATCGCTTGCAGACACCTTAAAAAACCGGTTGCAGTTAGCCGCTCCGCAATTGCAGAATGATGCAGTTGAAGATTTAGAATTAGGTATTGATACCATCAAACGCAGAAGCGAAGGGTTATTAAAATTTGCAGAAACCTATCGCAGTCTGAATAAGATAACTACACTCAACTTAAAGAAGATCTATGTACGGGAGTTGTTTGCGAACCTTCATCAATTAATGCAGCCAACCTTTGAACAAAAGGGAACAGAGGTAGAAATTATCCTTCGGAACCCCGACCTGCAAATGCAGGCGGATGCCAGTTTGCTGGAACAGGTTTTCATTAATCTTATTGTAAATGCACTAGAGGCTGTGAAAGAAAAAGAGCATCCTAAACTTGTTTTATCAGCCGATCAAACCCTTGATAAAAAAATCATTTTAAAAGTGGCAGACAATGGCCAAGGCATGACCGAAGAAGTAATAGAAAAAATATTCATCCCTTTCTTTAGCACAAAGAAAAGCGGCAGTGGAATTGGACTCAGCCTTTGCAAACAAATCATCATGTTGCATAAAGGAACTATCCAGGTGCAATCGGTGGAAGGAAAGGGAAGTGTTTTTATGATGCAGTTTTCCTGATTGTTATACATGGCTATATCTGATAGCAATACCTGCATGGGAAAATGCACAGTATGAAATTTTGAGGCAAGCACTTTTAACCTCTTTTGAGGTGGGGCAGAAACCCATTTTCCTGCATTAATTTTGTAAGCGTTTTGCAGTAATATCATCCAGGCCAACAACTACAAACATGGGAAATATCACCAACCTCTTCCTCTTAAAACCTTCCCCGCACATTGCATTAAACCTATCCTCCCTGTTTTGCGACGACATGCCATCGAAGCCTGCATCTAACAATAATAAAACAGCAATAATTGCAGCAGATATAATCAACCAATAAAAGGATGCAGTTCTTTTTGATTTTAATAGCTTGGAGCGGAGTAGTATTGACAGGCGCATGGTAACATTAAATAAATTGATCAATAATTTCCATGAACGAGGTACTGAAAAACTAAAGTTGTACTTACCGGCACATCAATTTTATCACGACTTCCTGCTCCTTGTTTTAAAATCTATCAGGCACAATTTCATTAAGGTAAAAAAGGGAAAAGTTTTTTTGCAGAACAAGGGGGCAACGCAACGGTAACCATTTATCAGTTGGCACTGATAAATGGCTCAAATGCTGTTCATCAGCAAGCATTGAATTGAAACTTTGTTAGCGGTGCCAGATTGCTTAAAAACAATCGTCAGTAACCTTACATCGAAGTAAAAAGGAACCAGGCGCTTTTTGAAATTATCCTTCAAGCCACTATTGAATAGAAGCCATTGTTTGCCCTGGTTTTATTGTTGTAAAGTTTTCTTCTATTCATGGATCTTTCTCCATTCTACGGTGCTATCCTTATTTAATTTAATTACCAGCGTTTTAGTATGAAGAGGAAAAATATTCCCAATCAACTCCTGATCTATCTTATAGAAAAGGTGGCCATTATCACTACGGCTTGGTTGGCCAAGCATATTTATAACCTCTTCTTTTTTTAAACCATGCAACTTATGATTGTCAATTAAATCTTTAAGCATCTTATCTCTGTATGGAAATTCGTTATTCTTCTTTGCTACCCATTTTATTTTGTCAAACTTCTCCGCGTTGTCGTCTTGCTTTGCATTTTTACAGGCAAAACAGCATATAAACAAAAGCAGCAGAAGATTTCTAATTTGCATAACAGGATATTAATTGTGATAATGGCCGGCATAGCAGCAAGCCTTATTTTGTTTAAAGCGTTACTTGTTCTTCCAATCAAAAAGACCGAAATCTGTTACTAATCTACAAGGCGCCCCTTTTGCGTCAAAACCTATATAAGTGGCATAGCGTCCATCGCCTAAACCTGTAGTAAAAGCTGCCATGCTATGTCCTGCCACATTATACATTGCGTATTTCCACAGATCATGATTATGCTTACCCATTTCTTTGTATAAATCTGCGTCCATGTTTGTTAACTTCTCTTCGTCTAAAGCCTTATTAGCCTCTTTATCAAAAAAAACCACTATGCCTGCATCTACCCCATATCCATGCATTTCTTCACCTCCAACAGGAAGAGGCTGTTGTCCTTCCTGCAGTGCAAATTCCCACTTTACAACTGGCTCATCACTAAAATTAATTCTCCCAAATGCAATCATTTCCTCGTTACCCAATTCAGCAATAGAAAGCTGAACAGGAAATTCTCCCGTTGGAAAAACCTGCGTAAAAGGAATGCCATATTCATCGATATGCAAAGGGTCACAGGCTATAATATGGCCGCTAACTACCCTTAACTTCCCTATTGTTATCCCATAAAGGTTGAAGTTTGAATCTTTTACTTTTTGTTTGGTTCCTTTAATAAAAGCAGTCTCAAATAGAGAAGGGTTTGCAACAATTCTGGCCGGAGCTGATGTGATAGTATCAAGTACTTCAGTTGAAATTCCTGGATAGTTCTTTTGCCCGGAATTGTTTTTACAAGCAAAGAAGATTAATGTGATTAGGATGTATTTCATAATGGTTTTATATAAGGTTGTCTGCATTTATTTAGTGTGATGTAGAATTATAGGTCCATCTTCATCAGCTCTATCTTATCAAACAATTCGCCCACGCCCAACGCTGCCCAAATAATAAAAATGCCAAGGACGATTTTTACTATTCCCATTTTAGGAATTGAAAAACGGAGCGTTTTTCTAAGAATGGCATTTACCGGAAGAAAATAAGCAAAAGAAAGAAGAATTATAAAAACTCCAAACTGGGGGTCGTTGCCCCAAAACGTATTTATTACGCCGATTAAAAAAGCAATTATGCCAAATAACCAACTGATTGCATTCCCAACATGCGATTTGTTATAGATTGTTATTTCTGATTTGTTATTCATGATTATATATTTTAAAGATTTAGGTAGTAGTAAAAGTTTTGTTTTCAACCTACAAAGATTTTACTGTCCGATACGGTTCTGCTCCTCATTAGCACTGCCTGCCGTTCTTTTTACGGGTGCGATCTTTTTTCCTTTACTAAAGCCGTAAGAAAAGCCAATTGTTACAACTTGTGTTTCACTAAACTGGCGCATTTCAACGTCTACGTTACCATACCGGGTTATGCCTTTTAATCTTTGCGTCCAAAAAATATCACGTGCTGTCAGCCGAATTGTTCCCTGGTTTTTTAAAATTTGCTTACTAATGCCTGCACCTATTAGCCCTACTGCATTTGTTCTCATCACACCTTCAAGCCATCCGTTCCTAAACCTACCGTTGATCTCACCCGTTATCGTTTTAGTTATTTTAAATTGCTGTGTTCCATTGATGACGAAACTTGTGGCAGCCCGGTCAATAACCGCACCGTTTACAATGCCTTTATAGTTGTCATTATACACATTAATGTTGATGTTACTTGTCCACCACTTATTGATTGGATTATTTGCACTTACTGAAATTCCAACCTGGTTAAGAGAGGAAACATTCGCAGGCATATTGTACGCTTCCTGCCCTTTCTGCTGAATGATTTCATGTATAATATCTTTAATGTTCGTGTAGTTTACCGTTGTCGTGATCTGGTTCTTCCATGTATGAGATACCTCGATATTGCTGCTCACAGAAGGTTTCAGGGCTGGATTACCCTGGCTAAAAGAGTACCTGTCAATAAACTTGATAAAAGGGTTTAGGCTTTGATAGCTGGGGCGACTAACTCTCCTTGCGAAGTTGGCCCCTAAGTTGTTTTTATCATTGGCTTTGTATTGAAAATACGCTGTTGGAAATAACTGCGTGTAGTGCCTGTCAAAGGTCTCGCCTGTTGTTAACTGGGTACCTTTTGCATTTGTGTTTTCTAAACGCAAGCCAAATTGTGCACTCCATTTTTTTGATAGCGGGGCACTTAAATTCACATAAGCTGCGTTGATATTCTCTTCGTAAATGAAATGATTGCTACGGTTAAAGTCGTGAATAATTCTTCCATACTGAATGCTATCGTATACAGCATTATTGTCGGTTTTTACAATACCACTTTTAATACCTGCTTCAAACCTCGCATTCTTACTTATGGGGTGTAAGTAATCAACTCTTGCAGTATATACTTCTATGTTTTGCGGTAAAAGCCCTTTTAAGGTATCTGCTTTTCTGTATTCGTTACCCGCTGCATTCGTATAAGAGTTTACCATGAACAGGTCGTTACCCAAGCTATGTCTTACAAAGTCAAAATCCGAAGTGAGCTCTTTGCCCTTCTTATCCAGTAATGTTCTGAAGTTCAGGTTGGTGCTGATGCTTTTCCAATCAGCGTCATTATCAACCAAAGCCTTTGTTACACTTTCCAAATCTTTAGCAGCATTTGAAATATTTGTGATGTTTGGATTACTTGATAACGTCCCTCGTGAATTAAGATTTACAACGGCCCCAATTGTGGTTTTCCTGGTGGCAAAAAAATCAACGCCAATTTTTGCACTATAAGAATGGCCTGCTGAAATTCTATTTGCCTCCTGGTTAAAAACCTTGTCTATTGTATTAGTATTATTGTTGAAAATGTTTCTGTCAATATTCAGAGTTGAAAATCTTTTCTGGTAGTTGTGGCTTAAAGCCGTGAACAGGTTTATTTTGCCTTCTCTATAGTTGAAGTTGATGCCTTCAGCAGTTTTCGGATAGCGTCCCTGCGAATAAGCTATACTTGCCGAACCATTAAAACCTGCTGTAATAATCTTCTTTGTTTTGATATTAATGATACCCGAAGTGCCTGCTGCATCATAACGTGCAGGCGGGTTCGTCATAATCTCAATCTGGTCTAATTGACTGGAATTCATGTTACGCAACAGGTTGGCAAGATCCGCTCCACCCAATTGTGTTGGTCTGCCATCAACCATAACAAGCACACCTGCTTTTCCTTTTAAACTGATGTTGCCGTCTCTGTCAACTGTTACACCCGGAGACTTCTCTAATACTTCTAATGCTGATGTACCAACATTTGTTATTGATGCATCTACATTTACGATTGTCCTGTCTATGCGTTGCTCAATCAAAGGTCGTTTTGTTGTAACAGTGACATCGGTTAATGACTTTGCCGCAGGGGTTAAGCTAATAGAAGGGAGTTGTATATTTTGCTGTTTGGCATTAATGTCAATAAGGTTTGAATAGCTTTTCTGATGCCCAACGGCGGTTACTGCAACCAGGTACTTTCCGTCAGCAATGTTTTCAAACACATACGAACCCTCCTTACTGGCTACAGAGAGTTTAACAGTTGCAGAGTCTTTGGCACGTAGCAGGCTAACGGTTGCACCCCCGACTGCTTTCACGTTGTTACTAATTATGCTTCCTGAAATCATAGCTGTCGTCTGTGCAAATGCAGTTGAAACAAGCAGGATAAATAATGTTACCAATATGGAACCCTTCATAATATTCATTATAATAATTTTTTGATTTTGATAATTATGAAGCAAGGTTAATCAACATAAACCCATGTATATTTTGTATGTGTTCAACCCCTTTTAATATGTGATGGAATGCCTAAAATTGTAAAAATGAATAGCAGATGGAAGTTGTTATTGATAAAGCAGGGGGGATGGAAAATTTGACAGGGGATTTCGTCACATATTAAGCCTGTTCCATCACTTCTGCATCCTTTCTCACGTCTTATAAATTAGCATTGCACTATCAATGGATACAATGAATAATGCATTAAAACTAAACACCACTTTTGCCAAGATTGAATTTTGGGCTTTTACTACAGTTTTTGCCTTCGTGCTGTTTTTCTTCATAATGGAAACCTTTGACCAGGAAAATGCGCCGTATAAATCTAGTTTTGAGGAAGCAAACCTTCCTTTTCAATTTTATAAGCACTTTTTCATTCCCCAACTGATCCGGGATCTTACACTCTTTCTGGCCCCTTTATACCTGAACTTTTTTGTCGTTCCCAAATTGATAAGCAAGCATCGTGTCCTGTTCAATATCGTATTGTTTGTTTTAATTATCGTTCTTTTCGGAGTAGTCTTCGGGATCACCGATTACTATTTAAGAGCATTTATTTATAGTACATCCCGGGAGCCAGCAGCACAAATTATGTTTAGCCAGGGATTAGAGCATACATTCATCTTGTTTTCGGTATTTTCCATTTATAGTATCATAAAATACATAAGCTTATACCTGCTGGCTATTTCCGGAAGGCTTGAAGCCAAGTACAAGTTTGTAAGACGCGAGGCAATTGTTGCCACATTTATCTGGCTGGTTATTTTATTATTCATCGTTCAGGAAAACGCACCGGGACTTGCTACTGCAGCATGGATCATAGCAATCCCGTCCGCCATACTTTTATACCTGGCCGGCTTTTATACGCTCATTCCTTCTTCTTTAAACAACAAACATCCCTTTGTTTCCTATGCCCTTAAAAATGCGCTGATACTTTTTATAATCCTCATGGCGTGGGGACTTATATTAAAGCTTGTGGTCGGTGGGGTGATACATGATGATGTTGCGCCACTGGCAGCTCTTTGGATATTCAACTCCGTATTACAGATGTTTATAACTGTACCAGTTACCTGGTTGTTATATAAGCGGCATATGAAAGGCAACGAACAATTAAATGTTTTAAAAAAAGAGCTGGGGCAATCGGCCGCCAGTTTCGATTTTTTACGGTCGCAGATCAACCCGCATTTTCTTTTCAATGCATTGAACACTATTTACGGAACTGCTTTGCAGGAAGGCGCAGACCGCACCAGCGAAGCGGTTCAAAAATTAGGCGATATGATGCGCTTTATGTTGCAGGAAAATATGCAGGAAAAAATATCGCTGATACGCGAAATAGATTACTTAAACAATTACATAAGCCTTCAAAAATTACGCACGGCTACCAATCCGGAGATAAGGATCGAAACGGAAATCGAAACTACTTTTAATGATATACAGGTTGCACCAATGTTATTCATCCCTTTTGTAGAGAATGCGTTTAAGCACGGTATCAGCTTCCGCGAACCTTCATACATCAGCATTGCATTGGAAGTAAAGAACGGCTCTGTTAACTTTGATGTGCGTAACAGCAGACACCCCAGCCTGGCCAACGACCCGGAGGCCGATAAAAGCGGCATCGGCCTTACCAATGTAAAACAACGTTTGCAGCTATTATATCCAGGCAAGCACGAGCTGGTGATACAGGAAACACCTAAAGACTTTTTTGTTCATCTTATGTTACAGTTATCTTAGGCTATTCAAATTATATGATAACATATCCTGCATGAAAGCAATTGCCATTGATGATGAACCCATCGCTTTAGAGATCATTAAGTCGCATGCCGCTAAAGTTCCTTTTCTTGATCTGAAGGCAGTGTTTATGGATGCTTTCAAAGCATTGGAATATTTGCAAAAAGAAAGCGTTGATCTGATTTTCCTCGATATAAAAATGCCCGACATTTCCGGTATTGAATTCTTCAACAGTTTAAGTAAAAAACCACTGCTGATATTTACCACCGCTTACAGCGAACATGCAGCGACAAGCTTTGAAATGGATGCAGTGGATTACCTGTTAAAACCTTTTTCTTTATCCCGTTTTATTAAAGGTTGTAACAAGGCTTTTGAGCTATACAATTTTAGAAACGCTACGGAGGCCACAGATCATTTATATATTAAAACAGGATATGAGCAGGTAAAAATTTTTTATGATGAAATACTGTATTTAGAAGCCGCCGGCAATTATGTAACTTTTGTTTTGAGAGATAAAAATATTCTTTCCCGCAGCACTTTTTTAGAAGCTGCGAACCTTTTGCCTTCGGGTAAATTTGTAAGAACGCACCGCTCTTATCTTGTAGCCATTAATAAAATTGATAAGGTTGAAAAGCACCAGCTTACTATCAATAATAAAACGGTACCTGTCAGCGAGGGGTACAGTGGCGATATTGCGGCTGCGCTAAAAAAGTAATGTTTTGTTGCGAGGCTTATCTCCCCACACGCTGCTTTTCTTCACCCCCTCCATCAACAATCTTTATTTTTATCTCAGCATCTTCAAAAAATTGTCATGATAAAAAAACTTTTGCCTGCCCTTCTAATCGTTATTGTTGCCTGCCTTTTTAATTCATGCGCCCCAAAAATCATTTCAGCAAGTAATATAGCCGGCGCCAATGTTGCTCCAACCAACACACCCAGAGTCATGAAAGAATTTCGGGCTGCATGGGTGGCAACTGTTGCCAACATTAACTGGCCAAGCAAGCCCGGACTCACCACAGAACAACAGCAGCAGGAAGCCATTGTATTACTTGACTACTTACAGCAACATAATTTCAACGCCGTTATTTTACAGGTAAGACCACAGGCAGATGCTTTGTACAAAAGCGACCTTGAACCCTGGAGCTATTACCTCACAGGCGAACAAGGCAAAGCACCTGACCCCTGGTATGATCCGCTTCAATTTTGGACAGAAGCGGCGCACGACCGCGGACTGGAACTGCATGTATGGCTTAACCCCTATCGTGCACACCACACAGCAGGTGGAAAAACGATCAGCGATTCTTCCATTGTAAAAACAAATCCCGGGCAAGTGTTGTACCTCAGGCAAGGCTATTACTGGATGGACCCTTCACAAAAATTTGTGCAGGATAGAACAACAAATGTTGTGATGGATATTGTTAAGCGTTACGATATTGACGGCGTTCACTTCGACGATTATTTTTATCCTTACCCGGATTATAACAAGGGTGAAGATTTTCCCGACAGCACCAGTTGGGCAGGATATAAAAATGGTGGTGGCAACCTATCCCGAGGCGACTGGCGGCGCAAAAGTGTGAACGATTTAATTGAACGCCTTTACAAAGAAATAAAGGCAGAAAAGTCGCATGTAAAATTTGGTCTGAGCCCTTTTGGAATATGGCGGCCTGGCTATCCGGAATCTATCAGCGGGTTCGACCAGTATGATGTACTGTATGCCGATGCAAAGCTTTGGCTGAACAAAGGATGGATAGATTATTTTACGCCGCAACTTTATTGGCCTATCAAAAGACTGGCGCAAAGCTTTCCTGTATTACTTGGCTGGTGGGCCGGCGAAAACACAAAAAGTCGGCACCTGTGGCCGGGCATTTCTATCGGCCGCGATACCAGCGGAAGAACCGTTGACGAAACCATTAACCAGATCATGATAACAAGGGGCATAGTGCCGCAAAGTAAAGGCGTGGTGCATTGGAGTATCACATCCGATATAGCAAATACAAATCTCTCCAAAGCCTTGCTGGCAGGCCCATATAAAGATGGTGCATTGATACCTTCAAGTCCCTGGCTCGATAACAAAGCACCGGATGCTCCTATGGTTTCTACAGCAAATCAGGGAGACAGTTTAGCAATAACGTGGACCCATAATAATGAGGCAGATGTATTTCGCTGGGTGGTTTATCATCGCTATGGCAATACATGGAGTTATAAAATTTTGAACCGCAAAGACCGTATGTTAAATATGACATTAGTTGCAGGCTCTAATAAAATGCCACTAACGCAGATAGCAGTTACCGCTGTTGACCGTACTGGAAATGAAAGCAACTTAAAAGCGATGCAGGTGAAATAAAATTTTAGGTACCAAGCGGAGGTACTACTATGAGACTTTACTTGCGTCGCACTCTTGTACATCCGGAAATCCTATTCACCAAATCCAGTGTTTGACCGTACTATCAAAATTAAATGCACGTGGAATTTATTTTCTTTTCCATCAGCGATGAAATTAAAACATGCATCCGTTATTTAAAAACAGAAGGATCCTGCAAGTATGAAATGACTAATATAAAAGCTACCATCAGCAACATAAAAATGACTCCTGCAGCTACGGCTCTCCAGGTATTGTACAACTGACCACCACTTACCTGGTGTAACTGAATGTTACTGCCCTGGAATTTTTTCGCCATGAAATGAGCAATCATGCAGAATATAAATGAATAAAAGAAGGTCGGTAATTTATCCAATGCTGGCACAAAGGCAGTGGCCATTGTAAGGAGTAAAACCAAGATGGTAACTATCCACGTTTTAACCGCCTTTGCCGGATCATTAAGTGCTTTAAAATTTTGGGCAATGAGATAACCCCCGGCTAATGGGCCTCCGATAAAGGTGCCAATAAGTATGGAGCGTTCATTATAAAGCTTTCGTGAAATAGTTGTCGGGAAAAGCGGTTCCTGCATTTCGGGTTAGTTTTGATTGCCGAAATATATAACGATAACCAAATACATCCAAATGCTCTAAAGCAAACTTCAGCGAAATGTAACTTAAGTCCAGGAAGGCCGCGGACTAACTACAGGCTATTTAAGAATTGCTGCATTCAATTTGCGGTGGCAATTGCTTCTTTCAACCTTTTTCAAATACAAAAGTGTATGATACGATTTCCCTTTTTGCTCCTATGGTTTAGCTTTTTTATAAATGGCACTTCAACTTCTGAAAAGGATTTTAATGAGGCTACGACAGGCAAAAAGAAAGTAACTGTTGTATGGCAGCCCTCACATCAAACAGATACAGGAAAAGATTTTAGTGAAGCTGAGACCTGTAATGGAATTGTGGAAGCGGCTATGTCTTTAAACGTTCCTTCAAAGAGCACAAAATTGAAGGAATACAAAGTATGGAGCCTGGGAAGGCCAGATTTGCATCATGCCGATATTGGCAGCAATACAAAGATTGACCATACCACCGCGATCCTTGATGGTAAAATATCCGGGTATGCTTATGAGCTTCAGCAAGCTGCAAAAAAACATCCTGAAGTATTTATTGCTGTACATAACAATGGCGGAACAAAGCGCCATGCTGTTTGGGGATATATTCATTACGGGGATAAACTTGAAGCCGCTAACCGGGAACTTGCCGCCCGTTTAGTAAAAGCTATTTGCGCTGCAACCGGTATGGAAGACCGTGGCGTATTGCTTGACAGCACAACCGGCCGCAATGATTACCGTTGCGAAACATCAGGCAAACTTTCTTTTTATAGTTTAGATGAAAATAGAAATGCAGCGCCTTACCGTGTGCTGCTGGAGATTGGGGATAACGCAGCCAGCTATGACTTTTTAAAGAACCCTGCAAATCAAAAAATAATTGGTGAAGCTATTAAGCAGGAGCTGGTGGCTTGGTTAGAAAATAAGTGAACGTATGCAATATGATAAGCAAAGTTCTGCTCCTTGGCACTCACGCTGACATCCACAAACAGTAATCTCTCAACGATAGTTTTAAAGCGTTATCCAACCCAAAGCATGGGTACCTGACACTACATCAAGCATTCTAATCCACATGTCAAAGACTTTTTCGCTTCACCCCATCTTTTCTTCCCTTTAGGTGAAAGTTATTTCCTAACACAAAACATTTTTTATGAAACAAAAAATTCATTCCTTTAGTAAAGGGTTTATCATCCTCTTGATCGCTGGCCTTTCCCAGGGATTTTCAACTAAACCGGGTGGCGATTTTTACCGCATCTTTCTTAACGACAAATTGGTAGTAGAGCAATTTCTAACGGAGCCCGAAAGTGTTCC
Organism: Flavisolibacter sp.; assembly: GCA_028288675.1. Classification (GTDB taxonomy): domain Bacteria; phylum Bacteroidota; class Bacteroidia; order Chitinophagales; family Chitinophagaceae; genus Flavisolibacter. The sequence continues at coordinate 26,561 of JAQBNG010000047.1, read as the reverse complement.
TCCACTGTCACTAAATACCGCAAATGGCAACGACCAGCTATTCATTCACTTTAGCCATTGTGGCGTTGCGGGCAAAGGAAGAACCATTACCCTCACAGATGAAAAAGGAAAACCGGTTAAAGTTTGGAAGTTTGCCGACACAAAAAGTACAGTTATGCAATTGCCTGTAAAAGAAATAGCAACTGCATCCGGCAAAATGGCTACGGGCACTATCTATTATGCTTCCAAAGAAAAACCTTCAAGCCAGCTTCTTACAAAGCTTGAACTTAAGAAGCAGGTGGTGGCTAAACTATAGCACCGCAAATTCATAGCACAAAAAAGGCTGTTCCATAGCAGCTCTTTTTTGTGCCAGCGCTTCGGTAAACGATCATAGAGTTTGGTCTTGGTTTTTGTTTAATACAGTTAGCGCTCCAATATACAAACGCTGCTATACCATCCAAATAACAGCAGGCCTTTTGAATGCTTTAATAAAGAAATGGTTTTCGTTATTGCTGCACAACAATGAGTTCTTTATTTGAAAGAGACACCTGCTTTATGCAGAAGTAAGCTTTGCATTTATCATATGAGTGAATGTCACCTCTAAAACTTATTATAACTTCAGGTTTCCCAGAAAAGATACCTCTATATAAAGAACATACTGAACCTGGTGTAAATGATACAGAGAAAACTTTCGTTTTGCACTTATAAAAAAGACAATAAATCATTTGCTGAAACTGCCTTTTATACCTTAAAAAATAAATATGAAACAATTATTTTTTTGCCTGCTTCTCGCAACGTTTATCTCTTGTAACAGTAACGATAAAACAAGTGATAAAGAATCATCAACCGGAGAGACAACCGGTAAGAGAAATAGTGAATTCAAGGATGGCATTTCGGACTACACCAACAACAAAAGCAGTTTTATGTTAACCTGTCATATTGATGCTGCCAATTCACTTAAAAGTGAAAAGGAGGAACAAATAGATAATTTCTGCGAATGTGCCTGGGAAAAAACAGGCGGCAAATATCCTGGCGAAGTTGTAGCTAACGACAGTAAGCTTGAGATAGACCCAGTGCTAAAAGGCTGTTTTGAGGCTGCCAGAACAAAGTAATTGTTTCAAGGAACGTTTGGTAATTAATATCTTGAAATTGTAAATAAAAAAAGCGCAGCCTTTTGGAGCTACGCTTTTTTGAACTTCTTCTCCTAGCTTAATGACGACCGTCTTTTTTATCCATTTCATTACCAATAACGGCCCCTGCACCTGCACCAAGAACACCTCCGATAACGGCACCGGCTGCACGGTTCTTCTTATTAACAACAGCACCGGTTCCCGCACCTACAACACCACCTATTACTGCACCCTTAGCTGTTTTGCTCCAGCCCTTTTTTTCTGCTGCGGTATTAGATGATTGGGATGTACTGCTTCCAGTACTTGTTGTAGAATTGCTGGTAGTGTTGCTTTTTCTTACAGCAGCCTTTTTTTCTACAGGAGCTGCATGGATTGTAGCTTCTTCTTTTACAACCGGGAGTTCGGGCTGAACAACAAAAGTAGAATCGCTTTTCAAGAGCGTGGTACTTTCCACTTCTTTCGGGCTGTTATTACAGGCTGCAACCAATACTGTGGCACTTACTACTAAAAAACAAAATTTCATAGTGATACTTTAGGGTTAATGATTAGGCGGTAATATACTGCTCACAGAACTGAAAAGTGGTTCAGCCAGTATAACTACTGTTGTTTTGGGTAGAAACGCTTACTGTTTTTCTCCATTCACACAAAAGCTTTCACCTGTTTGCATTAACCCAATTTTACTTTTCCACCGTCTCCCGCTTCGACCAGCATTCATCCATTTCGCCGCCCGTAGATTTTTGCCCTCTATGTCGCCAGTCTCCATTTACAAATGAATAATCAAACGCCAGTGTTTTACCAACACTTTCCGCTGTTTTAGTAAAGAATTCAATTTTCTCCGTGTACTTTCCACCCACGGTTGTATAAGTTCCGCCGCCTGCATTCATAAACGTTTTAGTGGCCACATTATAAGCGATCCATTGAAAATATTTTCCTGAAAGTATCTTCATTGTCCGGCGCGGATAGAACGGGCTTCCTCTTTTTACTGCTGTATCATTTTTAAAATTGCCGGTAATGATCCATGCTCCCATAAGTTCTCCAGGTTTACCATCATCTAAACGATCCCAGGTTTCTTTGGCTTGAGGTACTAAAAGCTTTCCACTTGTTAGTTGTATATCCTGTGTAATTTCTTTATCAACCTGTAAGCTGTCTTTGGAGTTCCACTCAATTTTTTTGATAAGTTTATTACCATCAATTCGCCAGGTGCCACCGTAGGAACTGATAAATTTTTTGCCGGGGACATTATAGGTTGCTACAGAAAATACTTTGTCAGTTGCAATCATTACCGTACGGTTTTCAACAGGACCATATCCCCAGGCGCCAACAATATCTTTCGTGTCGATTGTTACAGGCTTGTGGGCGGAAAGTAAAACCATTGCGGCCGTACAGATCACAAGCATTGCTGAAAACTTCATATTGGGTTTCATGTTGTATGTTTTTACCAGGATAATAAATATAAATATTTCTATTTATCCAAAACAGATGAAAGCCAAAAGGGAGGGCAAATAATATCCTTATTTGTAAAATAAAATAAACGGCTATAAAAAAGCCGTTTATAACATATAATAAGGATATTCTTACCGCCATGCCACTATTAAAAACAAGTTTGTTACATAGCTTCTCTTGCATCAATAGATCACAACTGATGGCTAATTATAAACAGCTTATTTATGAAACATATAACCTCATATTCAACCCTTATTTAAAAAAACCTTTCACTTTGTCCATTACTCCGCCGCTACCAGAAAAAAATGCTTTTAGGTCCTGGAGGTCAACATCGCCATCGCCATCCTTATCCATACCGGTTTTAAACTTTGTCATCATCGCCTGTACGTTCATTCCAATAGTTTTTCCACCAATGGCTTCATTAAAAATGTTTTGAATATTGAAAGTTTTATCAGCAGGGTCGGATGTTTTATTTACCAGCTTTTTCACCACATTAGGAATTAGATTGTTAGCCATGTTTGTAGCTTCTTTAAAGTTTACACCAAAGCGGGTTTGCAGCTTTTCTATAAAACTGCCGGTAGCTTGTTGCGTAACAGGACTTGTGGTTACCGCCTCCGGGGTACCATTAAATAATTTAACCACCTCGCTTACATTTCCTCCGGCTAAAGATGTCTTCAGAGAATCTTCAATAGAGGCAGTGGCTTCCTTCACAACTTCTTCATTCTTTTCGTTAGGGATAGCTGAATTGTTGATGATTGTATCCTGTGCATTTTCTTTTACCAGGTTGTTTAAGTTTTCTATCATAAAAAATTATTTAATTGTCGATATTTAAAATACTGATTATTGGATGTATAAGAATCTTGCCAGAGGTGATCACACGGTGTAATAGCAGGCCAGAAACAACATTATTGAAGCCAAATCAAAGCTGCATTCCAAAGAAAAACAATAAATATTTTACCATCCTAGCAGGTAAATAGTATTCACAAAATCACGGGTAAATTAAATATTTCTTCCGCATTACCTTATACTGGCTCAAAGCAGGTTCCCAGCTTTTGCGCATCTCAGCTTCCGGCACATCATCAATGATTTGTTGTTTAAAACGGGAATCCCCGGTGCGAAAATCAACATTACCCATTTCCTTACTTTGCTTATAATCAAAAAAACTTTCTTTTTTGGGGAAGGCTTTATATAATTCCTTTACCCATTGGATGTTTATTTTCTTAGATCTTCGCAGCTTCTCCACATTATAATTGCGCAGATCTAAGCCATAACAAACCTGGTTCATATACAAAGGTGTTTCAGCCATGCCGGGGATACTTACCGGTGTAAAGGAGAAGTCGTATTTGCCTTTCAGTTCAGGGCTACCAAATACAGTAAAAGGAAACTGGGTACCACGGCCATGATTAACTGCAACCCCTTCAAACAAACAGGTGGAAGGATAAAGCATGATGGCCTGCTGCGTGTTTAAATTAGGCGATGGTTTTACCGGCAGCGTGTAAGGCATATCGTGGTTATAATCTGCCACCGGAATAATTTTTATTTTACATTTTACACCGCCTGCCAACCATCCTTCGCCATTGAGCATTTGTGCAAATTCACCTACCGTCACTCCATGCGACATAGGAATAGGAAACATACCTATTCCCGACTTTAATTTCATGTCAAGCACAGGGCCATCTATCAAATAACCATTGGGGTTGGGCCGGTCAAGAATAAGTAACTCTTTTCCACTTTCGGCGCAGGCTTCCATGAGTCTTGCCAATGCATTAATGTTAGTATAAAAACGGCAACCCACATCCTGCGCATCATAGATCATCAGGTCTATATCGGCCATGTCAGCTTTAGATGGTTTTTGCTTGGCACCGTATAATGATACGATAGGAATACCGGTAGCTTTATCTACTTCATCCTTAACCCTTACACCGGCGCTGGCATTCCCACGAAAACCATGTTCGGGTCCAAACACTTTTACAATGGTTATACCTAGGGATTTCAAGCTATCTACCAGGTGTGATTTACCAATAATAGTGGTTTGATTCCCCAGTATGCCAATTCGTTTTCCTTTTAAATAAGACAGGTACTTTTCTGTTTGATCGGCGCCTGTTTTAAGCACAGCTTTCGGTGCAATGGCTGCGCTGGGTTTAATTGATGACATAAAAGCTGACCTGGAAGTGCCGTACAATAATGCCGATGCTATCACCAGGCCAACTACAGATAATTTTATCATAGCATGAGGGTTTAATCAGGGATTAAATGTAGTAAAGAATAAAAGTAAACTTCGTAAGCAGTTTGTGATGACATAAGCCGGGGGTGGCAGAAATATAATAAAGAATTAAAGGGCAACTATGCACATGCTTGTTGCATACAAGCCGGATCAAAAACTAAAACTATAATCAATTTAGTGCTGATAACAACAGCAGACACGATTCAGGATAAACCTTTTACTTTTAATCAGTAGTCCTCAAAATAAGGAAATGAAAGAAATCATTAATTGCGCTGCCTATTCTAACGGCCGGCGGATTGCCACTGTTGAACTAGATGATGTTCACGAAGTGCTTAAAGCCGCCGACCAGTTTATATGGATAGGTTTGCATGAACCATCAGAAGAAGTATTAAGCAAAGTGCAACAGGAGTTTGGCCTGCACGACCTTGCTGTGGAAGATGCCCATAATGCGCACCAACGTCCAAAGGTTGAACTATACGGCGATTCAATTTTTATCGTGCTGCGTACTGCGCATATAGACAAAGACCGCCATACCGAATTTGGCGAAACACATTTTTTTATTGGTCCTAATTTCATTGTTACAATAAGACATGGCTCGGGAGTTTCTTATTCAGAAGTGCGCAATCGTTGCGAAAGCACACCGGACCTTTTAAGTAAAGGCCAGGGCTTCGCTTTGTATGCTGTGATGGATTTTATAGTGGACAGGTATTTCCCGGTAGTGCATGAAATGGAACTTGAACTGCAGGCGATAGAAGATAAAATTTTTAAAGAAAAACCTAGTCGCGAAACAACGGAACAGATCTATGAACTAAAGCGGGAACTGCTGGAAGTAAGAAGGGCGGTATCGCCACTTGTAGATATTTGCAACCGGCTAATGCGGTTAGATGCTAAATGGATCTCTGAAGAAACCCGTCCGTACTTTCGCGATGTATATGACCACGTGGTGCGCATTAATGAGATGGTTGAAAATACCAGGGAATTATTGAACACTGCGATGGAAGCTAACTTCTCACTTATCTCTATTTCGCAAAGTGATGTTTCAAGAAAATTTGCAGGCTGGGCGGCTATTATCGCTGTGCCTACTATGGTGGCTGGCTTCTATGGAATGAACTTTAGTTTTATCCCGGAAGCAGAATCAGAATATGGATTTTACGCAGTGATCCTGTTTACGGCAGGAGCTTGTACACTCCTGTATTTTTTGTTCAGGCGGTCAGGATGGTTATAACTTTTTCCGAACAAAAAACTTCTGGATTTATACAATTACTTCTGCATTATTCAAAAAAGAGGGGGTCAGAGAACTGACCCCCGTAAGGATTAATGCTTCAATGAGAAAACTTTAAAATTTATCCCAGAACAAACGGGTGGTTACCACATCGCCACCTATGGCCTGCGATGCCTGCTCGTAATTTACACGGTTCAGGTTTTGTTCTGATACAGGATAAGTAAACCGTAAGGGATAGGCCGATAGTGCCGTCGATGGTGCCGTCAGTTGCGGATAATCCAATCTGCGCTGTTCGATCCATGCATCCCAGCCCCTGTTGTATAATGCAATCCATTTTTGCTGGCCAATCCGTTGCCGCCAGTTCACGGGATCATATGCTACAGAAGGTTGCTCCAGGTAAGTTGTTGCCTGTGCCTGTGTACCTCCCCATTCAAGGATAGATGCTGTAACTGCATTGTTATAATGCTGCGACGCTGTACCGCCAACATTCCATCCTCTTTGTGCAGCTTCTGCCAGGTTAAATTCTGTTTCAGAATAGCTTAACAGCGTAGCAGGTGTGTTCTGTTGTGTAGTGACAGTGCCAGTATGAGAGAATGTTTCAAACGTATTACTTTCTCCTGGTGTTCCACCTGAATAACCACCTGTTGGATCTGCAGTAAAAAAGGCAGAAGCCCGCGGATCATTTAAAGTGGTAACGGTATTAGCAAACGTACTGGCTATTACATAGTCGTTACGGCCACTTTGTATCACATCTACCCACACAGGATTGGTATTGGGTGGGGCTGATAGATACCGGAATACCGCATTATCCGCATTGGATCTAAACACTCCACCAGCTACCGCAGATTCTACAGTTGTACGAGCTGTGGCCGGATCGGCATCAGCAATGGTTATTCCCATTTTTAGTTTAAAAGAATTAGCAAAGCGGATCCATTGTGCTATACTGCCATTGTAAATAACGTCGGCACCCGTTTCTCCCGAACGAAAAATAGTAGCAGAAGAAGGGCTTCTTTGTAAAGCAGCAATATCTTCCGTGATCCTTCTTATCAGGTCCATGAAAATTGTTCGCTGATCATCAAATTTTGGTGCTGTACGGTTAATGTCCAATGCCTCTGAATAAGGAATATTACCATAGGTTGTCACCAGGTAATACCAGGTGTACACCTGCATAATATCGCTGACAGCTATCTGGTTTCTTCGAATGGCTGTATCAGATTCCAGCGTTGTTGTTAACCGTTTTGCTTCTTCCAGGTCACGCAACACGTCGCGGTACATCGCTGTCCAAAGGTTCTCCGGAATATTACGTGTACTTAGGTTATAGTTGCTTTCGTCTGTGTAAGTGGTTTGCGTCCATTGCTGCGTGATCAGCCTGAAAATATTCAGGTTTACGTTTGTAGATGTGACTGTGTTGGTAAGCACACGCTGTGCATTGGTGAATAAGGCAGAGGGCGGCGCGGTTTGCGGTGCTTTTGGGTCTATATTGGTAATGTCTCTCTTACATGCCGCAAGCAGCAAAACGGAGACAGAAACAAAGAATATTTTTTTCATGATCATGGGTGTTTAAAATCGTAATCTAAGGTTAATTGCCACTGTTCTTGTTGTTGGATAAGCGCCACTCTGGTAGCCTTGTAAATTACCTGAACTCACAATCTCTTCCGGATCGGAATGGGGTAAGTTTTTATGGATGAGCCAAAGATTGCGGCCAATTAAAGAGAGGTCGATTCCTTTGAATGGATTCAATCTTCCAACAAGCGACTTAGGCAATGAATAGGTAAGCACAGCTTCTCTTAATTTTAAATAGCTGGCATCATAGACAAAAGCTGCAGCAGGGTTATACTCGTAACCATATGTACCTGCACCGGTATTGCTTACCCTGGTGGTATTAGGCTTACCATCCTGTGTAACTCCCGGCATTATTACACCACCTCCCTGTGAAAGTGGATTACGTGACGGATTGCCAAGGTCATTTGTACCTGCAGTTTCAGGATACAAACCGGTGTCGTAGCCATAGTATAGATCCAGTGAAAAAACATCGCCGCCATGTCGCATATCCAGCAACCAGCTCAGTGAAACATTCTTGTAACGCAGGGTATTGTTCAGGCCTGCAATCCAGTCTGCATTAGGATCACCAATAACTTCATTAGAAGTGGTGGAGATGAGATAGCGTCCATCGGAGCCAACTGTTCTTTCTCCATTGGTATAAATAAAATTGGAGCCGCGGATGGTACCATAAGGTTGACCTAATGTTGCGTTCAATGTTACGCCTCCCTGGAAAGAACCAAGGACAAGATTCTCAGTTGTATTACCTGTTGCCGGATCCTGATAAAGGTCTTCAACTTTGTTGCGGTTGCGTGACCAGTTAAGCGTCATATTCCATGAAAAATCTCTGCTTTGAATTGGGGTACCATTCAATGACACTTCAATACCCCTGTTGCGGATGGTACCTGCATTTACATACATCGCACTATAACCGGTGGAAGTAGAAATAGCAACAGGCATGATCTGGTTATAAGACTGTGCATCGTAATAAGAAAAATCAAATCCGGCACGGTTCTTCAGGAAAGCCATTTCCAAACCAATCTCACCGCTTTTGGTTAACTCTGGCCGTAAGGCAGGATTGTTTTTTGTACTTGCCACCGTGTATTGTGTTTGTGAGCCAAACTGTGGCACGGCGCCATATACATCAAATAAACTGTTGGCAGGTGCGCTGTTACCCACCTGTGCATAGTTTACTCTAAATTTTCCATACGAAAGCCAGGTGGCTGTTGGCAATAACCGTGAAAATGCAAAGCCTAAAGAAACCGATGGATAGTAAAATGTATTGTTCTCTTGCGGCAATGTTGTAGACTGGTCTCTGCGGATGGTTGCATCAAGTGTCAGCATATCACGCCACGAAAGTGTAGCACCGGCAAACACACCATCAACCTCTAATTCAGCTACCGATTCAGTAGGTGCGTTTGGTGGATTAGCCGAATTGGAAAGTGCATAAAATCTTGGCGTAACCAAACCACCATTGGTAGTAGCTGAAATAGACTCTATAAGATTGCGGCGAATGTTTGTTCCTAACAAGCCCCGCAGCGTAAAGTCAGTGGAAAGCTTTGTTTCCGCATTGGCCAGCAAATCAAAGTTGGTTTCGCGGAAAGAAAGGTTTGTTCGGTTATAGCCGGAAACGTCGGTGCTTCCGACTGCAATGCGCTCTTCGGCCAGTTGAGTCCAGCGGTCAACAGAAACACGTCCCAAAACATTTAACCAGCTCGCAATTTTCCAGTTGGCATTTACATTTCCAAAAAAGCGGTCTCTCGTATCTGATTGATAATTTTCGTACCGCATGAAATAGGGATTGTCCCAATAGATAGGTCGCAGGCTTGTGGTACTGGCCCAGTTCCAGGTAACGTTATTACGATTGCGGAAGTAAGCCTCTTTTTGATCCTTTATATCTACATTGGTTTGCCACCACTGCCGGAAGTTACCAGCTACGTTTCCGAAGCCTGTATAACCTGTACCAAACCTTCCTTTTGCATTGATGTTTGAATAATTAATGGTAGCCCCTGCGGTAACTGTAGACGTTACATTAAAAGTTCCCCCAAAATCAACCATGTTCTTTATTTGAGAACTGTTGGGCAAAATACCCCTATCATCAGTACGGGTATAACCAAGTTTAAAAGTACCCCTGTCGGAACCCGCATTGAGATACACGCTTTGATTGGAAGACAGTGATTTTTGAAAGAAAGTACTTGGGTCATTCTGCGCAGCCACCCATGGTGTGGCCTTCCTATAATTCGGAGAAGTTGGATCAAACGCATCCCATTGATACACGAGTAAATTAGGATCAAAACGTCCACCGTATGAAGCATCTTCACTTAAGGGAACAACCCTGTCGCGAACACCATCACCATTCACATCCCGGTTCCAGAAATAGAGGTCGGTATCACCTGTGAAATCACGATAGAAAGGCCCGTATCCGCCACCATATTCTTTCTGGTATTTTACAAAAGTTGATTTGTCGATGTTACCAACTCCAAAGCTGGAATTAACGGTAACACCTACCCCTCTTACGCCTTTTTTAGTTGTAATTAAAATAACACCATTGCCGGCACGTGAGCCATACAAAGCTGTTGCAGCGGCACCTTTTAAAACCGTGATTGTTTCAATGTCATCAGGATTGAAATCGGCACCGGTGTTGCCATAGTCATAACCTCCACGGCCTGTGCGTTGATTACCGGTATTGATGTTAGAGTTGTCGAAAGGAACACCATCTACTACAAACAGCGCCTGGTTGTTACCGAAGAGAGATTTAAATCCGCGTACAACAACATTGGTAGAACCTCCTAATGTATTTGCCTGTCGCAGTTCAAGCCCTGATACTTTACCGGAAAGGTTTTGTACAAAGTTGGGAGAACGGTTCTTGCTGACTTCATCACCACTTATTTGCTGAGCTGCATAGGGCACCTGGTTACGGCTTCGCCTGATGCCCATCGCTGTTACCACAACTTCCTGCAAATTGTTTTGCCCGGCTGCCAAAGTAAAATTCAAAATAGGTCCTGCTACCACTAGGGTTTGCCCCTGGAAGCCGGTAGCGGTTACACCAATACTTGCTCCCTGGCTTACATTAATGGAAAATCGTCCTGCTGAATCTGCCGCAACAGAATTTGTTGTTCCAATCTCGGAGAGAGTAGCAAAGGGAACAGGAGCGCCTCTGTCGTCCGTTACCCTTCCTGTTACTGTAGTTTGAGCTTTTGTGATGGTGCATAATAGCATCACAAGCCAACAAAGGAATAGATGTTTTCTCATGGTTTTACTGGTTAAGTTTAAAATTTAAAACAGCATTTACTCATGAGCAGGTTAGAAATTGGAAGCGTATGGATAGAGACAAAAAGGATGCAAAGAGCTGCAATAAGTTTTAAAACCAGTAAGCTTAGTTATCCACTTGTAATCTAAGCGCAGCAATAGTTTCAATAGTTTTACGAATGTGAATTTTTGGTTGCAAACAAAGTCTTCCTTCTTATTGTGGCCTAAAAAATATAGTGCTCCCCACTATGTTACCACGACGCAGCATTAAAAATTTTTATTGCGAATAAATACAAAGCGATCATATTAAAAGTTTGAATGCATTCGTTCAGTAATGCGAAGAAATATTCAGATAAAGTTCTGTTGGGTTATAAAATGGAATGCCCTTTGTTTCGACCTTTTACTGCTTAAGCTTTTAATTGCACTCCCTGGTCAAAAAAATTTTTTTAGAAAAAGACACAACATGAAAACTATAGTGCTGGCGATGATAAGCTGCCCGATATTGAGCTGTACAACAGAACGTGATATTCAAGCGGATATAGTAGATGCAACATTAATAAAAGTTGAAATGGTAAAACGCTATCCTAATGCACAGGAAAAATGGCTTACCTGGTCAACATCAAAAGCAGTGAACTATGTTACCGTTGAGCCCGCCAATAGTAATGCTGAAATTGGCATGGTTAGGAAAGTGATGATCAGGAAATGACGGGTAGTTTCTCATGTGGTATTGCTGCTATGGATTTGCTGTTTGCTTCCTGGTTATAACAGCATTACTATTAAGTAAATCTTTTCAAAGATTAGATTGATTAATTGTTATATCCTTCTCTTTATTGATACCCCTTTGCCTGTAATAAAAACAATTCAGCGTAGCGCCCATTACGTTCCAATAACTCACTGTGACTTCCAATTTCAGCCACTTCTCCATTCACTAAAACAAGTATTCTATCTGCCATGCGAACCGTAGAAAAGCGATGCGAAATCAAAACCGCAGTTTTGCCTTTTGTTAGTTCGGCAAAGCGCTGGAACACTTCATATTCTGCACGGGCATCAAGGGCAGCGGTGGGTTCATCTAAAATAAGCAGTTGTGCATCTTTCATATAGGCTCTTGCCAAAGCAACTTTTTGCCATTCTCCCCCCGAGAGTTCTACTCCGTTATTAAAGCGTCTGCCTAATTGCTGGTTGTAGCCGCCGGGGAGTTTTTCAACAACAGTACTAGCCAAACTTTGCTCTGCAGATGAAATAATCAAAGGTGTATTTTGCTGCTCGCTAATGTCGCCAACGGCTATATTTTGCGAAGCCGTCATTTGGTAACGCAGGAAGTCCTGGAAGATGACGCCGGTGGCCCTTCTTACATCTGCCAGATCATATTCTTTCAGATCATAGCCATCTAATAAAATGCGGCCTTCGGTAGGATCATATAATCTTGCCAATAATTTTACAAGTGTTGTTTTACCGGCTCCATTTTCTCCTACCAGTGCAAGTTTTTCTCCTGCTTTTAATGTAAAATTCACATGCCGGTTTGCCCATCTTTCCGCATTGAGGTATTTAAAGCCTACGTCTTCAAAAACAAATCCTTCCTGCATAGGATTTGGAAACGGCCGTGGTTCAGCAGCTAATTTTATTCGTGGCTGAATCTCAAAAAAATCAAAAAAGTCTTTGAGGTAAATAGCACCTTGCGATACGGAAGTAAAGCGTCCTAATATGCCTTCGAGCAAGCCTCTTAGTTGTCGGAACGAACCCGCTAAAAAAGTTACATCCCCAATAGAAAGCGAACCTTTAATAGCCTGCCCGATGATAAACACATAGGCTCCATAATAACCGGCACTTCCTAAAAAAGAGAACAATGTTCCCCACCCTGCACGCCGTTTTGAAAGCGTTTTATTATCGTCATAAAATTTGTTTGATAAGCTGCGGAAGCGGTCCACAAAAAAACCGGACAGGTCGAAGGTTTTTACTTCTTTAGCCGTCTCGTCGGAGGCACCAACATAACGGATATAATCCAATTCCCTTCGCTCCGGAGTTTGCCGGCGGTTAAGTGCATAGCTTCTATTATTGAAATGTGATTCGCCTAAAAAAGCGGGAACAACCGCCACCAAAAGAAGTAGAATCAACCATGGATTAAACGCCAGTAATCCTGCTGCTAAAAAAGCCATGGTAATGGCATCTTGCACCTGGCTTAAAACCTGCGAAAGCAGTATCGTTCTTCCAACAGTTTGCTGTCTTGCCCTCTCTAACTTATCATAGAATTGCGAATCCTCAAATTGCTCCAGGTCAAGCCGGGCAGCATGTTGCATGATTTTAATGGACGTGCTGTTTGCAAACAAGTCTCCTATCAAACTATCCAACAAACTAACGCCACGACTTAATATATCCGATAAAATGGCAAGCCCAAATTCTATCGCTACCAGGTTCCATAAATAGTTGTGCGATGTATCCGCATCTTTTAAATGTACGATGCCATCAATAATTAATTTACCTACATAAAGCATCGCCAGTGGAAGGGCAGAACGTAAAATGCGCAGCGCCATATTGGCTATCATCATGCCCGGACTACTTTGCCACACCAGGCCAAAAAAGCGGGGAAGGTTTCGAAGAGCAGAGACCCGGTCTTTTAAACTTAGCTGCTCGGTTGTTGTTGTATTGTTTTGCTTTTTTTTAAAAAGCCGTTGCCACCAATTCATTATGGCAAGTTAGGGAATGAACAGTGCTGTTGATTAAATAGTGGTGCTTACAAGTCGTTGGCGCCACCTGCATTTGGTCAGAGTCACTTATCAAGAAGCGATAGATGATTTAATGAACATAAAATCGGTGGTGATTGTGGAGGCACGGGTTGCTGCCTACCGGGAGATACGTCTGAACCAAATACTATCGATACAATAGGCATCTAAGAACCTGCTGCAAGAGTAAATAAATTCAAGGAGATGGGTTAGTTTGGCGAAAGAAGCGAGACTGTATTTACGGCTTCTTTTTTTATAGAAACGTTGATGCGGTACCGCATGATCACATCATCATTATAAAGCAGGTTTATCCACTCAGCAGCCGGCTCTGCCACATAAGAATAATAAACAAAATTTCCGTTTTCTCTGCCAGCTTTTACAAATGAACTTAGAGGCCATTGTGAGTATGAAAGCGTATCCATAAACGGATCAGCACTTGTTGTTTTTGCTCTCGCCACATCTTTCAGTTGCACCGAAAACAAGATGGTATCACCTTCTGCCGCTTCTATAATGCCACTTTGAGGAAAATAAGAATTCACCCCGTATTTGAAGAAATTTTTACTACGGAAAGGCAGCTTCTTTAATTCATAAGGAGCAGGCGGGTTGGCGAGCAAGGTCCATCTTAATTCCTCGGGGTAATGGTCAGTAATAAATTGATCGGGAGGGGTAAGGAAATAAAAGTCGTTCTGCTTTTGGACAAAGTCATCGGCATAAGTAGTATAACCACTGGCCCAGGTGATATCCAAAAGTTTCCATGCACTGTCAATACGTACAGCATTCCAGGTATGATTCGTCCTGAATTTTTTATCGCCTCCGCCATTTACACGGCCATAACCTTGCACTATCTCCGCTTCAATACCGGCATAGCTGCACATCACTTTAAACAGGCGTGAATAGCCATCGCAAACCGCCACTCGTTTACGCAATACTTTGCGGGCAATCATCTCATCGCCGGAAGGCCAAACCGCCGAAGTATCCAGGGGATCGGGGCTATATTTATAAGGGCCGGGGTTGCGCCTGAAGATGTCCATATTATAGGCAATATGATTAGTTATCCAGCTATAAATAGCCCGAACTTTTGCTAACTCTGTAGTATGATTCCGGGTAAGCAATTGTGCCAGTGAATCAGGAGTTTTAGCTTCTATGTTTTGTACATTCCAGTCGATAGAAGAAAAAGAAGCGTCTTGCGCATGGCCAAAACGAGATAAAAGCATCATCACAAGTAAAATCAGCCACGGTTTCATACTAGTAAGCTACTTTAGAAAATTTGAATTTTGAATAAAAGAAATCCCGCTCTAAAGCGGGATTTTCCTGCGCTTTTAGCGCCCAGATATTTTAATGGAGCAACCCGGTTAGGCGATACCAACCGAAGGTTTCCATGAATATTCTGCAGATGTCATGTATACCTCCTTTTTTTTGATGAATCGTAAAGATAAGCCACAGCCGGAAAATAAACGTCCACAAAATCAACCATTTTACAAAGGTTTTGTTAGAAGATGAATGATCAGGAGACAGAGTGCAGGAGACAGCAGAAAGGTGGTTTATGTTCGAAGATTTCAACCCTCCAATAGTTGGGCAATGAAAGTAACGTTGGAAAAACCATTCTTCTTTTTATCTCTTGCCTTCTGTCTCCTGGCTTCTGTCTCCTGCATTATGACTTGGCGCTATAATTGAACCATTTGCCTGCTGAAAAGTTATACCATGATGAACTTAGGATACGCCTGCATCAATCTTACGCTTGCCGATGAAGGCATTACTACTAACCGTGGCATGATACGTAAAACTTTTCTGGAAAAAGGCATTGCTTATGCATCGGAATTAGCACTCAGTAATGTGCAAGGCTTGTATAAAATTTTAGAATGGAATGTAGCCAACGATATCAAGGTATTCAGGGTTACGTCTGAACTCTTCCCCTGGGCATCGGAATACAAAATAACCGATATGCCACACTACAATGACATCAGGGAAGTGTTAGAGGCCTGTGGTAAAATGCCGGTACGCATAAGTTCACATCCTGGGCCGTTTAACAAAGTAGCGGGGGTAGGCGCAACCCTAACAAATACCATTAAAGATTTGGAAATTCATTCTCAAATTTTTGATCTTATGAATTTGGATGTATCGCCTCAAAATAAGATCAATATTCATGTAGGCGGAGCTTATGGCGATAAAGAGGAAACTATAAAACGCTTTGCCCAAAACTTTGCTTTGCTTTCAACCAATTTAAGAGCACGGCTTACCATTGAAAATGATGATAAGCCCGGACTTTATACAGTTGAGCAATTAGTGCGATTACACGAAATGATTGGAATTCCAGTCGTGTTCGATTATTTTCATCACAGGCTTCACCCGGGTACACAAACTGAAGAAGAAGCTTTTCATGCGGCATATAAAACATGGAGCATTACTCCTGTTTTTCATTACTCCAGCTCAAGGCGCGAATACGAAAACCCCGAAGCGAAAAAAGAAGCTCATTCTGACTGGGTGCATGAAAAAATAAACACGTATGGTAAACCACTGGATGTAATGCTGGAAACAAAAATGAAGGAACTTTCCTTATTGAAATACAAGCAGGAGGATGTAGATAGTAAAGCCATTAAACCAGAAGCTGCCAACCTGCAGACTCAGGCCGTATAAAAAATTCAATAATTGTTTTCGCCCTTTTTTACTTCAGCATCTTCGTCAGGCAAACTTTCATCGTTTCTGCCATAGCTTCCATCACCGGTAGCATGGGCATTTTTCACTTCCACAGTGCTGGCTGTTTTGCCTTCTTCTAAAATGTTACCGGTGGCGTTCTGACTGTCTTGCTGCGCTTCATCTGTTTTACTATTCCTGTCTTTGTTTTCACTTATATCTAAATCTTTAATAGCCATAGAATTTAATTTTAATTTTTATGTACCCAGCTTTAGTACTACTATGAATCGTCTGTTGCAATCCTTGATTTGTTATTTCATTTCTTCCAGCGGAAGACATGAAATAATCACTCTTCAGGGTTCTTATCGCTATTCGGCAGATAAAACCACAGAGGCACCAAGACAAAGAGTTATACAGAGAATGCCTTTATGTTCGTTGTGTTACTAAAAACCCTAACTCCTTCAACCTCCTTTAAAATTGCACCTTTGGGTGCACCCCCTCCCGCTCAGCATTCCAAATTTAAATCTCTCTTCCAAATTATAAATCATTTGGTGATACAAAATATCATCGTGCATAAATCTAAAAGAGGGTTAACATTTTCAAGTTGATAAGCACCCGCCTTTTATCTTTGACCACATGATTGCCAACGATGATACCAAAAACACCACTATGGAAACTCTCGTAGAAAACCTTAATACCCGCCTGCAAAAAGTTTACGAAGGAGGCGGCAAAAAAGCCCAGGCCAAACAGACCGAAAAAGGCAAGCTAAATCCCCGTCAACGCATTGCTTACTTAATAGATAAAGATTCCTCTTTTATTGAAATCGGCGCCTTTGCGGGATGGGAAATGTATGAAGCAGTGGGCGGCTGTCCTGCAGGCGGTACGGTTGCAGGTGTAGGCTATGTAAGCGGCCGGCAATGTGTAATTGTGGCCAACGATCAAACAGTGAAAGCCGGTGCCTGGTTTCCTATCACCGGAAAGAAGAATTTACGCCTGCAGGAGATTTCCATGCAAAATAATTTGCCTGTTATTTACCTGGTTGATAGTGCCGGTGTGTTTCTTCCTATGCAGGATGAAATCTTTCCTGATAAAGAACATTTCGGTCGCATCTTTTACAACAATGCGCAAATGAGTGCAAAAGGCATTGTGCAGATAGCAGCTGTGATGGGTGCCTGTGTAGCGGGCGGTGCTTACCTCCCTATTATGAGCGATGAAACATTGATGGTGGAGAATCAAGGCTCCATTTTTTTAGCAGGACCTTATTTGGTAAAGGCAGCCATTGGAGAAGATATAGATACAGAGACGTTAGGCGGTGCAGTAACGCATACAGAGATATCCGGCATAGCTGATTATAAATTTAAAACTGAAGAAGATTGCTTAGACCAGGTAAAAAAAATAATGGACAAACTGGGCGACAAAAGCAAAGCAGGCTTCGACAGGGTCGAACCCAAAAAACCGGCAAAAGATCCAAAAGATTTATACACCATTTTTCCTGTTGAAGGCTCAAAGCCTTATGACATGGTTGAAGTGATAGAACGCCTGGTTGATAACTCCGAATTTGAACAATATAAACAGGATTATGGCAAAACAATTTTGTGCGGCTATGCCCGCATAGATGGATGGGCCGTAGGCATTGTAGCCAACCAGCGTAAGATTGTAAAGAGTAAAAAAGGCGAAATGCAGATGGGGGGTGTTATTTATAACGACAGCGCCGACAAAGCAGCTCGTTTTATAATGAATTGTAATCAGAAAAAAATCCCCTTAGTTTTTTTGCAGGATGTTACGGGCTTTATGGTAGGCAGTCGCAGTGAGCATTCGGGCATAATTAAAGATGGAGCAAAGATGGTAAATGCAGTAGCCAATTCAGTAGTGCCTAAGATCACCATAATTATAGGCAACAGCTATGGCGCCGGCAATTATGCTATGTGCGGCAAAGCTTATGATCCACGCTTTATTTATGCCTGGCCATCGGCAAAAATTGCTGTTATGGGCGGCGACCAGGCCGCAAAAACATTATTGCAAATCCAGGTGGCTTCGCTAAAAGCAAAGGGACAAGTTATTACTCCCGAAGATGAAGCAAAGCTGCTAAACGAAATAAAGAGCCGGTACGAAAAACAAACGAGCCCTTACTATGCAGCCGCACGGCTCTGGGTGGATGAAATTATTGATCCTTTAGCAACACGCAGCGTAATTTCCGAAGGTCTTGCCGCAGCTAATCACCAGCCTTTATTGTCTGAATTTAAAACCGGTGTTTTTCAGGTGTAAAGCAAAAATTACAATTACTTTTTTCCCTATTTTCACAGCTCCAAATTTTCTAACTTATAATTATGAGAAAAAGCTACGTAACGTTATTCCTGTTTTGTGTGGGCCTGGCCGCGACTTTTCAATCTTGCAGAAACGATGAATATTTAACTACACCACTTCCTACGCCGGATCAATCTTTTACTGAAGAATTCGATACTGTGTCATCAACCTTAAATAGGGGATGGAAAATAATAAATGCAAGTGTGCCAAAAGGCTCAAGTATCTGGCAGCAAGGTGGCTCAATCAACCCCTGGTTTCCGGCTTTTTCCTCTAATGGCACTTATGTAGGATTCATCGGTGCTGATTATGAATCAGTGCGTGGCGGACCTGGCATTATCAGCAACTGGTTAATTTCTCCGTTAATTACAATGCAAAATGGCGACAAGATCACCTTTTATACCCGTTCGTGGAATCAATTTGATGGTGCATCAGACACAACCGATTATGGTAACCGTTTGCAATTGCGTCTCAATACCTCCAATGAATCTTTAAATGTAGGGCAGGGTGATAATGCAGGTGATTTTAGCACTCCTCTACTTGATATTAACCCCACACTTATTTATTCTTCTACAACCACTCCCGACCCTAACGCATACCCTACTAACTGGACACGTTTTGAAGGAACAGTATTTGGCCTGAATGGACCAACCAAAGGACGTTTTGCTTTTAGATTTTATGTAAACGACGCAGGCCTTTGCGCAACCTGCAATGGAAATGGTGTGGGCATTGATAGAGTGCAATATCAAAGCGTAAAAAAATAATAATCCTTAAAAGAATTTGAATGAAAAATAAATTACACTATCTGTTTGCAGTAACAGCATTTGTTGCTACTACCCTGTTATTTGCTTCCTGTGAAAAAGATTATGTCGCCCCGACAGAAACTATTACTCCTGTAGTTCCCTCAATTTCGTTTGTTGAAGAATTCAATAACGTCGGTGATCTAACCGCTAAAGGCTGGATATTTAAAAATAATAGTAGACCAATTGGTCAAAGTGGATGGAGACAGGGACGATATGAGTCAGCCAGTTTGGTACAGTATAAATTTTTAGCACCTGTTCCATTTATTGGGTTTCCTGCTTACAGTGCCAGCACTTCGCCAAACGACTTTATTAGCTGCGATGCTTCATCTGTTAATGACGCACTTACCGGAACAGGGGATATCAGTGCATGGTTAATTTCGCCACAGGTGCCAATGAAAAACGGTGACCAGATTGTTTTCTATACCCGTGCCGTATTTGATTCAGATTACCCTGTTTTTACCAGAGACCGTATGGAGGTAAGGGCTAATTATGCAAGCGGCGGCAGCAGCGATGTAGGAAATACTCCCACTTCGGTAGGAGGCTTTACCAACGTTTTACTGGATATAAATTCAACATATGCAAATAACGACCCTGCGGGTTATCCAAGGGCATGGAGAAAATATACAATCAATATCAGTGGCTTAGCTGCTCCTGTAACTAATGGCAGATTTGCCTTTCGCTACCTGGCTGCTGATGCAGGAGTGTTTGGTGGCAACGGAGGTAATTATCCTTCGGTTGTGGGCATTGATAGCCTTTCATTTATTCATCCATAAATAGAAAATTTTTTTGAAGAGGCTGTTGCAGGTTGCAACAGCCTCTTTTATTTTATCGCTTTAGCGGCAATTGTTATTATGAAAATCTCACTTCTACTTTTTATCGTTGTACTTCTTTTTTGTACTTGTAAACAAAAATTAGCTGACGAAAAACTGTCGCCACTTTCAAAAGAAGGGCAGGTCTTAGAAAATTTAGACAGCCTGAAAAGAATAGCTTCATCAGGCGATTTGCTTGTGCGGTTGGGGGATGATTTGCTTAGCTATCAAATCAAATACCTTAATGAGGTAGATCAGTCCTATTCTCATGCGGGAATGATCGTTGAAAAAGGAGCGGAAAAACTGGTGGCGCACATCGCTCCCGATGAATCGGATAGAGATGGTATCCAATATATTCCTATTGACTCTTTTTTAAATCCTGCAAAAAATTTAAAGTGTGCTTTGTATCGTTATAATTTTACTGCCGTCGAAAAAACTGCAACAGTATCATCAATAGAAAAATATAAGCAAGAGAATTTACACTTCGATAGGTTATACGACTTACGCACTGTTAAGGAAATGTATTGTTCGGAAATGATCAGTAATGCAGTTGGGGCGGCTACTAATGAAAGAATTAAATTTAAACCGGTGACCATACCGGTAAAAATGCAACCGGCTTTGTATAATTATTTTAAAAAACAAGTTTCTAAAAAAACAATTGCAGAAAGGAAGATCATCACTATTGACAATCTTTATAGAATACCTGGATGCTCTCTGGTAATGCAGTTTCAACTTAAATACCTTCCCGGAGAATGAGTCAACTTATCACCATTTACACCGATGGCTCCTCCCGTGGAAACCCCGGGCCGGGAGGCTATGGCGCTGTTATGCTGTATGGCGATAAACGTAAAGAACTGTCAGGAGGTTACAGAAAAACCACTAACAACCGCATGGAGTTAATGGGTGTAATTGCAGCACTGGAAGCTCTGAAAAAGCCAAGCTTAAATATCACCATTTACACCGATAGCCAGTATATAGTAAAAGCCATAAATGAAGGCTGGCTAAATAAATGGCTGGCTACCAACTTCGCCAAAGGCAAAAAAAACAAAGACCTGTGGGTGCGCTTTTATAATTTATATAAACAGCATCATATAAAGTTTGTGTGGGTAAAAGGCCATGCTGAAAATGCACTTAATAACCGTTGCGATGTGTTGGCTACCACAGCAGCTGATGGAAAAAATTTGCCTGTGGATGAAGGGTATGAGATGGATATAAACAATCTGCAGTTATAAAAAAAATCCTGCTACATGAGCAGGACTTCTATATTTTGTCTCGATTTTATACTCACACTGTTTGCTTCTTCACTTGCAATGCCCTTTGATTTACCAGGAAATATACACCAAACAATACCCCACTAAAAACAGGCGTGGCTAATAAACTCATTTGATAAAAGGGCACACCATCCGTATAGCACATCATCAATCCTTCAAATGTTTTAGGTCGGCTATAACCGCCGCCGCCGATCCATACCATGAAATTGCTGATAAGGAAAAAAGCCGACGGAGCTGCTAAAGAAGCGGCCAAAATGTTTTTAAATGTGATGCGTTGGGCGATCATAAAACCAAAAACAGTTAAGGATGCAAACAGAAGATAATTACTCCACTGCCCCTGGTAAAACCCCCATATCTGCGAAGTGCCATTGTTATATAAAATTTGATACACTGTATCTGAAATTAACATGGAAAGCAAAGGAAACAAAAAGGCCCACTTTTTTTCTTTAATTACCGCACCGGCAAATACAGCCATTGCCCATTGAGGAGCAAAGCCAAAAGGTCTTTCCGGCCACACACGGTATAAAGAACAAGCTAAGATCAATAGCCCGAAAGAAAGCAAAACAGATTTATTCAATTTCATAAGTAACTGCGTTAAGGCGGCAAAAATAATAAGATTGACTCACTGATTTTAATTTTTATCCATCGGTGTTGTGACGCTGAAAAATATAAGGGAAGCAGAAGAGGAAATAACAGAAACATCTTTGCCTGCCGGCACCAGTGCGGCTTCTCCCCTGTTTAAAGCAATTGCTTGCTCCCCATAGTTAATGCTTCCTTCACCTTCGTAAATAAAAATAATGGTGGCACTTTCCGCCGAAAAAGAAACCGTTTCTTTTATGAGGAATCTCGTTAACAAAAACTCGTCTACCGGTGCCTCAAAACTTTGTTCAGCAGCACTTCTGGCTTTTATAATGTTAGGACGCGTGGCTTCAAATTTTACATGCTTCATTAATTCGGCAACATCAATATGCTTGTCGGTTAAGCCTGCTCTTAGCACATTATCCGAGGCAGCCATTACTTCTACATTTTGTCCTTCTAAATAAGCATGAGGCAACCCCGCAGGCTGGTAAATTCCTTCGCCTTGTTTTAAGTGCAGCAGGTTAAATAAGTAAATTGAAAAAATCCCCCTATCGTAAAAACCTTCTTTACAAAAAGTAAGCACTGCCCTTGCCGCCCAAAAATGTTCGTCGCTCTTTTGCAATGTTTCGTTTTGATAACGCGGAAGGATTTCTTTCATTAAAGGAGCCAAAACTTCATCCACTTTATCCTGCTGCATCGTCATCACTTCTTCATATAATGCCTTATAACCGCCTTTTTTAAAAGAAGCCTGCAAAAAAGAAAACGCTGGAATTCTTTGAAAAATATTTTTTAATTCGTTCTCGTTTTTAAACCCGTGCAGCAGCCAAAAATCACTGAGCGCCACCATCAGTTCCGGCTTATGATTTTGATCTTTGTAATTTCTATTGGGGGCTGTTAAAGCAATGCCAGCCTCATTCTCTTTTTTAAATCCTTCAATTGCAGACTCCTTTGAAGGATGCACTTGGATAGAAAGCATCTGGCGAACATCAAGGATTTTAAATAGGTAAGGTAATGATCCAAAACGTGCAGCAACCCTTTGCCCTAAAACTCCAGTAGTATTTTCGGTTATTAGTGCCTGGAGCAAAATATTTTCGTCTTCCAGCACAGCCGGTGCATTAGGGTGTGCGCCAATCCAGTACTCGGCAAATGGCTTTCCCTCTTTGTTATTTATTCCTAACAATTGCGGGATAAATTCTTTGCCGCCCCAGTTATAATGTTGTACCACACCTTTTACTTTATAAACGTTCTCCATTGAGGTAAGAATTGATTAATTTGGTTTAAAGATAATTGATGGCTACGCATATTGATGCCGGTAAAGCCGGCGAAAAATTAGCAGCAACCTGGCTTGCACAAAACGGCTTTACCATTCTACAACATAACTGGCGCTTCTCGCATTATGAAATTGATTTGATAGCTACCAAGAATAACCTGCTTCATTTTATTGAGGTCAAATACCGCTCTTCTAACTGGGGCGGATATCCCGAAGAAGCAGTGAATCAAAAGAAGATAAAAGATCTTTTAAAGGCTATTGACCAGTACTTATTTTTAAACCCTCAGCATGACAATTTTCACTTAGATATTTTAGCTATTACAGCCCCGCCTGGCAAGCCTACAGAGTACTTTTTCATTGAGGATGTAACCGTTGAATAATTACCCAAGGCAAAGCGCACAGTACAAAAATCAATTAAATTTACCTTGATACGACGGGGTTAATAGCTTATAAAAAAACCCAACCACGAGAAGTAGTTGGGTTTTTTGTGTTATTACTTTAAGAGTTTTTACGTATTGAGTTCAGAGTTGCTTTAGCAGTAAGCTTCCTCAATTGCCTTAGCTAATTCAGGCTCCAAATTTTTTATCCACGAAGGCACCTGCTGCCAGATATGCCATTCATCCTGTTCGTTCACGATCATTTTGAAACTCTGGTTGTCAACACTAACGCGGCATACCTCATTCTCACCTTCCATAAATCCGCGGAATTCAAATTCACTCCCTTTGATCGTTCTTGTAAATTGCTCCATAGAGTTAGATCTAAAAATTAATTATTATCAACAGAACCTTTCCCTGGTCCTTTTTGAGAAACAGTTCGTTAATTATTCTATTCAATATCAGGCATTCTCAACTTCCTGAGCCGCTTCCTCTAATACGCCAAAATGCTGAATATGCTTGATGGTTAATTCAAACTTAGGATTCAGGCTGATATGAAATTCGTTTTGCTTAAGCAAATCTTTTATGGCCTCATCGTGCAACAATGCACTGGCAAGACTTGAAGCTAAAGGCAGGTCAATGATAACATTACCCATCTTTCCTTCTTTAAACTTGATAAGAAATTTATAACCTGATTTACGGGTCATTCCGGCTCTTTCAAAATCCGGTGCATTCAGAGAAAGAATTTGCTCTGATGTTAAAGATCTTTTTAAAACAATGCGGATGACGGGCAGGTATTTAGCCCAAACTTTTGTGTACATAATAATTCTTGAAATATTAAAAAATAATAGAAAGGCGGAATGTCGCAAAGATGCGTTATTAAAAGTCAACAAGGATGTAATATTTGGTGTTTTTTGCTATAAACACCATCTATCACAGATGTTTTCGGGCTACAGATAAGCCTGCCCAAAATTGTTGTTCAGACCTGTCTATTTATAATATGAACTGTTTATAGCTGCTCCTGTTCGAAGTTTTTGAGTCAATTAATTTATTGCTTCACGACATTATCTTAGCAAAATGATTATCAGGAAGGCTACTACAGCAGATACTCCGGCACTGAATGCACTTGTTAACGGTGCCTACCGCGGTGAGGGTTCCAGGAAAGGATGGACTACTGAAGCAGACCTCCTTGATGGCATTCGTACCAGCGAAGCATCTTTAAATGAAATGCTGAATAGCCCGAACGCTATGATTTTAGCAGCAGAGGATGGAAAGGACTTGCAAGCTTGCGTGTACCTCGAAAAGCATGATAATGAGCTGTATCTAGGAATGCTCACTGTACAACCTGCACTGCAAGGAAAAGGCCTGGGTGCAAAACTTCTAATGGCTGCAGAAGAAAGTGCAAAAGACCTTGGTTGTAAAAAAATTAAAATGACCGTTATTACGGTTAGAGATACATTAATTGCTTATTATTTGCGTAAAGGCTACGCAGATACCGGCGAAAGACAACCCTTCCCGGCTGATCCTAAATTCGGTATAGCCAAACAGCCATTGGAATTTATGGTGATGGAGAAAGTCTTGGGTTAAGGAGATAGCAAAACATTAGCTAAGAAGAAAAACTACTTAGAGCTCGGGCATCGGAAATGAGTAATAATTAGGTCTTGAAAATGTGATGCGCATTGTTGTTGATTCTTATCACCTTCTTTGCCTCCGCATTATTAAATAACAAAACAGGCATAAGAGTTTCACCCATGCCTGTTATTGTAACAAAAGTTATAGCGAGGTTAATTCAACAAACCTTTTATTGAAGTATAAAGCTGGTCTTTGGTAAAAGGTTTCTCCAGATAAATATCAGCACCGTTTTCTAGTGCAACGTCTTTAGCAGAGCCATCAAATCCAGAGATCATAATGATTCTAATAGCAGGGTAATTACTTTTAATAAAGGAGATGAAATCAACCCCAAAACCATCGGGTAATTTGTTATCCAGTATAATTACCGACGGTTGTTCTTTCTTTAAATAATCCGCGGCGGTTGAAAGGTCTTTTACATGATCCAGCTCCATTTCTTTGCCGTTCAGAATAATGTTCAATAATAAACACATATCACCTTCATCTTCAATTATAAGAATCTTTTTTGCTTTTACAGGTTGGAGTGCAGGGCTTGACATTTTTATCAGTTTAAATTTTTAGAGCCGGGTTTCAAAGGCAATAATAAAAGATTATCCGTTTTTTCACGGTAGCAAAGTAATGTAAAAATCGTTCTAATACGGTTGCCATCAAATTTTTAACGCGGCAGCAGTCCCTGATCAAGATACTTTTTATAAACCGCCTTTTTTCCGCTTAGCAAAGCAAAAGGAGTTAGCAGAATAAAAATAATTCGCTGCATAAGGTAAGGCGACTTGTAAATACGAAACTCCTTCCTGAATTTTTGAGCCAGCAATGAAGTTTGCAAAATATCCGGCATTCCATTTTTTCCTGTTTTACCGTCGACGGCAAGTCCTACACCGGTTTCCAAAAAATACTGGGTTCGCATGGCCGGGAGCACTTTCCATTTTACCACCGCCTTCTTATCGGAGTTATTCCACATGGCATGTGCAGCCTTAGCCGGAATATCAACAGACTGGCCCTGGCTTAGTACGCAAGTCTTTCCATTTAATAATTTCGTCAACTCTCCTTCCACTACGCTGAACTTTTCATGCTGCCGCGGATGATAATGTTCAAGCGGCTTAATGGAATGGGGCGCCCAGGTTGCTATCATTTCTAACTGCTTACCATTGCTGTCTTTTGACGTGGTAACAAATTCAATGGACTGCCTGTTAACAGGGTTAGTTATTATTTTTCCTTTGTAGGCCATAAAAGCAGTTTATCGTTATATTAAATTTAGATGCAAGGTTGAAAAGCCTTGAGAACGAGTTGAATTTTTGTCAGAAGGAAATGAAGCCAAAGCAGATTTATCACAGCTTATTCCAAAGAACTCTTAACGCTTTAATTGTAAGCCACTAAAAAATTTCATGGAAACA
>JAQBNG010000020.1 GCA_028288675.1 Flavisolibacter sp. | reverse complement strand
GTGACGATAGGGAGCAATAAAACAACAATAGTTATAGACAGTGGTATACTGGTTACCACCACGGCTTGTGCCACTTACCTGGGAGAGCCGTTACTCTTTTTATTGCCTGTTGCACTTATTGGCTGCGTCTTTTTAATGCAATATCCTGTCGTGTTGTTTTATTTATTACTCCTTGCCATCCCCTGGTCGGCGGAATTCAATTTTACAGAAAGCCTTGGCACCGATCTACCCGACGAGCCACTGATGTTGCTGATGGCTTTTAGTTCTATCGCATTGTTTCTTTATAAAAGAAAAGAAAAAGCGTTTCAGCAAAAATGGCATTTGCTCTTATGGCTTCTGCTCTTACAGGTGGTATGGATATTTATTGCCGTTCTTTTATCAACCTACTTTACATTATCGGCCAAGTACTTTTTAGCAAAAGGCTGGTACCTGCTGGCTTTTGTAGCGGCACCGCTTTTGTTAGGCGGAGATGAAAAATTTGTGAAGCATTCAGCAGGGACTTTGTTATGCTCCATGGGCATTCTTACCCTTGTTATTTTAGGGCGCCATCTCCATTACGATTTTACATTTGCCGGAATTAACAAGGCTGTACGGCCTTTCTTTCGCAACCATGTTACCTACTCTGCGCTTTTGGTTTTTATGGTTCCCTTGCAGGTTGCTTTTTTGCGAATAAGCACTAATAAAAAACTACAAAAGCTTCTTCGTGTTTGCCTGGCTATTACTGTGGCAGCTATTTGTTTATCGTATGCCAGGGGTGCATGGATTGCTTTGTTGGGAGGTATCATAGCTTACTGGTTGCTTAAGAAAAGGTGGCTTTTCAAAAGTTTTATTGCTGTTATTTTATTAAGCATACTATCGGTTCTTTGGCTGAGACACAATGACCGCTATCTGGCATTTGCCCATGACTACAAGACGACCATTTTTCATCAAAATTTTGAAGAGCACTTAGCTGCCACTTATCAAATGAAAGATGTATCCACTGCGGAAAGGTTCCATCGCTGGATTGCCGGTGTACGAATGGCAGATGATAGCTGGCTAACCGGCTTCGGGCCTTCTACATTTTACCAACACTATAAAAGCTACACCGTTCCGGCCTTTAAAACATGGGTTAGTAAAAACGAAGAGCAATCAACAGTACATAATTATTTTTTATTGCTGATGGTCGAACAAGGCGCAATTGGGTTGCTGCTTTTTTTAATCTTGCTTGCAGCGATGTTCTGGTATGTACAAAAAATTTATCATCGGACAGGTAGTGCTTTTTGGAAAAATGTTGTGGCTGCTATCGGCTCTATTTTAGTAATGATATGTACACTTAATTTTTTAAGCGATTTAATTGAAACCGACAAGGTGGGAAGCGTATTTTATTTGTGTATTGCGTTTTTAATTATTGCTGATAAGGCAACACGAACTTTAAACACGAATTACACGAATTAGATACAAAGCAGCGATTGCAATGAACATAGAGACAGCCATCCCCTGTCCTGAAAATGTTTCAAATAGAAACCTGTTGAATGACGTATTGAAAGACTGCGCCAAAGAACCACAAACCATAAACTCCAAACTACAAACTCCTATATTCTTCCCCTTACATTCAGCGCATCTCTTAACCCGTTTCCCAATAAATTAAACGAAAGCACCAATAGCATAATAGCAAAGCCCGGAGCCAGTGCCAGCATGGGGTTTTGTGTGATGATGAAGTTGTAATTCTCTTTTATCATTAGTCCCCAACTGGGTTGTGGTGGCTGCACGCCAACGCCAAGAAAACTTAGACCGGCTTCTATTACAATCGCCGATGCAAAGTTGGAAGCAGCAATCACCAAAACAGGCCCGAAGATGTTTGGTAAAATATGTCGTGCAATAATTCTGAAATTTGAAAAGCCCAATGCTTTTCCGGCTTCTACATACTGCAATTCTTTAGTGCCCATTACTTGTCCCCGAACAAGGCGGGCTACATTTACCCACATAGTTAAGCCCACTGCAATAAACACCTGCCAAAAGCCCTTGCCTAATAAAAGTGTGATGGCAAACACCAACAGCAAGGTTGGAATACTCCAGATAACATTGATCAGCCACATGATGGCATCGTCTGTTCGGCCGCGAAAATAACCGGCAATAGCACCTAAAAAAATACCCAGGGAAAGTGAAATGATGACGGTAATTAATCCTACGCTTAAACTCACCCGTGTACCAATAATAAGGCGGCTTAAAATATCACGGCCGTATTTATCAGTACCTACATAAAACTTTTTGGTGATGACAGGAATAGCTGCCAAAGCAGTCTTCGCATAGGCAATCCTCTCGGTTACACCTTCATCAATAAATTTTTGAGCGATGATACTATCGGCGGTTTGCTGGTATGAGTTGATGGGAATATATTCAACATCATCGGGCTTGCCTGAAGAAAGCCGGGTAAAGAAACCGGCGTCTGTTGTTCTATCTTTTTTTACTAATAAGAACTGCCTTGAGTAGCCGGGTTTTTCACCACCGATTTCTAAAATAATGCGGTTGGCAAAAGGCGAAGGATCGGGTGATAGGAAATACCCAAAAACTGCAACCAGGATAGCGATAACAATCATCACCAATCCGGCCATAGCGCCACGATTTTTTTTCAATCGTTGCCAGGCCGCTTGCCAAAAGGATGGTGATGTGTTCATGCTTGAAAGATAAAAGTTTTGCTATTCCGGGCCAGTTATTTTGTTCGGCGGCCTTTCCACTCATACTTTCCAAACTGGCTAAGCAAACCAACAAATACGGTATAAAAAATATGCAGCGGTTGAAACAAAAAAAAGTAACGCATCAACTTTTGTTCGTCGTAAAATTTAGCTACTGAAAAAACAAAAGGCCATTCGATGATTGTCTTGCCGACTAAAAAGGCGACGCAATGAATCCAATATGTTTTATTAATGATGGCTGCAATCAGCAGAACAAAAAATAAGGCATTCAACAGCAGGATAAATGCTAACACTATAATGATCCGGTAGTCATCATACACCAATGTTTTACTGGCCCATCTTTTACGTTGCATAAAAAAACCTTTCCAGGTTTTCATAGGTTCGGTTGACACAATAGCTTCCTTGCCTTTTAAGTAGTAAACCTTACCTGGGGTATTTTTCCAAATCTTATGCATCAGCAGCATATCGTCTCCTGTTGCTACTTTGTCAATTCCTTCAAACCCATTTACAATTGCAAAAGCCTGCTTTGTATAAGCCAAATTTGCGCCATTGCACATGGCGTGAAAGTTAGCGCTAACACTTGCCGCCGTAATC
>JAQBNG010000018.1 GCA_028288675.1 Flavisolibacter sp. | reverse complement strand
GGCTACTGGTTTTCTAAAACAATTTTTTGAATGATCTCTCTTTTGTAAGTAGTTACAAAAAAATGTGCAGGTTTTTTATACTATACTGAGTAGCGTAAAGCGGCCTGCGTTATTTTAATATAGAGGTACTATCTTCCATGGGACTACTTATTTGGCATAGGCCTTTATTGCTGTTACCATAACGTCGGAAAACTACGATTGGTCCGGTAGTAAACCTCACATCTCTTCCACCCCTCAACAGGCAACTGCTTAACAAAAACAACAAAGAGTCGCCCTGACTTAACAAACAAGTTAGCCCACTTAAAGAACCTTGTTGCTCACTTAACAGACAAGTGAGCTAACTTAAAGAACATTGTTGCTCGCTTAATATACAAGCCAGCTCACTTAATCTTCATTTGCACCAAAACAATACACATTTCTTCTCCCTTGTTCTTTGTTTTTGCCTCCAAAGTCTTCTTTTCGTGTAAAAAGAGACAAAAAAGGTCAAATAAGGCTACACCACGGCTTTTTACTACACCAGGAGTGTAAAACAGCCCAGGCCGTCTACTATATAAAAAAACGTAACCATCCTATGGCATACGTACATCTACTTAGAAAGATGTAGGGAAAACACATTGCAAGTTTCTCCTTTATTAAAAAACAATTCCGGTTTACGGAAAGCAATCTGCGTATGCGTAACTGTAATACTTTGTCTATGCGTTATAAAGTTTCTTATAAGGCCTGGTAAATTCATTTGTTGATTGTTTCATTTGCTACTATGTTGTTGATAGTTCCATCATCCTGCTGACAGAAGATGTTGTTATCCATCCCGGCGAAACGGTGAATACCCAATTTCTTTGGCAGCAGCTTAGTTATTCAGTACCTCCTTTAACTTTTGTTCTAAGGTAGTCGGCTTCAATGCGGTTGCAATGAATCTTTTGTTTTCATCCAAAAGGAAATTAAAAAGAATACCATCTTATTTTAACCTTTAAGCCTGGCACATGTATCCAATCGACTTTATCATGCGCAATGTCTTTTGATTCATCTACAAAAACAGCATTCTTAAAAAGAAAAACCTGGCTTCAACAAAGAGCCCCGCAATTGCGGGGCTCTTTGTTACAAACTTATTAATCTGTTGACCTATTAACCAACTACCTATCCTCTTCTTCACCCTTCGGCAACAGCAGGTTTATAATTTAACCATTCATCTTTTTCCGGAGGTTCTCATCTATCGCATCTAAAAATTCCTCGGTATATAAATAATCCGTTCCATGCTCTGCTTTTGCTTTAATGGTAAGTGCAAGGTCTTTGGTCATCTTACCGCTTTCCACGGTTTCTATACAAACGGCTTCCAGCGCATTACAAAAATCTATTAACTTCTGGTTGTTATCCAACTTACCCCGAAAGGCTAAGCCTCTTGTCCATGCAAAGATGGATGCGATAGGGTTAGTTGATGTAGGCCGTCCTTTTTGATGTTCGCGGTAATGCCGTGTAACGGTACCATGCGCAGCTTCCGCTTCCATTGTATTGCCATCAGGTGTAATTAATACAGAGGTCATCAACCCAAGGGAACCAAAGCCCTGTGCCACAGAATCGCTTTGCACGTCGCCATCATAATTCTTACAGGCCCATACAAATCCGCCACTCCATTTCATAGCACTGGCTACCATGTCGTCAATTAAACGGTGTTCATATGTTATACCTGCATCGCTAAATTTTTGTGTGAACTCCGCATCAAATACTTCCTGGAAAATATCCTTAAAGCGGCCGTCATATTTTTTCAGGATCGTATTCTTAGTGCTTAAGTAAAGCGGCCAGGCTTTTTGCAATGCCATGTTCATACAACTGCGTGCAAAGCCCCTGATGCTTTCATCGGTGTTATACATGGCAAGCGCCACACCGCCTTCACCTGTATAGTTATATACTTC
The DNA here is from genome assembly GCA_028288675.1 of Flavisolibacter sp. Classification (GTDB taxonomy): domain Bacteria; phylum Bacteroidota; class Bacteroidia; order Chitinophagales; family Chitinophagaceae; genus Flavisolibacter. The sequence continues at coordinate 13,747 of JAQBNG010000018.1, read as the reverse complement.
ATGCTGTTGTGTTGTGCCATCCTCGCCCTGGAAAGTGATAGTGAGTTTTCCTTTTCCTTTCACAACAAAATCGGTTGCACGGTACTGGTCGCCAAATGCATGACGGCCTACAACGATAGGCTTATCCCATGTTGTAACCAGGCGGGGAATATTTTTTATTACAATTGGCTCCCTAAACACAGTGCCATCTAAAATGTTACGGATAGTACCATTGGGGCTTTTCCACATTTGTTTTAAGCTGAACTCTTTTACACGGTCTTCATCAGGTGTAATGGTGGCGCACTTAATTCCAACACCATACTGCTTAATGGCATTGGCGGCATCTACCGTCACCTGGTCGGCGGTCTGATCGCGGTACTCCACGCCAAGGTCATAATATTTTATATCCAGCTCCAGGTAGGGGAGTATCAGTTTGTCTTTAATAAACTTCCAGATGATGCGTGTCATTTCATCGCCATCCAGTTCTACAACAGGGTTGGCAACTTTAATCTTCTGTGTCATGTAAACAGTATTAATTTTTAAGATAATCGGGCAAAACTAAGGCATTAAGCCGCTTATAATATAAAATTAGCGGGTAGTTTTGTGTTGCTCCTCTAATACAAATAAACATGGATTCCCTTGATTACTTTCTTGAGTTCCTGAACAAGTTTATACCGCTTAGTCAGCCAGACTTTATAGCTATTATTGCCCCCTACCTGCGGGTGCGGAAATTTAAGCGAAGAGAAATTATTACAGCACCAGGTACGGTGGAAGAATATTTTAATTTTATTACGACGGGTTTGGTACGCAAGTATTTTAAAAAAGATGCTGAAGAGGTCAACACTCAAATATCTACCGAAGGCCAGATCATTCACTCACAGGAGTCGTTTCATAGCCAAACACCATCGGATTATACCGTTGAAGCTGTAGAAGCCTCTGTATTACTTTCGTTGACCTACGAGGATCTGAATAAAATATATTCTACAAGTGCCGCCATGGAAAAGATGGGAAGACTTGTTGTGACTTATGTAATGGTGCTAAATGGCCGCTGGCAAATGAGTTTGGTCAAATATTCGCCCCGTGACCGCTTTGTACAGTTTGTACAAAAAAACCCGGAACTGATTCAAAGGGTGCCTCAAAAGTACCTGGCTTCTTTACTTAATATCCAGCCCGAAACTTTTAGCAGGTTCAAGCATCTGCTGAAGGGCAATCATCCCCGTTCCCGGGGTGGGGGTGAGGTGAATTTGTTATAATCCTCTACGCTAAAACATCTCCAAAATCGGGTTTCTTATCAAACACCGCTTTTGCAAACGTACAAAGCGGTACAATTTTCAATCCTTTTGCGCGGGCAAATTCTACTGTTTTATGCACCAGCTCATAGCCAATATTTTGTCCCTTCAGGCTTTCATCCACCTCGGTATGCTCTATAATGATGGTACCATCTCCACCACCTGCATAAACTATCTCAGCCATTATTTCGCCATCATCTTCAATAAAAAACCTGCCCCGGTTCCCTGTTTCTTTATGTTGAATAGTCATAGAATTTTTTCCAAAGCTAAAATTTATTTTGTGCGAATAGCGGTTGTGCTGCATATTTGCAACCAGATGAAAATTTTAATAAATAAACAGTGGTGGTGGCATACAAAATCTTTTGGGGTTCTGTAAAGCTATTGCCATAGTTATATACCATATTCAGAGCCCCGCAAAAGCGGGGTTTTTTAATACAACACCACGTCCGCCTAAGGGTAACAGCAGCGCTTTAACGCCTGAGTACAATAAAATTGTTTGATTGATGGAAGCAGGAAATAAAAAAATAAAGATTACCACAACGGTAAAAAAAATGTTGGCCGATGTATATACACCGGTTGGAATATACCTGCGGTTGCGCGACCGCTTTAGAGATACCATCTTGCTGGAAAGCACCGATCACCATGCAGCGGAAAACAGTTATTCTTTTATCGGCATCAATGCTATCGGCGGTATTGAAATAAAAGAAGGTGTAGTTGAATCGAAGCTGCCCAACCAGGATGCGGAACGAAAGAATTTAACAGGTAGCGAAGATCTAAAAGACATTCTTTGGAGCTATATGCAACGCTTTGAAGTAGGCAGCGAGGAACCAAAGCTGGCCGGCTTTGCACAGGGCTTGTATGGCTATTTTACGTTTGATGCCGTGCAGCACTTTGAAACTATCCAATTTAAAAAAGTAGAGGACCAAAGCAACCAGGTGCCTGTTGCCCGCTATCGTTTGTATCAATATGTAATTGCTATCAATCATTACCGCGATGAACTGGTTTTATTAGAAAATAAAGTTGCCGGGTTAGATAGCGATATAGCTGAACTGGAAAGCTTGATCAATAACAAAGACATTCCTGTTTTTCCTTTCCGCACTACATCCGCTGAAAGCCCAAACATGGCAGATGCTGCTTATTTAGAGATGGTTCAGAAAGGAATTAAGAGTTGCTACCGGGGTGATGTATTTCAAATTGTGTTAAGCCGCCGTTTTCAGCAAAGCTTTATTGGTGACGAGTTTAATGTATATCGTGCCCTGCGTAACATTAATCCTTCGCCTTACTTATTTTTCTTTGACTACGGCGACTATAAACTCATAGGTTCATCTCCCGAAGCGCAACTGATCATTAAAGCCGGCAAAGCTATCATGCATCCGATTGCGGGTACTTTCAAGCGAACGGGTGATGATGAAACCGACCAGCAAAGGGCAGATGAATTAATGAAAGATTTGAAGGAAAACGCGGAGCATGTGATGTTGGTTGATTTGGCCAGAAACGATCTAAGTACGGTCTGCTCAAACGTGAGGGTAAGCAAGTACCGCGAAGTGCAATATTATTCGCATGTCATTCACCTGGTAAGTGAAGTAACGGGGGATGTGGCCGATGGTACCAATCCGTTTGATGTGTTGTTTAAAACTTTTCCTGCAGGTACATTGAGCGGCGCCCCAAAATATAAAGCCATGCAGTTGATAAATGAGTACGAGCCTACGGGCCGTAGCTTTTATGGCGGCGCTATTGGCTTTGTCGGCTTTGATGCTTCGTGTAACCATGCCATTATGATTCGTACGTTATTAAGCAAGGACAATACCTTGTTTTTACAGGCTGGTGCCGGCATTGTGGCCGCCTCCGATCCTGAAAGTGAATTGCAGGAGGTACAGAATAAATTGAATGCCCTGAAGCAGGCTATTTTAAAGGCAGAGTTGATTAGTTAATTGGTTGACTGGTTAATTGATAGGACAGGCTCTTTGCATGTGCTATCAAAAATCAAAATAATTAAAACAGAATGAAAGTATTAGTGTTCGATAATTACGATTCGTTTACTTACAACCTTGTTCACCTGGTTAAAAAGGTAATGCCTGAGGCTGAAGTAGATGTTTATCGCAACGATGAAATCTCATTGGAAAAAGTAGCAGGGTACGATAAGATTATTTTATCTCCTGGTCCGGGCTTGCCATCCGAAGCAGGCTTGTTATTGCCCTTAATAAAACAGTATGCTGAAACTAAATCCATACTCGGCGTGTGTTTAGGGCACCAGGCCATTGGCGAAGCCTTCGGGGGAAGCCTGGTAAATCTTTCAACAGTTTATCACGGGGTGGCAACACCTGTCAGGCAGTTGAAAAGTGAAACGGCAAACGTTAAACCGGGGTCTTCAACTTCGTCATTTTCTTCTCATGTTTCGCAAAAAGATTTGTTCGCAGGATTGCCTGATGAATTTCCTGTTGGCCGCTACCATAGCTGGATAATCAGTGAAAACAATTTCCCCGAAGAATTGGAAATAACCGCGGTAGATGAAAATGGTTACATCATGGCGTTGCAACATAGAAAGTACGATATCCAGGCAGTACAGTTTCACCCTGAAAGTGTACTGACACCGGATGGAGAAACAATCATGCGGAATTGGCTTGTCTGAACTGGGATGCGTGGGATGTTTGGGATAGATAGGATCATTTATTAAAGCGATATATCATGGCTGATTTTAAGTTCGGTGACATAACGGAAAGAATTATTGGAGCAGCATTCAGAGTACACACTGCATTGGGATGCGGCTTCCAGGAAGTGATTCATCAGCGGGAGTTAGAGCTTGAATTGAAAGCCATGCAAATGGCTTATGCCCGTGAATTTGAAATGCCCATTTTTTACATGGACCAGGAAATCGGAAGGAGGCGTGTAGATTTCTTTATTGAAAATAAAATTAGTGTTGAGTTGAAGGCCCTAACAAAACTGGAAGATGTTCACATGGCTCAGGCCATAAACTATTTAGAAGCATATAACCTTGAAATAGGATTGTTGATAAACTTTGGAAGTAAGCGGTTAGAGTTTCATCGGTTCACCAACAAGAAACAAGATCCGGCTGTTTTTCATCATCCCACACCATCCCATAAATCCTAAAAATCCCAGTTCAGAAAATGAAAAAAATATTACAACATTTATTCGAGCATAAAACATTGGACCGCTCCGGTGCTAAAGCCATAATGCTCAACATCGCCAAAGGCATTTACAATGACGTAGAGCTAACAGCTTTTATCACCGTTTACTTAATGCGCAGCATTACTATTGATGAACTGCAGGGCTTTCGTGATGGGCTGCTGGAACTGGCAGTAAAAGTTGATTTGGACGGATATAAAGTAATGGACATTGTGGGCACGGGCGGCGATGGGAAAAATACATTCAATATATCTACACTTTCCTGTTTTATAGTGGCAGGTGCTGGAAAAATGGTGGCCAAGCATGGTAACTACGGCGCATCCTCGGTAAGTGGCGCTTCCAATGTAATGGAGACCCTGGGCTACAGTTTTAAAAATAATAATGATGCTTTGAAAAAAGAGCTGGATGAATCGGGCTTTACCTTTTTACATGCGCCTTTATTCCATCCTGCATTAAAAGTGGTGGGTACTGTTCGTAAAAATCTTGGGTTCAGAACGTTCTTTAATATGCTGGGTCCAATGGTGAATCCTGCTAATCCCGACTACCAATTAGTAGGTGTTTATAATTTAGAAATGGCCCGTATCTACAATTACCTGTTGCAACAAAGCGACAAGCCATTCACTATCATTCATAGCATGGATGGTTACGATGAGATTTCCCTTACCGCAGATACTAAAGTGATTACTGCAAAGGGCGAAAAAATTTTATCGGCTGTGCAGCTTGGTAAGCGTACCGTTTTGCCGTTGGATATTTATGGGGGCAGCACGGTAGAGGAGGCGGCAAAAATTTTCGTGAAGATTTTAAAAGGCGAAGGAACCTGGTCGCAGAATGCTGTTGTATTTGCTAATGCGGCTATGGCACTTAATTGTACCGGTGATTATAATGACTATGATACGGCTTATAACGCAGCCGTTGAAAGCCTTGAAAGCGGAAAGGCCTTTGCCTCATTTCAAAAACTTATTTCGTTACAATAAATGATGAATAGCCTTAAGGAATTTTTCTTGTTACTGTAATGGCTTTAACCTGTTTTATGAATATACTGGAGACTATAATAGCGCATAAAAAAACTGAAGTAGCGCAGCGTAAACTTGAAATGCCGGTTGCCGAACTAGAAAAGGGCAGGCTCTTTGGCCGTCCCACTTTATCGTTAAAGAAGTCTTTAGTTAATGAAAAAAAGACAGGCATTATTGCAGAGTATAAACGAAGGTCTCCGTCGAAAGGGGTCATTAATAACAGGGATAGTGTAGAAGCGGTTACCAGGGCCTATACCGGCTACGGCGCTTCCGGTATTTCTATCTTAACTGATCACCAATTTTTTGGAGGTTCTCTTGATGATCTGATGGCAGCAAGAGACAATGCGTTGCCGCTGCTTCGCAAAGATTTCACCATTGATGAATACCAAATTTTAGAAGCGAAGGCTTACGGTGCCGATGTGATCTTGCTGATTGGGGCTTGCTTATCTCCAAAGGAAGTAAAAATACTTTCTGCATCAGCGAAGAGCTTAGGCCTGGAGGTGTTGCTGGAGTTGCACGACGAAACTGAGTTGGACCATATCTGCGACAGCGTGGATCTGGTAGGAGTGAACAACCGGAATTTAAAAAATTTTGAAGTTGATTTGGAACACTCAGTAAGATTAGCTGCAAAGATTGATGACAGCTTTATTAAAGTGGCTGAAAGCGGTATTAATGATGTCGCAAATATTCATTACTTAAAGAAGCATGGCTTTAAGGGCTTTCTAATTGGCGAATATTTTATGAAGCAGGAAAGCCCGATGCAGGCATTTAAAAATTTTACATACGCATTATAATGAAAGTAAAAGTTTGCGGCATGACCAACATGGACCAATTGCACCAGCTAGGTGAAATGGGTGTTGACTTTGCCGGGTTTATATTTTATCCACCAAGTCCACGCTACGTTTTTAAAAACGGGCTTACTGGTGCCGATGTAAAAAAAGCAAAAATAAAGCCCATAAAAGTGGGAGTGTTTGTTGATGCAAGTTTAGAGGAAATGAAAAAACAGATTGATGCTTTTGGGTTGGATATGGTACAACTGCATGGAAGAGAAACTCCATGGGAATGCCAGCAAATTTCTGCTTACATAGATGTTATTAAAGCATTTCGTTTTGCAGAGAATGACCACGTAGAATGGACGATCAAAGATTTCTATGCTGATGCTGATATTTTCCTGTTTGATACAGGTGTGCCTGTCCCTAAAGAGCAAAGAGAAAATAAAATGTTGTATGGGGGCACAGGCAGAAAGTTCGACTGGAACCGGCTTAAAGGATTAAAAGTGGGAAAACCTTTTTTCCTGAGCGGGGGTATAGAGCCGGGTGATGCCGGGCTGGTAAAAGACTTTATGAAGGAGCCGGTAGCAAAAGACCTGATGGTGGTTGACATTAACAGCCGTTTTGAAATGGCGCCGGGAATTAAGGACATGGAAAAGGTGCAACGTTTTATAACCGAACTTCATTCCTGATTATGGAAAAGATAAACCTGCTTCAAAAGTTTGATCTCTTTAAAGAACACTGGAGCCCAAAAATTATTGGTGAATTAAATGGGCAGCATATAAAGTTAAGCAAGTTTGCCGGCGAGTTTGTATGGCATAAACATGATGAAGAAGATGAAGCTTTTTTTGTGATGAAGGGTAGCTTCAGCATGGAGATGAGAGATAAAACAATTGAATTGAACGAAGGCGATATGTTGATTGTTCCTAGAGGAGTAGAGCATAAGCCGGTTGCAGCGAATGAAGTTTGGGTAATGTTATTTGAACCGGCAGGGACTTTGAATACGGGTGACGTTGTTGATGAAAAAACAATTTCTGAACTGGGATGGATATGATTTATGGGATGTTTGGGATAAGATCTCACGTATCCCAAACATCCCAACCATCCCAGTTCAGAGAAATGCTGAATAGTAATAAGAACGTACAAGAGTGTACTTCGGTGGCCTCAGCACAAAACTGTGCAACAAAAGCTAAATAGATATTCCGTCCGTTGAGTACAAAAAAGATTTCAAATGAGTTATCACATAACAAGGAAAACAGAAGATCAAAGTTCCGGTGTGGAGTATGCTATCACAAAAGGTAAATACGCTCCCGATGAAAACGGCTATTATGGTCGCTTTGGTGGTGCTTACATTCCTGAAATGCTGCACCGCAACGTAGAGGAACTGCGCACAAAATATTTAGACATTATCTATGACCCATCTTTTCAAAAAGAGTATCAGCAGTTATTGCAGGACTACGTTGGCCGGCCAACTCCGCTCTATTTTGCGCAGCGGTTGAGCAAACAATATGGCGCACAACTTTTTTTAAAAAGGGAGGACTTGTGTCACACCGGCGCACATAAAGTAAACAATACGGTAGGGCAAATTTTATTGGCGCAACGACTTGGTAAAAAGCGCATCATAGCCGAAACAGGTGCCGGTCAGCATGGTGTGGCAACAGCAACCGTATGTGCCTTAAAAGGTATTGAATGCATTGTTTACATGGGCGAAAAAGATATTCAGCGACAAGCGCCTAATGTAGCCCGCATGAAAATGTTAGGCGCTAAAGTAATCCCTGCCATCAGCGGAAGCAAAACCCTGAAAGACGCTACCAATGAAGCTATCAGAGATTGGATGGCACACCCGAATGATACACATTATATTATTGGCAGCGTGGTAGGCCCACACCCTTATCCCGATATGGTGGCACGGTTTCAAAGTGTGATCTCCAAAGAAATTCGCTGGCAGCTTAAAGAAAAAACTGGTAGCGAGTTGCCGCAAAAAGTAATTGCCTGCGTAGGCGGCGGCTCTAATGCGGCAGGGGCATTTTATCATTTTTTAGATGAGACGTCGGTAGAATTGATTGCTGTGGAAGCAGCAGGCGAAGGAGTAAATAGCGGCAAGAGTGCCGCAACTACACAATTGGGAAGAGATGGAATTTTGCATGGCAGCCGAAGCCTTGTTATGCAAACAGAAGACGGCCAGGTGGTAGAGCCACACAGCATTTCAGCGGGACTGGATTATCCAGGGATAGGTCCAATGCATGCCCATTTGTACGATAGTGGCCGTGCAAAATTTTTATGTGTAACCGATGAAGATGCGTTGAAAGCTTCATTTGAAGTAGCGAAGCTGGAAGGCATCATTCCTGCATTGGAAACGGGGCATGCGTTTTCAGCATTGCGCCAGCTGGAGTTAAAAGAAACCGATAACATTGTTATCTGCCTCAGTGGGAGAGGTGATAAGGATTTGGCAACTTATATGAAGGTGATGGAACAAAATGCTGAATTATGAATGGCGTGCATTTAATTCATAACCCATAATTCGTAATTCTAAATTTCACAACGTGAATAGCAAAACAGCAACATATACAGGATTTGAATTTGAGATGGATGATTATCCTGCTATTGCAATTATCAATAAAGATCTGGTAGATAAATCTGTCCAGGCAAAATATGCATCATCGGTTTTTATTGAGATCGTTCCGGATTCGTGTAATGAAGATGGCCATCCAAAAGAAGAGGAATATGATTACCTGGTGGAAATAGAAAAGAAGATGATGGATTATTTAGAAGAACAAACGCAAACGGTTCACATAGGCCACATCACAAGCTATCGCAAGCTTGAAATTATTTTTTATACCAGGGAACCTGAAAAAACAGAAGGGTTTTTAAGCTACTTCTTATCTACAATAGAAAGGGAGAACAGCCTGGAAATTGAGATGGATCCCACATGGGAAAATGTATCAGCTTTTTATGAAATCTTATGAGCAGGATAAACGACTTATTCGCACGAAAGAATAAAAGAGTATTGAATGTCTATTGCACGGCAGGCTATCCGCAATTGGATAGCACAATTGAAGTGACGGCATCCTTAAAAGCTGCAGGTGCCGACCTGATTGAATTAGGGATGCCATACAGCGATCCACTCGCTGATGGCCCGGTGATACAGGCAAGCGGCACTATCGCGTTGCAAAACGGCATGACAATAACTAAACTCTTTGAGCAGCTAAAAGACTTTCGCAATCAAATTTCATTACCTGTTATTCTCATGGGGTATGTCAACCCGTTGATACAATATGGCTTTGAAAATTTTTGTGCAAAGGCGGCGGAAGTAGGTATAGACGGGCTAATCATTCCTGACATTCCAATGTATGAATTCGAAAAAGAATATAAGGCCATCATGGAAAAGCACGGATTGGATTTTATTTTTTTAGTGACACCGGAAACATCAGAAGAACGCATTAGAAAACTTGATTCATTAAGCAGTGGATTTTTATATGCGGTATCATCGTCGTCGCTAACAGGGTCGGATAAAGACTTTTCACCGGTGGAAAGTTATTTACAGCGCTTGCAGGAAATGAAGCTGAAAAATCCTGTATTAGTGGGCTTTGGTATCAAGGATAAGTCAACCTTTGATATTGCTTGTAAATATACCAATGGTGCAATTATCGGAAGCGCCTACATCAAAGCAATAGAAGGTGGTGAAGACATTGAACAGAAAACAAAGGAATTTATAGGGCAGGTAGTAAATTGAGCGGAAGACGAGGCTCGAACTCGCTACCTACAGCTTGGGAAGCTGTCGCTCTGCCAAATGAGCTACTTCCGCTTACTAAAATACAGCTGAAATTACAATGAATCTTGCAATAATAAAATACAACGCAGGCAATATACAATCGGTGTTAACCGCACTGGAACGGCTTGGGCTAACTGCTGAAGTGACTGACAATGCAGAAAAAATAAAGTCTGCCGACAAAGTAATTTTCCCTGGTGTAGGGGAGGCTAATAGCGCCATGAAAAGCCTGCAGCAAAGTAATTTGCACACCGTAATTAAAGACTTAACACAACCGGTACTTGGTATTTGCGTAGGCATGCAGTTGCTATGCAATCATTCAGAAGAAAACAACACAGATTGTTTGGGGATTGTTCCGGTGCAGGTCAGGAAGTTTACTTCACATGGTTTAGCATTGCAGGCCCCAGCCACCACTTTACAAATCGTAGGAGAGGAGCAGGAGGCGAGGTTAAAAGTGCCGCAGGTTGGCTGGAACACCATCTATAATCTAAAGACTAATTTATTCAAAGGCATTGCTCCCAACAGCTACATATACAATGTTCATAGCTTTTATGCAGAGGACAGTCAATATACCATTGCAAGCTGTAACTACGGACTGGAATATGCCGCTGCCATTAAAAAAGATAATTTTTATGGTGTACAGTTTCACACAGAAAAAAGTGCGGAAGTAGGAGATAAGATCATTAAAAACTTTTTAGACTTATAATGCAAATCATTCCGGCTATAGACATTATCGATGGCAAGTGCGTACGCTTAACCCATGGCGATTATTCGCAAAAGAAAATTTACAATGAGCGTCCCTTAGAGGTAGCGAAAGAGTTTGAAGGTGCCGGCCTGCAACGGCTGCACCTAGTGGATTTAGATGGTGCCAGGGAAGGCAAAGTAAAGAATTGGAAAGTGTTGGAAGCCCTCGCCGGCAAAACATCTTTGGTGGTTGATTTTGGCGGCGGAATAAAAACGGAAAAGGATGTAGAGATTGTTTTCGAATCCGGCGCTGCCTTAGCAACAATCGGCAGTATGGCGGTAAAAGAAAAGGAAACATTTCTGCAATGGCTTGAAACGTTTGGTGCTGAAAAGTTTTTTTTAGGTGCTGATGTGAAAGCCGAAAAGCTAACCATCACGGGGTGGACGGAACAAACCGACATCTGGATCTATGATTTTATAGAAGACTACATTCAGAAAGGAATAAAGCAAATTTTTTGTACCGATGTTGCCAAAGACGGTGCATTGGAAGGGCCTTCAACAGACTTGTATAAAAACATCATTCAAAAATTTCCGAAGCTAAACTTTATCGCCAGCGGCGGCGTTAGTTCTATTGATGATGTATATGCCTTGCAGGATATAGGTTGCACAGGTGTTATCATTGGCAAAGCCATTTACGAAGGAAGGGTAGCCTTGTCGGATTTAAAAAAACTGAATAGATAGCTATGCTTGCCAAACGTATCATCCCCTGTCTCGACATCAAAAACGGCCGCACCGTAAAAGGCACCAACTTTATAAACCTGCGTGACGCCGGCGACCCTGTGGAATTAGCTGCCAGCTATGCGGCACAAGGTGCAGATGAACTGGTATTTCTCGACATAACAGCGACCGTGGAAAAGCGGGCAACACTCGCAGAATTAGTAAAGCGTGTTGCTCATACTATCAACATTCCATTTACTGTTGGTGGTGGAATAAAAAGTGTTGAAGATGTTTCTGTATTACTGCAAAATGGCGCCGATAAAATTTCAATTAACACTGCGGCTTTTAATAATCCTTCTATAATTACCAGCATTGCAAATGCAGCCGGCAGCCAATGCGTCGTGTTAGCTATTGACACAAAAAAAGAGGAAGACGGTGAGTGGTATGTTTATTTAAATGGCGGTCGCACAAAAACGGATACTAAATGTTTCGGTTGGGCAAAGAGAGCCGTGGATTTGGGCGCTGGTGAAATTTTATTGACCTCCATGAACCATGACGGAACAAAAGCCGGTTTTGCATTAGATATTACTCAATTGCTCTCCGATAACTTACCAATTCCTGTTATTGCTTCCGGCGGCGGTGGAACGATGCAGCACTTCGCTGATGTATTTATTAATGCTCATGCCGATGCTGCATTAGCGGCAAGTGTATTTCATTTTAAAGAAATTGAAATACCACAATTGAAGACGTACCTGGCTGGAAAAGGGTTGCCCATTCGTATCCGCGGCATGTAAAGGGATTAACATCAACGCACAAATTTTGTGATGTATGAAGATGATGAGTTACAATGTATTGTACAAGAGTGCGACGCCACTGTAGCTCAATAGATATTCTTCCTCCTGTCACAAAAAAGAAAAACTCAATCATTAAAAGTTGATCGAGTTTTATATAAAATCAAAGTACAGTGGACCTGTGTACTGGACTGGGATTTGACGAAGCTTTTTAATTCACATCCTTCCCCCCTTTCAACTTTTCAATCATTCCCTCCACTGCGGTTTTGTTGGGTCCATTTGGTGCCAGTGGTAGGGCCATCTGTGCAAACTTTAATGCGTTCTTATAATCAGCATTGGCCGAATAGCCTCTTGTCAAACCCATCATCGTGGTAAACTCTTTTGGATTTTTAGCATAATTCATTTGAAAAACTTCCAACGCTTCCTTTGGTTTTTTCTGTAGTAATAAAGAACGTGCGTAGCCATGCAACTCCTGCATGTTCGCTAAAGGCAAAGCTGCTTTCATCATTGCATCCGCCTCGGCGCCTCTGCCTAATTTGGCAAGTAGCTGCGCTTTGGTTGCCTTTGGACCGAACTGTGTATTGCCTCCGAATGTTGTTCCCGTTGCAGAGTCGGCCCACTGCAAGGCCTGTTCTAAATTAGTATCGTGCTGCAACGCCCATTGTGCAGCCTGGTTCCATGTTTGCCAGGTAAAACCTTTGTCTGTTCTTAGCTCATTTTGGAATGATGCAATTTGATCTTTGACATAAGCCGTTTCCACTTTAAACGGGATCATTAATCGTTCCCATAGCAAAGCAATTGTGGCGGCGTTCTCTGCCTGGTTCATAAATTCATATTTCAGCCATTCAACATTGCTAGCCGATTTTACCGGCTTCACTTTAACCCGTAAAGCATCTTCTTTATCGTTGTAATAATAGCTGCCCCAGGAGTTGGAGTTGTTAGAAAAGATCAATGTTGACTCAGTAGAATCGTAAGCAATAAAGAAACCATACTTGCCTTTTTTTAAAGGTTGTCCTTCAATCGTTACATCGTTCGAAAATTCTATAGTTGTGTTTTCGTTGGAACCGGCACGCCATGGTGCGGCCTTGCTGCTTCCAAATCCCTGGTCAACAAAACCAATATGAACGAGCTGTCCCCAGACTTTTCCTTCCCGGCCTTTTACGCCGGGACGGTCGTAATGAATGGTTACATCAGTAAGCCCGTTGCGTTCACAAACAAATGCTATTTTGTTGCCGCCACTTGGCAGGCTTGTTAAGTTTTGTGCAAGTGAAGCAGATAGAAAAAGGCTGCATATCAACAGCAGTGAGAGTTGTTTCATGGCAGAAGTTTTATAGCTAAATCTACTCCATCATTTGTGGTACACCTGAATTTTTTTATTGATATATAGATACAAGATGAAGAATCGGTGAATGAATAGGATGAATGGTTATGTACTTAGCGGAAATGCTACTATAAGCTTTGGTTGCGATGCACATTTCTCCGCTTTGTTTATTATGCAGCAGGTTTTCGATTATTAGTGTATTCGTGGTGCAGTCAATGTATCAAGCTTAGTGTCTGAATTTTGAAAAAATAAAATAGAAATATTTATATT
>JAQBNG010000249.1 GCA_028288675.1 Flavisolibacter sp. | reverse complement strand
CGCCATTGATTATTTCTAAAGAGCAAATTGAAGCGTCTTGTAAAATTATTTTAGAAGCACTTCAATAATTATTTGCAGATGTGGAAACCGCGAACTTACTTTGCACTACAAAGTGCTTTTTATGAGCGAATCAAACCAACATCTCGAGGCCTTACAAGACATCCGTCAAATGATGCAACGCTCCAGCCGTTTCATTTCTCTTAGCGGGTTAAGCGGAATTGCCGCCGGAGTATGGGCCTTGGTTGGTGCCTTTTTTGCCTACGACTGGATTACCGAGTACTACAATAGTTATGATAATCGTGGCAACTTTTCCGGGCCCGAATTTAGCCGCTTGCAGTGGAAGTTGTTTTTATTGGCAGCGGTTGTTTTGGCCTTAGCACTTCTCTCCGCATTTTACTTTACATGGCGACGCACTAAAGAAACAAAGTCTCCTTTATGGAATCATACGTCGCGCCAATTGACCATAAATGTCGCCATTCCATTGATAGCCGGCGGCTTATATGTACTGGCTATGTTGCAGCATAACGAATGGCGGTTTATTGTACCTGCCTGCTTGGTTTTTTATGGCCTTGCACTGGTAAATGGCAGCAAGTACACGGTCAGCGATATACGCTACCTGGGCTTTTCAGAAATTATTCTTGGTTTAGCGGCTACGCAATTTATCGGCTATGGTCTTTACTTCTGGGCCGTTGGTTTTGGTGTGCTGCATATTATTTATGGCTTTATCATGTGGTGGAAGAATGAACGTAAACCAGCAGTAACAGTGTAAAGAATGCCGGTAAACAATCCCATATCAGGCCTCAATAAAATTTTCGATAACCGGATACGGTTAGGAGTAATGAGCATTGTTATGGTGAACGATGAAGTCAGCTTTAATGATTTGAAAGAGTTGCTGGAAGTTACTGATGGCAACCTGGCCACCCATTTACAAACGCTGGAAGAAGCAGGATTTTTAAAAGTGCACAAAGGTTTTATTGGCCGTAAAACCAATACAACTTATTCAATAACCAAAGCTGGTGAAAAAGCGTTCAAGGATCACCTCGGAGGATTGGAAAAAATAATCCAGGGGATGAAATAAATTTTTTTTGCACCAATACTTTGAAATACAAAGTACTTTTTAAATCAACAAACTATGATAAAAATTCCTTTCAAAATCTGGGCTGTGGCCAACACAATTGTATTTAGCATTTTTGCTATTGCCTTATTTCCTTCAGGCATTGGCATAGGCTTTATTGTACTCTTATACTCCTGCATCTTCTCACTTCCGGCAATTCTTTTTTTATACTTCTTGCTTCGTTTTCTGCAACGTATTAAAGGCCCTGTTCTATTTAGCTGGGTTATACTTTTTCTCGGCGCATCAGCAAGTGCGGTCGTACCCTATTTTTTCTTTCATCTTTTCTACAAAGAGCTATCTGCCGAACTGAATTTTATTCTGCCACTAAGTTTTATCAGCGGTTATTCTGCTGTACTGTTTTTTTCCCCTGCACTGCATTATCTATTTCAAACATTTCAATACCAAAACAACAATGAAAGCTATTAAACGTCTCTTGCTGCTATTCATCGTGGCCCTTTTTATCAGCGGCTTAACTGCTATTCCTGTTGATGCGCAACTCGATTTTATACTAAAGCATTCAGGGTTAAAAGCTGGTTACTATGACTGGATAGAAAAAGTGTTGACCGCTTATCGCGAAGTAAACGAGAAGCATCCTTTTCTTTTATATGGTTACGACTGGCTGGCCTTTGCACACTTTGTTCTCGCCATTCTTTTCATCGGCCCCTATAAAGATCCGGTCAAAAATATATGGGTCATTGAGTTTGGATTGATCGCCTGTGCGCTGATTCTTCCTTTCGCATTTATAGCCGGCCACTTTCGTGGAATACCCATTGCTTGGCGGCTAATCGATTGCTCCTTCGGCGTGTTTGGGTTTGCCCTTCTCTGGATCATCTACACAAAAACAAAAACATTAATTATTAAATAAATCAAAATGGAAACGGCTGTTCAAAACATCTGGTCAAGAAGTAAACTGCTTATCAAAAGCGGCATCATCGGTATCATTATTCTTATCCTGCAAATCCCTACTTATTATGTAACAGAGTTAATTAAGGAAAGAGAAGGGAGACAGAAAGAAGCTATCGCTGAAGTAAGTTCCAAATGGGCCGGCAAACAAAATATTATCGGGCCCGTGTTGGTTATTCCGTATTGGGTAACAATGACTGATACCAGCATCTCAAACAACAAGGCAAAGCACCTTGCCTACTTTTTACCTGATAGCTTAACAATAGATGCTAACGTATCTCCACAGGAAAAATACCGGGGCATTTATAAAGTGATGTTGTACACGGCAGGCCTTAAAATGGCTGGAAGCTTTGCTCCTATTCAGCCGCAAAAATTGGGGATAGCACCAGAGGATATGATCTGGAATGAAGCCTACATCCGTATGAATACAACAGACAATAGAGGGCTGAATGATGAAGTGAACCTTAAAATCGCCGACAGCATTTTATCGCTATCGCCTTATGGTATTGATGGAGACAAGGATGGATTGAAAGCAGCCTTCCCTTCGTTAGCAGAAAAGTTTAATCAGCCCCTGCCGTTTTCAACCGCATTCAGCATCAATGGTTCTGAACAGTTATTGTTTACACCATCTGGCCGTTCCACTACTGTGAACCTTGCATCAGGCTGGCCGCACCCAAGTTTTACTGGCAACAGCTTACCGCAAACAACCAAAATAAATGATACCGGTTTTGTAGCTACCTGGAAGAGTGCCGCTTTCAAGCAAAGCTTCCCGCAGCAATGGAAAGATGATGCTTATAATTTACACACCTACTTCACCGCAGGAGCCATCAGCAATGACGACTACAACCTTCATACAAAGTCAACTGCACACAGTATCAGCAGCGCGGCTTTTGGTGCCGAATTATTTGTACCGGTGAGCGGCTATCAAAAAACATTGCGGTCTGTGAAATATTCTTTTTTGTGCCTGTTGCTAACCTTTGCCGCCTTCTTCTTAATTGAAACCACCAACAAGAAATCGGCGCATCCTTTTCATTATGGATTGATAGGGCTTGCGCTGATTCTTTTTTACACCTTGCTATTGTCCGTATCGGAATACATCGGCTTCAACCCGGCGTATGTTATCGCGTCTGCCTGCACAATCGGTTTGATAGGTTGGTTTGTAAAAGACATTCTCACATCGGGCAAACTTGCGGTACTGCTCTCTACTATTCTTGTGTTGTTGTATGGCTATGTATTTACCATTCTGCAGCTACAGGATTACTCCCTGTTGTTAGGCAGCTTCGGCTTGTTTATTACGCTTGCTGTTATCATGAGGTTTTCTAAAAAAATTCAATGGTAGGTAAATGATGTTGTATAAAAATTTGGCGTGCCGGCGAGGCGCCGCCGGGCTATCCGCTTATATCTTTTTGTACCGGTGCGGATACAAAAAGGATAACGCTTCTATCCCTGCCCGGGCTGACAGTCAATGCTACTTTTTACTTTTACTTTTTCTAACTCATATTGATAATAAAACATAAAAAGCATCATCAATCAATTAAAAATCACTCAAATGAAATTGCTCACAACCATTACCACCGACAAATTTTTATGGGGCGGATGGGCCGCTATTCTCCTTTCACTGCTGGTATTTTCTGTGCCGCTTCTTACCACCGTTCCATCGGACCAGCACTTTGCTTATTTCATTTTTCATTTCGTTATAATCATTACCTATCACTTCGTCTTATTCTTCAATAAAGACGCCAGAGTGCAAGAAAACATGATCTATTATCGCTTGGTAAAACTTGTACTGCTCTTAATAAGTGCCTATGCTTTGAACCGGGAGATGGAAATTTTCGCCGCTTCGCCTCTATGGTTTTCTATAGTGCTGGTATTGCTTTGTATAAATTATATCACCAGCATCCTGTTTGGCAAAATGCCTTCCCTTGTTAAGCATATCTCTTTCGTTTTGTATGGAGTTGCCATGATGGTTTTTACCTACCTCTCAATCTACCTGCTGCCCTTATATTTTATCTCTGTTCCGGCCTTGCTGTTCTTCGGACTTTCGCTGCACACCTTTGTTCCCTTGCTGTTTTGCATCGTCACCATTTTTTTAGCTACCCGTCTTGCACAAACCAACAGGCGTTACTGGATCAGTTTCACAGGCGGTATCATCGCCACCTTCCTATTTTGTATTGCCTTTGTAGCTGTCTGGAATAACAAGGTGCAGACTATCAATCGCAACTACACATCGGCCATGGCCGAAGGTGAAGACAACCTGCCTTTATGGGTGCAGGTGGCACAAGGTGTGGACCGTGATGGCATGACAGAAAGCATTTTAAAGACGGACCTGATTTACAAAATTCCAAGTTGGGGCGACAACTTTTTCTGGAGTATGCCCACCCGCAATTTTGGTGATCAACAACAGGTACACGATCCGTTGGTTACACTTGCCACGGTTTTTTCAGGACAGGTTCTATTGCCGGAAGCAGACCGCATCAAAATATTGGAAAGTCAGTATAACGCAAGACACCAGGCTTTGGAACGGCTATGGAGCGGCGAACATCTTACAACAGAACAAGTAACTACTAATGTAAAAGTCTGGCCCGCATCGCACATCGCTTACACTGAAAAGATGTTGACCGTTTTTAATCATCAACCCAAACGGTCATGGGCCAGGCAGGGCGAAGGGATTTATACTTTTCATCTGCCGGAAGGCGGCGTTGTTACTTCTCTTTCTTTATGGATTAATGGCAAAGAAGAGAAAGGAATTCTGACCTCGAAAGAAAAAGCAACCACCGCTTACCAAACCATTGTTGGTACCGAAAGACGAGACCCTTCTGTTGTACACTGGCAGGAAGGCAACACTGTAAGCGTTCGAGTGTTCCCGGTGGTGGCAAGCGAAAGCAGGACTTTCAAACTGGGAGTAACCGCACCATTACGTAAAGAGGGTTTGCAGCTTATTTATGATAACATCTGGTTTGATGGACCTGATGCCAGCACCGCACAAGAAAGCGTAAAGCTGGAAGTAGCCGATGATTCAAAAAGCATCATTCAACAGGCGGCACTCAAAGCAACAACTGAAAAAGTAGTTACAAGAACCGGTGCTTACCAACCAACATGGACGGTGGCTTTCAACGACCGCGGTTTACAAGAGCAGTCATTTTCATTCAATGGCTATCAATATAGTTTACAGCCATATAAGCCGCAACGGGTGCTGGCAACTTTTAGTGATGTCTATCTCGACATCAACAATTCATGGTCCGAAGATGATATAAACAGAGTATGGAATCTTGTGCAGAATAAAAGAGTTTGGATATATAATGGCGCTCTGCAAGCAGTAAGCAACACCAACCGGGAAGAACTCTTTACAGCGTTAAAAAAACAAAGCTTTTCACTATTTCCCTTTCATCTTGTAGCACATCCCGAACAAGCTATTGTGATAAGTAAGTCAGGTAGCTACTCACCCACAATTTCAGATTTGGAAGGAAGCCAGTTTTTAAAAAATCTTCATGAAAACATAAACTGTGTTAACCGTGTGCGGCTTCTTCAACTTGGTGATGAGGCGACCCCATACATCCGCTCCTTAAAAGAAAAAAGATGTTTTGATTTCGAATTTGGTGACATTGTTTTATTAGAGTTCCTCCTAAAGAATAATGTATTTGTTCAGGATATAGAAACAGATGAAGAAATTATTGTTCACAGTGCCGGTGTAAAAATTTTGAGGCAAAGTGGCGAAGCTGTTTCCACAGCACCCGACCACCTGATGCGCCTTTTTGCTTACAATCATATTCTCCAACAACTCGGTAAAAGAGATTCAACACTTGCTGTTGACAGTACCGCTATAATTAAAGAAGCGCAGGAAGCTTATGTAGTGTCGCCGGTATCGAGCCTTGTGGTTTTGGAAACGCAAAAAGACTACGACCGGTTCGACATTCAGGATAGCAAGAACAGTTTAAAAAATGCGTCTCTTAAGAACAGCGGTGCTGTGCCCGAGCCGGGTGAGTGGGCAATTATTATCCTTGTTGGAACTGCCTTTCTGCTCTTTGTTTATAAAACAAAACTGGTTTAATATGCTGCTGAAAGTAACAAGGCAGACATCGAAAATTTTTAGCTGCAAAGGCAGCCGTTTTGTCTTTCCATGTAGCCTGGCGTTGGTAACCATTTTCTTTTTAAACAACTACCTGCAGGGTACCGCAACTGTTCTTTTAGCAGGTGCTGCAGCTGTGGCTTCCACAACAAAAAAAGCTCGACCTGTTAAGAGGCACAGGTATGCTATTACCGCATTAATACTTGCAGCATTAACATGGCTTGTGCCGGTAAGTACATTACTGTATTTCGCAGTAACTCTTACTTTATTTTACTGGATTGAACTTTACTATGCCTCTGTTCATTTCCTTGGAATCGTTGCGCTGTTCTTTTCATCGCCGGCATTTCAATATGCAAGTGGCGTGTTTAGTTTTCCAATCCGGTTACAGTTAACAAAAATCGTTGGCAGCGTGTTCTCCATGGTTACATCAGGCATTAAACTCAACGGCAACACCATCTTTTATGGCGACCGTGAGTTTGCTGTAGATCCTGCTTGCATGGGACTACACATGCTTTCCATTTCTATGCTGTTAGGTATCTTTTTGCTAGGCCTGTTACAGAAAAAAGCCGGCAAAAGGGTTAACTGGAAGGCGGTGGTTTTATACCTGGCATGTCTATTCGCATTTAACCTTATAGCCAATGTGCTTCGTATAATTTTACTGGTGCAGTTTGCTGTTCTGCCGGAAGTCGCCATGCATGATATTATCGGACTTTTATGCCTGTTGCTTTATGTATGTCTGCCTGCTTGTATGCTTGCAAAAGCCATTGTTTCAAAAGAAGTAGTAAGGCAAGAATCAAATGAAGCTTCTTTAAAAAAGCCATCCCTTATATTGCAATGGATGTTGATAGCCGCATTGCTTTTTGTTGCACAGCGTGTGGCAACAATTGATACCTACTCGCAATTTAATAACAAGTACACGCAGGTAATTCGTGGTTATACATCTTCGGTTTATGCGCCTGGAATTTTAAAGTTGAAAAGTGAGCAATCGCTCCTTTATGTAAAGTTTATCCGTGGCTTTTATGATACAGAGCATAACCCGTCTATGTGTTGGAAAGGCAGCGGCTGGACGTTTAAAGATTTAAAAAAACAATCGATCGGAGGACAAGAGATGTACACAGCTGTGCTCACCAAGAATGAGGACAAACTATATACGGCCTGGTGGTATGGCAACAGCAATGATGCCACCACATCGCAGTGGCAATGGCGATGGAACATGCTCAAAGGAAGGGAGGGATATGCCGTAGTTAATGTTACTGCCGCAAGTGAGGCGGCATTGCAAGCGGAGGTTCAAAAACTGTTAGTTGCAAAAACGCTGGCATCGTTGTTTAAGGATTAATAGACATTAAATTTTTATGGTCGTGATTGAGAGTGAAGAGGTCATCTTAAGCTATTCAAGAAGGGGTGCCAACGAGGAGCACTTGGGCTAACCGCATTTCTTTTTTATTAAAAATATTCGCTTATAAAACCAACATATTATGATACGCAAGCCTTTTTCCTGGAAAGAACGCTACAACAGTTTTGGATATGCCTGGCAGGGCATCAAAGCACTTTTTCGTACTGAACATAATGCATGGATACATACTGCTATTGCAATAGCTGTAGTGATAGCTGCTATCCTTTTAAAAGTCAGCAGCACTGAAGCCATCGTTTTAGTATCAGCTATCGCCTTTGTATTTGTAACAGAAATTCTTAACACTGCCATTGAAAAACTGGCCGACTTTATCTCTCTTCAAAAGCATCCACAAATAGGCCTGGTAAAAGACCTGGCTGCAGCGGCTGTATTAATTGCGGCGATTGCTGCAGTAGTAATCGGGGCTATAATTTTTATTCCTAAACTTTTTTAAATGATTAAGATACTTCAAAACAGTTTTTTTCTTCGCCAGCTTTATTTTAATAAGCCCGAAATGGAAAGGCTCTTAATGCTTTCCTCTTTATTCAGCGTAGGCTTAACCGTTGTCAGAATTCTTTATACAAGTGAATGGATGTTTGCATGGCTTAGCTGGAATTTATTTTTAGCAGTAGTGCCTTATCTTATCAGCCGTTTTGCTATGCATAATCCATCATGGATAGAAAATAACTTTAAGTTCGCTGCACTCTTTCTTGCATGGCTGCTTTTTATTCCAAACGCTTTTTACATCATTACCGATTTGTTTCATTTAGAAGTAAGAACTGCAATCCCGCTTTGGTTTGACCTTGCCCTCATCTTTTCTTTTGTATGGAATGGAATCCTGTTTGGAGTGCTATCAGTGCGGCAAATGGAAAAGATGGTACAGCTAAAATTTCCAAAAATCACAGAGCTGCAGTTTGCCGTTCCTATTATGCTTCTTAATGCTTTTGGCATCTACATTGGCCGCTATTTGCGCTATAATACATGGGATGTAATTGTTGCTCCTTTTCAGCTAACCAAGGATATAATTTACCTGATGCTTCATCCAGTGCAGCATCGCTTTGACTGGAGCATGATCGTGTGCTACGCCGTTTTTATGACGCTGATTTATGTGGCGATTAAGAGAATGAGCAGGGCTTTGTGGTAAGAAATTATGAGCCTGTAAGCTCATAAACGTTTGACGGCGGAACCTAATTCCAGCAGTAGCACGCAGTTGAAATTTCAACCTTAAGCCACCATGTTTTCAAGTCTTGTGTTGACTGCTATATTTTGTCGCCAACATTATTGTC
>JAQBNG010000245.1 GCA_028288675.1 Flavisolibacter sp. | reverse complement strand
TAGTAATCAAGTGAGCAGCTGAGAAGCTACAGTTAAATGAATGCCTTTGCTTCGGAAAGTTGTTAACCGTTGTAAACATTCCAATCATTACCATTTACGATTTGAAAGATGAAGCATTTACTAATTCTGATCATTTGCATAACTTCTTTAAGCATTAACGCACAAGACGTAAAATCTGCCTTCGACGGGCACAAATGGGAAGCTCCTTATCATCTTCCCATACCAAAAGATTGGACAATAGAGCGGTTTCTTATTCCCATCTCTTTTGCCCCGCAAATTTCTTACAAAGGGGTTGAAGACATTCGCTTCACGCCGGGCTGGGGCAATGTAAAAACTGACGACTATTGGAGCTATGCTTTCCTCTGGCATCTTGACGGAAATCCTAAAATGGATGCAGGAATAATTGCCGGAAATTTAAAAGCATACTACTCGGGCTTAGCTACTGTTAATGTAGATAGCACAAAACTTAAAGCTCTCCCCGAAAACTTAAAAGCAGTTACAACTTCTTTTAAAGAAACACAGACCGCCAAAGGAGATTTAAAAACATATACCGGAACAGTTGCCATGTTAGATTATATGCAATTAAAACGCATAATGCTAAACTGCATCGTTCATGTGAGGCCTTGTCCAAAAGAGAACAAAACCATTGTGTTTTACCAACTGTCA
Source organism: Flavisolibacter sp. (assembly GCA_028288675.1). Taxonomy (GTDB): domain Bacteria; phylum Bacteroidota; class Bacteroidia; order Chitinophagales; family Chitinophagaceae; genus Flavisolibacter. Next base: position 30,915 of record JAQBNG010000245.1, on the reverse strand, counting down.
CCAAAACCCTACTCTCATAACGTTTGGACAGGTCTTAACAAGCTATGGCTGGACTTTACGTGTACGAAAAAAGATACCCCATAACACTACGGAACATACTATGAAAATGGACGTTCAATCAGGCAAACATTTGTATAGCCGAGGGTGGTTAGGAGTCATTCCTTTGATCGGAGGTTTTGTTGGAATTTGCCTTATCTTATTTGGCGTCTTCAAATACAAAGACAGAAAATTAATTCTAATCGGTTCAGCTGGCCTACTATTTACTGTCGGAGTTTACTTGTCAATGTTTTACTATTTTGATCATAGTAAAGCCTTCCGAAAAGACTTTGCTGTGTTTTGCCAGCCATACATGAATGAACTAATTAAAAGCATTGAGTTTTATAAAATTGAAAATGGATACTATCCTGACAGCCTTGAACAACTTACAAAGATCAGTAACCTCGTACGTATTCAAGACCCGATTTCACAAAGTTCAGGGGAGGATAACAAAGGACAGTTCTACTATAAAAACTTGGGTAGCAAATACACTCTATTCTCATCTGGGATTGATAGGATACCCTACAATAATGATGATGTATTTCCTTCACGCAAGTTCTTCGAAAGCAAAACAACAGGATTGATAAAGTCAGTTAGTCGCTGATGTTGGCGTGCCGCCCATACCCTTTCTTGGACGTTGATAAGAAATTATAATTGGGTTAATTACAAGTCAACAGCATCGATAATTTAAAATGCTGCTATTCTCCTTTGGCTTTATATTCGCCACCCAATTAAATCAATCCTAACTTATTTAAACAATGGCTTCTACCACTTACAAAGTCAACGCTCAATACATTTTACTTACGGCACTGGCAGTTCTTTTCTCCTGGCTTATTCATGAACTGGCTCATTACTTCGCAGGCGTTTTATTAGGTTACGATATGGCTATGACGCTTAATACGGCTTATCCTGTAAGTGGCCACTATGCAAAAGACTGGCACAACCAGGTAATAAGTGCCGCCGGACCTATAATCACCATCATAGAAGCCATCATTGTTTTTGTACTAATGCGAAACGGAAGAAGGGCAATGCTTTACACTTTTTTATTTACCTGCTTTTACATGCGGTTGCTTGCAGGCATTATTTCTTTTTTAAACCCGAACGATGAAGCAAGGATCAGCAAAGCAATTGGATTAGGAACATTTACATTGCCCGTCCTTGTTGTAGCCTTGCTGTTTTACACCATTTACAAAACTTCCCAACAGTATAGGTTTACTAAAAAATTTCAACTGATAACTTTAGTATTGGTGATCTTATTTACTTCTATTATCGTTCTTTCCGACCAGTTCCTTAAATTCAGAATTTTATAAACAGAAAGCCATTGCTGTCAAGAATGCTGATGGTTTGATTAAAGGCGCTTCAAATTATTTCCATCCATCATACTACATAACATAAAAGCGCCTGGGCGAAAAGCCCAGGCGCTGAAGTTTAAAAATTCATCTAATTACTATTTCTCTCTGCTCTTTAATAATTACCGCAAGGTGGAAACTTTTTCTTACCAACCCGGATTCTGCCCCAGGTTAGGATTCGTTATCCTATCCCCTTCCGGAATAGGATAAAAATAGTTTTTGTCTTTCCAGGTTCTTACAATATTATTCAGCCAGGTTACTTCACCAAACGTATCATTGGATAACCGTTGCGAATTAGGCACACCGCTTACAGTAGCCGAAACATTGATATACGTAACACCTGCAGGCCTGTTTGCAGGCAGTACTTTATAAAAAGCCACATCTAAAATTCCATCTCCATTAAGGTCAAGCGGAACATCTAGTGCCGGCACATAAATACCGTTCCATTCCATCGTCATCAGTTCTCCTCTCTTCCAGCGTACCAGGTCATAAAAACGAAAGCCTTCCAACGCCAATTCTATACCTCTTTCCCTCCGTATTTCTAAAATAACAGGGTCGGAAATACCAGGGAAATATTTTGTCATTAAATACGGGTCGGCAACAGTAGGAAGTGTTAGCCCACCTGTTAAACCTGCTCTTTTCCGAAGGGCTCCAATGGTAGTTGTCCATTCTGCTGCGGTCAGTGTTCCCAGTTCAGCTTTTGCTTCGGCATAGTTCAGTAAAACTTCTGCATATCGAAAAATAGAAACAGCATTATCGTTAAGTTGCCCGGGATCATGTTTCACATCATCAAGGCTCCATTTAATAGGCATATATCCAGTGTAGGTGTACGAAAAAACAGGCGGTGCTGCAACCAATGAACCGCCGTTTATTCTTTTATAATCACCTGTTCTTATTGTTTGCTCAAGCCTTCTGTCCCTGTTCTTTACTTCGTCTTTAAACTCCATGGTTTGGTAACCGGGCTTGCTGGTAAATGGTGTACCGTCAATGTTCAAATAGGTATTGACAAAACTGCGTATGAAACTAAACCGCACCCCGGTTGTAGAACTTGTATAATACCAGTTTGCAGCATGAAGCACACCGAGTGTTACATCGTTAACGGCTGCCAGCATTACTTCATCTGCTACCGGCGCTACACTTGTAAATACTTTACGGTAAGATAGGGCTGCACCAGCGCCTTCGTAAAGCTTGAAGCCTGCTTTATCCATAACTTCTTTGGCAGCCGAAGCAGCCTGTGTAAGCCAGGCATTTGCGGTGCCGGTAAGGTTAAGATTTGTATGGTATTTTCTAAACGTTCCTTCAAACAAACAAACCCTTGCCTTAAAAGCATGCGCTACCCATTTGGTGATAAGGCTGCGTGAAGCATCGCTGGTTGTGCTGATGTTTTGAGTAGCAAAGTCAAGGTCGGCCAAAACAGAATCCATTACCAGCGTCCGGGAATCACGGCCTTTTTTTAATTCAGGAGCATCTACCGTCAAAGGTTTACCGATCCAGGGAACATCACCATAACGTTTCACTTTTTCAAAGTAAAAAAAGGCTCTGAAGAACCGGGCAAGTCCCATATAATGATTCCGTACTGCGGGTGCAATGCGTGAATCGGTATTGTTGGCTATAAAATAATTGATGTTGCGTAGCGAACTCCAGCCCCAGTTCCAATCGGGGCTGAGGGCTACCAGGTCATAAGCAGATGCTGAAGTGTTGTCTGATATATTAGCGCTGTAAGCACCATCTCTTAATAACCTTGGCGCATCCCGCCTGGCGCCATAATCCGATACATTATCGGCCGTATGAATTGTATTGGCGGTAGGTAAATTATTGTAGAAGGAATTGACGTATAATTCCAACCCTTTTTCACTGCTGAATACGGCCTCCTTTGAAGCGGTTGACTGGGGAGTCTGCTCCAGTTTTTTACACTGAATAAAGACTGTTGCCACCAACAAGAGCCATAGATATTGTTTTGTCATGAGTATAAAAATTTAGGGTGTTAGAATGTTATGGATAGTCCGAATGTGATTCCTTTCATCATGGGATAATTGTATCCGTCGCCGGCATTGCCATTTGGACTGAATACCTGGTCTGATACACCTGTATTTTCAGGATCAAGATCTTTAGTGTACTTATAAAGCGGCGACCACGTGAGTATGTTTTCAGCCGAAACATAAACTCTTGCACTATTGGCACCGATTTTAGAAATGGCTTTCACGGGAAGGTTATAACCTAACTGCACATTCTTCAATCTTAAATAAGCAATGTTTTGAAGATATTTTGTTTGCGCTTCGCGGAGGATACCGCCTGCCCGGTTGGCAAGCCGCGAAACATATCTTGGCAGGTAAGCATTAGGATTCTCAGGCGTCCAGTGGTTATCGAGATGCCATCTTGGTAATTTGTTGTAAGGCCTGTTATACTGACCCCAAAAAACACCTGCTTCTGTACTTGGCCACCAGTCTTGTTGTGCTACACCCTGGAAGAAAGCGGAAATGAAAACGTTATTCCAATCAGCGCCTAAGTTTATTCCATAGGTATAACGTGGCAAACTGTTGCCTATAATTGATCTGTCACCGGGATCAATAGCTGTACTGGTGCCCGGATTAATCACGTTATCACCATTCATATCCTTCAACTTAATGTCGCCGGCAAACGTTTGCCCGGTAGATGTAGATAAAAATAATTTCTGATTAGCATGTTTGAGAACGTCTTCCGGAGAGGTAAAAAATCCTTCTGTTGTATAACCCCATATCTCGCCAAGCTTCATTCCTTCATAATAATCGCTCAGGCGTTTTTCAGGGTTGTTGAACTTGGTTATCACCGCTGTATTATCAGCAAGCGTAAGCCGTATATCATAGTTAAATGGCTTTGACCCTAAACTGGTTCTATCATTCCATGATAAGGTCATCTCCCAACCTTTCGTTTTTAAATCGGCATAATTACCTCTTGGTGGTGTAGCCCCAAAAACAGCAGGCAGCGTTACGCCAACGGTAAACATATCGGTGGTTTCGCGTATGTAGGCATCGCCTGCAAACCGTAGCCGGTTAGAAAACATGGAGAAGTCGAGCCCTAAGTTTTTAGTGGTGGATGTTTCCCATGTAAGACCTGATGGCAGTACGCTTGGGCGGCCCGTAAACTGCGGACGTACACCAGCCAAAATAAGACCTGACTGCGAAACAGAGAATTGCTCCTGGTACACATAAGAACCAATATTACCATTGCCTAATGAACCCCAGGAAGCTCTCACTTTCAGATCGGATATGAAAGAAGGCGATACATTCCAGAAAGCTTCTTTTGAAATTCTCCATCCGGCAGATACAGATGGAAAGAAACCATAACGCTGGTCGGTAGGAAATTTTGAAGAGCCATCGTAGCGGCCATTAACTTCTATCAAATACCTGTCTTTAAATGAATAATTCAGGCGTCCAAATCCACCGAGGATAGCCCACTGCTCATAACCTCCCGAAGTTTGAATGGCCTGCCCTAAAGCAAGACTAATGTCGTTGGCATTATCGAAGATGAGACCATTTCGCTGCGCAAAAAATCCTTTAAAAGTAGATTGCTCATAATTATATCCAAGCAACGCTTTGAAGTAATGGTCTTGTTTTAAAGTGTTTTCGTATTCAGCATAAATATTGGTCGCAAGGTATTTTGTTCCCTGCCGGCTTTCACGCAAATCATTGGTGGTGGTTCCCAGGTAGGCAATCGCACCCGGCTTTAAACTATAAGGCACAGGCACCCGTTTTTGTTGTTCATTATTATCAGTGACCTGGTAGGTAAGGTCACTTTTCAGCCGCAGCTTTTTATTGAAGAATTCAGCTGTAAGACCAACCCTGTTTCTAAAAATTCCCCGCTCCTGGTTGATACCATTTTTTCCAAACCAAAAATCACCCACACTATATGCTGCCGATGCCGTTAGCGTTCCATCCGGGTTAAACATAGGAGCCAATGGATGTCCTTCATCAGCGATGTTTCTCCATATACCGCCTCCTTCGCCTACGTTCAAAGGATTGTGATAAGCGGAATTCGAATAATCGGTATTGTTATCGAAACGCAACCAGGGATATACCTGTATAGATCCTTTAGCACGGAAATTATATATCGCATAATCATCCGGGTTATAGCGAAACAATCCGTCCTGTCCAAAGTACCTTCCCGTTATCATAAAGCTTGTTTTATCGCCGCCGCCGGAAACAGTAATGTTATGTTCTTTCGACCGGGTGTTGTCTTTATACAATTCTTTAAACCAGTCGGTGCTGGCGTAATAAACATACTCGCCGGTAACAGGGTCAACTTCTACATTGGGCAATCCTTTGCCTTGCCTTCTTTGTAGTTCGGCAAGATAGGCCTGCGAGAATTTGAGTGTTTTATTCACCGCTTGCGGAAACGAGCCGTCCCATGCCTGCGATGATTCGACAAACATTTTGGCGAACGTGTAGCCATCGTTTACAAAGTCGGGTAATGTAGTAGGTTTTTTAATGGAATAATTGGTTGTATAAGTAACGCTTGTCCGGCCTTTAGCAGGATTTTTTGTCGTGATCAACACAACGCCAAAGGCGGCTCTTGCTCCATAGATCGCAGCGGAGGCAGCATCTTTTAAAATAGAAATGGTAGCGATATCATTAGGGTTCACCAGGCTTGGATCTCCCTCAACACCATCAATTAAAACCAAGGCATTACCGCCCTGGCCAATAGAGGTAGCGCCCCTGATATTAAACCTTGGCGATTGGTTTGGCTTACCATCTAACAGCTTGATATTTAAATTAGGCAGCACACCTTGCAAACCCTGCGTAAGATTGGTTAACGACCTGTTTTCCAAAACCTCGGAACTAACCTGGTCAACGGCACCGGTAAGGTTAGCTTTCTTTTGAGTACCATATCCAACTATTACAACATCGTTTAAAGAGTTGGCAGAGGCAACTAATGCAACGGCAAGGTCGCCGCCATTGCCTGCACTTACTTCCTGGGATTCAAACCCAATATAGGAGATCACTAATATAGCCTTCTCATTAGGTACATCCAGCGTAAACTCTCCCTTAGCATTTGTTTGCGTTGTTTTATTGCTTCCTTTAACCCCTACCGATGCCCCGGGCAGTGGGTTACCGGCTGCATCCCGAACAACGCCTTTTACAATGTGGGCAGGAACTCCGGCAATTGTTTCTAAAAATGAACCTTCATTTTTGGGCTTTATAATAATAGTATTTTCTACAATGGTGTATTGAAGTGGCTGGCCGGCAAATACGTGATCCAACGCAGTTGCGAGGGAAACATTCTTTACAGAAACAGAAACGGCTTTTGCATTCTGCAACATTTGATCTGTATATAAAAAATGGTAGCCGGATAATTTTTTAATTTCTGTAAAAATTTTTTTTAAAGGGGCATTCTTTTCAGACAAGGTAATTGGCTTGGGAAAGTCTTTTGCCTGAACCTGGAAGCAAAAAGCCAATAGCAGAACAACAGTTAATTTCAGCATAACAATCGTTTTAAAAGAAAGAAGAAAAATGAACGCCGGCCTTCTACTAAAGAGCCGTTTGTTCCTTTTAACTAAAGCAAGCAATGGCATATAGTATTCTTTTAAGTGGTTAAGAAAATGTCGGTTAGTTTTAGATTGATTGGGTAGATGATCACCGGAAGCGCTGTAAACGCGGCGCTTTTTACTGAACGTTATAGAGTAATTCTATGGCATAGACTATTGATTTTATGGTTTACAAATATTGCTTCTTATGCATTTTTTTTGATCGGGCAATTGTCTTATTGTCCCGGTCCGCTCTTCAGGCCTTACCAAATCGGCAGTTCCATTTTTTATGAATTTGTACCGATCCTTGGAGCGAAGTAGTTTTAATCTGTTCTTCGACTTTGGATAGGTCGTGCAACTTTTGAGTTTTTGAAAACAGCTTCTTTGGGTAGTGATTGTAAATTTCAACAAAGGCATTTTCATCACTTTGTTGTAAGTGCAGGAGGAGGCTCTTTTCATCAAAGATGGTAATGAAAGAATCCATAAACAGCAATCGTTTCGAAGGTTTTGACAACAAACTAAAAGTAGGTAACTTTTAGTGATGCCCGAAAAATCGTTTGGCAATAATTCTTCGGTTAAGCCCTGCTATTAGATACCTGATAAGTCTTTCCAAAATTCTTCGATAATAATTACTTGTACTGCCGTATTTTGTTTTATGCGTCTTCTAAAACCAATGGCAACAATCATCTTTGGCGCCATCATTATCTGCGCAATTTCTTTCTTTACAGATAAAAGTCGGTTTGGGAAATGGACAATTCAATCAATAAAAAAAGATACAGGAGTTTCCTGGGCAAAATTTTATTGGGTGGGAGATTCGTTAAATGGAACCTATTATGAAAGAACAGCCATGTTCATTCCTGTAAGGCTTGAAGGGCTGCCATATAACTTTAGTTTTCAATTTGACTTAGGCGATTACCGTACAGAATTTTATGAAACCAATTTGAATTCGTTTGCTGCTAAACACCCTGAACTAAAGGATAAGATTGGCAGCCTAAAAAGCCCGCTGCAATTTTGGGATTCAAACAAAGCAGTAAAAAAGCTTGCACTTCTTTTGGGTGATTTGCAGGTATCAACTGAAAACTGTTTTATCAGGAAAAAGTACGGAGATAGCCTTTCTATAAATAATGCTACCGATACTTTTCACATTGGTACTATCGGGGCTGACATGTTTCAAAATAAAATCCTCATTATAGATTACCCGGCTCAACGGTTTGCCATTTGCGATACAGTACCAGATGTTTTTGCAACCACCTTTACAAGCATTGAAATTGATAAAACCGGGATGCCCATCTTACCAATGCGTCTTGGTAATAAAACCTACCGCATAAACTTCGACAATGGCTCAAGCCTGTTTCCCATTATTACCCTGGCAAAAAACATCAACAATTTTTCTACGCAACCCGATACAGACTCCATCCGGATTTCTTCATGGATGCAATACCATACCGTAACAGGAAGAAGAATGATTGATAGTTTTGAATTTGGCGGACAAAGCTTTGCCAATGTAATGGTGTATGCAAATCATAGCGGGCTTGGTATTGACCCTACAACAGATGGCATGGCCGGCAATGCTTTGTTTTGGGATAAAACGATCATCATTGATTTTAAGAACAAACGGTTTGGGGTAAAGTAAATACGATTTATGGAACTAATTTTCAGGAGATGACATCAATAGATAAAATCAAATTTCAGGTAGCTGCGGAAGGCTATGCTATACTGGAAAATATTTATACAAGCTCAGAGGTTGATAAGCTACTTTCTATTATTTCACAAGCCGGCAGTTCAAAATCAACTTTTCGCAAAACGACTGACTTATTTGCCATCCGACAATTTTTAAAAGAAATTCCTGAAGCAACACCTGTAATCTTCAATGAAAACTTATCTTCTATCATTTCAAATATTTTTGGTGAAGATTATTTTGTGGTGAAATCAATTTATTTTGATAAACCTGCAGCATCAAACTGGTTTGTAGCGTATCACCAGGACCTGACCATTTCCCTGGATAAGAAAACCAATACTGAAGGTTTTAGCGCATGGACAACAAAACAAAATCAATACGCTGTGCAACCTCCACTTTCAATGTTAGAAAAAAATTTTACGGTTCGCATCCATCTTGATGATACGACTGAAAATAACGGAGCTTTAAAAGTGATTCCGGCTTCCCATTTAAAAGGCATTCAGCGTAGCGAAACCATTGACCTCACTATAGAAAAAGAAGTTAGCTGTTGTGTTAGCAGAGGCGGTATTATGATTATGAAGCCTCTCTTATTTCATGCTTCCGGCAGAACTATTAATAACCAACAGCGGCGTGTGGTTCATATTGAATTTAGTAACCAGCTTTTGCCTAAACCATTACAATGGTCTGAGCATTTCGCTGTAGCATAAGTTTGTACCGTGAAATATTTACTCCTCCTTATTACTCTCTTTACTTTATCCTGCAAAAACAACATGATAAAAACACACGCTTTCCGCCTAAAGCCCGGCGCTGATCTTCGCAAAGAAATAGAAGCCTATATAAAAACGGCTAACATCAAAGCCGGATGGATCAGCACTTGCGCAGGAAGCTTAACCGGTTATAATATCCGCTTTGCCAATCAGCCTGAAGGCAGCAAGAATACCGGCCATTTTGAAATTGTGAGCCTTACCGGAACGTTGTCAATAAATGGTTCGCATATACATATCAGCATAAGCGATAGTACCGGTACCACCATTGGCGGCCATTTGCTGGAGGGCAACATCGTTTATACTACGGCTGAAATTATTATACAGGAAGATGATGATTATATTTTTACACGAGAGAAAGATGGCAGTACTCCCTGGGAAGAATTGCAAATAAAAAAGAAGTAACAAAAACTGCCGCAACTTTTGAAGTGTACGTTGAAAATGATTCGGTTGGCCATGATGTTGTTTTTGCGAAAGACGACACTTGCGTATATATATGGATGATGAAAGGTTAATTACTGCCGATGTAACAAGCTTTAAAGTATTGGGTGAGAATTATGCCAGTGATAACAACAATTGTAAAAGGTGCCAGCCCCGATAGCTTTAAAGTGTATCCGCATGATGTTGGCGATACTGATGCGGAAGATGCAACGAACAAATACCATGAGGAAATAAAAGTGAAGAGCGATTGAACTTTTCGATAAGCGATCAATGATTCTCTAATAATACTTGCTGATCATCCAATAAACAATTGGCCCGGTTACCGCTACATAAAACCACATTGGCCAGGTGATCTTTGCGATCTTGCGGTGGGCAGCATTTTCGTTAATTAGTGCACGATAGGCTGTAAACAAAATAAAAGGAAGGGATATGCCAGCTAATAAAATATGTGTGCTTAACAGGATGAAGTAAATTGTCCGGCTACTTCCTGCCGCTGCTTTTTCGGCTACATCTACTATTCCGTTTTTATCAGTATCGCCATACCAGGTTGAGCCTGCAAAAAGATGATGTGCTATATAAGTAATTAAAAAGATAACCGACAAGCCAATTGCGGCCAGCATAATATTTTTATGGGTGTTATAAGCACCACGTTTAGCAGCTATTAAACCTGCAACTAATAAAACAGATACAACAGAATTTATAACAGCATTTATCAGAGCTAACAGGTGTGGGTTGAAACCGAGGTTCACATTTAATGTTACTCTTTCTAAAATGGTGACGGCGATGAATACAATTGCGGAAAAACTATAAATTAAAATCTTTGCTTTCTTATCATTCTTCGATAGGGCCAGGTTCATAAATTCTTTTTCTTTTTAAATAGTATAACCATCGCCGTAATCAGCAGGATCGCTATACCGAAAACAATCCCAATAAGGGGCAGTTTATCTGCCAGGAAAAATTTCTTCTCCCGGTCTTTTTCCAGGGTTAACAGGATAATATCTTCCGCAATATTTTTTATATCGGCAGAATCCATCCCATTATACAGAACAGGATTGCCCTGCTTATCTCTTCTTGACCGAATGACCCTGTCCTTATCAATCAATACCATTTTTTGCGGGTGAATGAAGGCGGTATCTACTTCAGTTTCATTTATACCAAGGTGCATTCCATGAAGGGCCAGGTCATAAATTTCTTTTTTGCTTCCGGTAAGCAGCCACCAGTTTTGCGGGTTAATCTGGTAGCGGTCGGCATAATGCTTTAACACTTCAACACTGTCATGCACAGGGTCAACGGTAAAGGAAATAAATTGTATAAATTCTGCATCACGCTTGCCAAAGCGGTTGTTATTTTTCACGGCATCCTGAAGTCGTTTCATGTTCCTTGTCATGGTGGGACAAACAACAGGGCAACGGGTAAAAATAAAATCAGCCACTACAATTTTACCTTCCATATCCTTCCACGAAACTTTTTGCCCTAACTGGTTGGTCAATTCAAAATCAGGCACTTTTTCCCAAATTGTATCAGTTATGTCTTTTCCGTTTTTCACTGTGTTGTCTATCCTATCAACAAACAAGCGGTGAGGTATTTCATTAGTGGGTATAAACTTCATAATGAAGTAAGCCATCACGGGAATAAAGACACCTAGTAAAAGACCATATAATGCTGTTTTATTCATAACCGCAGATTAGCAGAATTTAAAATGGATAGACAGGATCTTTGCGTGATATGATTATAGTCTTTGTATATATGGGTTACAATAAATGAAGAATGAATTGTAAGTACAAAACACTAATCCCGCTAATCTTTTAAAGATCCTGCTTATCCGCGGTTAAAAAATAACCGCCGCAAAGGTAGGCGGCGGTTTAAGAATTTTAGGGAGTATAACAAAGCCTTAATTCCAGTTCATGCACTTAGGAGTTGCAAAAACAAAGTCCTGTCCATTCATTTTAAATTCTGCTAATCTGCAGTTATTAATGGAGCGGAAGAACAGTTGTGTCCTTTTTCTCTGTTGGTGGCTGAATGGTTTTATGCACTAAGGATTTATCATAACGGTTACGTGATGTGCGATAAGAATTTCCATCCCACAAAAAGGCTCCTATAAACCAAACAAAAAGCATCAAAGGAACCACAATTGTCATGATCATATTCTTTATCTCATCGCCCAGGTGCATAAAAATGCTGACGATGTAAAATGCTTTTGCCAGCGATAAAATAACAATCACTCCCTTTATAAAAAGCACTATCCACGACGGGATTCCGGGAAAAAAATACATTCCAAAACCGAGGGCTAATTCTACTACTGTAATACCCAGAAGTAACCAGAACGTTTTCCAAATACGGCCTGTTCCTTCTCCCGGTTCGTGGTGAAAAGTAACTTCTGAAGGTGTTGTCGAATGTTCCATTTATATAAAATAAGGTTGTGATTAAATAAGATAAAAGCAAAGGAATACAAATACCCAAACCAGGTCTACAAAGTGCCAGTACAAACCAGCTTTTTCAATCATCAGGTAATGGCCCTTCTTTTCGAATACGCCTGTTTTGGCCATAATAAGCATAACCATATTTATAACTACACCAGACGATACATGGAAACCGTGAAAGCCTGTAATAGCATAAAAGAAACCGCCAAACGCTACAGGGCCCTGCTCCGTTACGTGCAGTTCCGCCGCATTTATCATACCCCGTAGCTGCGTGTCCGTCATAGCCGCTAATTGCTGGTGACCCATATCATGATGGGTACCGCTAACCAGTTTTACTAAAATATCATGCGGCGTATTTTTTAAGGCTTCTGTTACTTGTGCAGTATTATGAACTGCCGGCCCCCATGGATTAACTCTTGTAGTTTGGCCTAGCAGGTCAATGCTGTTTCCGCTAAGCACGGCATGTTCGCCTGTTATCAGATGCGCCCATTCCCAAGCCTGGCAAGCTAAAAAAGCTATACCGCCCACTACTGTCCAGGCCAGCCATTTTACTACGCCTTTTTTATTATTATGATGTCCTTCATGAACGGCCAACACCATCGTTACAGAGCTCATGATCAAAATAAATGTCATTAAGCTCACAAAAGCCAAAGGCAGATTAGCATGCCCCGCTCCTGGAAAAGCATTAAATACTTCGTTGGGATTAGGCCAGAAGTTTTGCGAAAAACGGACCGTTCCATAAGCAATCAGAAAGGCCCCGAAGGTGAATGCATCACTCATCAAAAAATACCACATCATCAACTTCCCATACTCTACGTTAAAGGGACTTCTTCCTCCGTTCCACCAATTTGTTCTTGTTGCCACAGCAGTTGCCATAAATGAGTTTAAAGTTTGGGGTTTGGAGTTTGGAGTTTCTAAGCTCACCAAACTCTTATCTATTTTACCGGTTTTAAAATTTGCCGTTTATATGTTACTGTGATCAGCTCCCTGCTTTTGGAAACCAACCCTAAACTCCAAACGTCAAACACCAAACCGTTTTTTATCCTATCCAAATAAAGAACACTAATAAATAAATCCAAAGCACATCTACAAAATGCCAGTAGGTACTCATTATTTCTATCGGGGTTGAATTGTAGTTTCTGGTATTTCCAAAATACTGGCGCAGAAACAATACTATCAACGCTACCATACCGCCTAAAACGTGAATGGCATGCAACCCAAAAATGATGTACAGAAACTGGCCGGCACCTGATGATCCTTCAAAATGAACACCTCTATCCCAAAGCCAGTTGAAACCAATCCATTGTAAAACCACAAAAGCAATTCCCAAAAGCAACGTAATAAAGAACAACGTTCTGAATGAAGCCATGGCTCTTTGCTTAAAGCTTCTTAACGCTGCCTGTATGGTGATGCTGCTTGCAATTAATACCGCTGTCGAAATCCAAAATACGGTTGGCGTTTTAACCTCATGCCAGCCTGCCGTGCCACTCTTTACAATATAAGCACTCGTCAATCCGGCAAACATCATTACAATGCTCCCGATTGCTACCCACAAGGCAAATTTGTGGGGATGAACTTTATTTCTTTGTTGTGTACTCACTGAAACCATTTCTCTATTAATTATGAAAGAAAATCTTCTTTCTGTTTCTAAACTTTACTTGCCAAAAGAGCCAATAAAATAACCGGCAAATAAATATAACTGCCGAACATTACCCTCCGTGCCGCTGTTGCATTCATCTCGTTATATAATCGTACACACTGGGCTACTAAAAATAAGTTGGCAAGCATGATAATCGCTACACAAATCTTTCCTTTTACCGTTTGGTACCCTGTCAGTTGAATAACATACGGAAGTACGCAAACCGGTATTAATAACACAGCATACATTACCGTTTGTATTGCTGTAAATTTTGTTGGTCCTTTTTCAGCAGGTAATAATCTAAAGCCTGCACCCGAATAATCTTTATGGGCTATCCAGGCTATTGCCCAAAAATGCGGGAACTGCCATAAAAACTGTATCCCAAAAAGCACCCAGCCTCCCCAATCCTGCCATCCGTTACCGGCATCAAACACCGCATCGTTGCCGGCTGCCCATCCAATTAAACAAGGTAGCGCACCAGGAACAGCACCAACCAAAACCGCTACAGCATTTACCTTTTTCAACGGGGTATAAACAAAAGCATACAAGAACAAGCTAAAGAGTGCTAAAAGCCCACTTAACACATTGAAAAAATACATTAGCACTCCTACTCCCCCAGCACCGGTTATGATGGCAAATGTCCAACCTTCGGTTACACTCATACGCCCTGCCGCTATTGGCCTTGTAGCTGTACGCTTCATTAAGGCATCGGTATCTTTTTCAACGGTTTGATTGATAGCATTAGCACTTCCGGTAACTAAAAACCCTCCTATAAATAAAAGAACTACATACGTCCAGCTCCATTCCGTATTTGAAACTTTAGGAGCCAGCAAATAACTGATCACACTGGAAAACACCACCATCGTGGTTAACGATGGTTTTGTTAGCTGCATGTAATCTTTCAGCTTTGAGTCTTTTTTGTTTGCTGGTTCTTTCAACTTTACAATTTTTAATCTGGTGCAAACAAAACTATTTCAAATAACTTTTTCGATGTCCTGAGTTTGCAACTCATGGGACTAACGATATCCTTTACTAGTGTTTTGATTCATTTGGCCCTACCGGTTCTGTCTGCGGAATAAAATCGCGGCCATCTTTTCCATAATCATATGGCCAACGATGGACTTCCGGAATCTCACCTTCCCAGTTGCCATGTCCTGGATTAATTGGTGTTGTCCACTCCAGGGTGTTGGCATTCCATGGGTTTTGTGTACGGAGCTTTCTCCCTTTGAACATGGAATAGAAAAAGTTGAATACAAACATCAGGTTTACCGCAAACACAATTATGCTTACGACAGTGATCATTCTATTTAGGTCATTAAACTGGTTAAATGATTTCCAAATAGTGAAGTCAAGGTAGCGGCGTGGTACACCGGCCATGCCCATATAGTGCATCGGCCAGAAAATAAGATAAGCTCCAACAAGCGTTACCCAAAAGTGGATGTAGCCCAGGGTATTATTCATGTAACGGCCAAACATTTTTGGATACCAATGATACACACCCGCAAACATGCCGAAGAAGGCTGACACACCCATTACAATATGAAAGTGCGCTACTACAAAATAGGTATCATGCAGATGAATATCAATGGTGGAGTTACCCAGCCAAATGCCTGTTAATCCGCCCGAAATAAACATACTGACAAACCCGATAGCATAAAGCATAGCAGGGGTGAACCTTACGTTTCCCCGCCAGATGGTAGTGATCCAGTTAAATACTTTTATGGCTGAAGGAATGGCAATAAGAAGGGTTAATAATACGAATACCGACCCCATAAACGGATTCAATCCTGATACGAACATGTGATGCGCCCATACAAGAAAAGCAAGGATAGTAATGGCAAATAAGGAACCCACCATCGCCATGTAACCAAAAATTGGTTTACGTGAATTGACACTTAATATTTCTGATACCATACCCATCGCCGGCAAAATAATAATGTAAACTTCGGGGTGACCCAGGAACCAGAATAAATGTTGATACAAAATAGGACTTCCTCCTTCATTTGGCAGCGCCTGTCCCGCCGTATAAATATCACTTAGATAAAAAGAGGTACCTAAGTGCCTGTCAAACAATAATAAAATAAAACCAGAAAGTAGCACAGGAAAAGAAAGTACTCCTAAAATTGCTGTAAAGAACAGCCCCCAGATTGTTAGTGGAAGGCGGGTCATGCTCATCCCTTTTGTACGCATGTTAAGGATAGTAGCAATATAATTTAACCCTCCCAGCAGCGATGAGATAACAAACAACGCCATTGCGGTTATCCATAGATCGGTTCCCAGCTTTGAACCCAGGTTCGCTTGGCCTAATGCACTTAAAGGTGGATACATCGTCCATCCACCTGAGGCCGGGCCGGTTTGCACAAATAAAGAAGACATCATTACCACACCGGCGGCAAAGAAAAACCAGTACGATAACATGTTCATAAACGGAGAAGCCATATCTCTTGCTCCTACCTGGAAAGGAATAAGCAGATTGGCGAAGGTCCCGCTCAAGCCAGCTGTAAGTACAAAAAATACAAGGATGGTTCCGTGCATTGTAATTAACGCATAATAAAACTCCGGCTCTATACGTCCGCCCTTTGCCCAGTTACCAAAAAAGGTTTCGAGGATGGGAAATGATTCCTCGGGATAACCTAATTGCAGCCGGAATAAAACAGAAAATAAAGCACCTATGATAGCCCATATTATTCCGGTAATTAAAAACTGTTTTGCGATGGTTTTATGATCCTGGCTAAAGATATATTTTGAAATAAAACTTTGCTTATGCTCGTGATGTCCATGACCATTTCCGTCATGAAGCACTTCATGTGTGCCCGCTGCCCCTTCATGCACATGTATTGTCTGATCGTTGTTCATATCAATTCTATTTTAACCTATAGGTTATTGAATAACTTTTGTCGTTACCGCACTAATTGAAGTTGACTTGTTCTGTGTACTATCTCCTGATGGTGATGGTGTTGCCGGATTACCCTTCTCCGCTTCCATGGCTATCGCGTATTGTGCCTTTTGTTTACTGATGAAGACATCATACTCCGCCTGCGACTCTACTATAACAACCCCCCTCATGCTAAAGTGACCTTTTCCACACATCTGGTCGCAAGAGATCTCATATTCGAAGTCGTCGCCATTTTTTTGCTTCATTTCTCTTGTGGTAAACTTAGGCGTAAACCACATAGTTGTCGGCATACCTGGTACTGCATCCATTTTCATTCTGAAATGTGCCAGGCCCACATCATGAATCACATCTTTAGCATAAATAATAAATTTCACAGGTTTATTCACCACCAAATGGACTTCCTGGCTGGCTACAATATCATCGTGGTTATCGGGGTCGCTCCACACTTGTCCAAGTGAGTTATTTTTTAAAGGATTTATTTCCCTGTAATATTTCTTACCCAATTTTTTATCGGCGCCCGGATACCTAAACTCCCATTTATACTGGCTTCCTGTTACCTCTACAACCTGTGCATTTTCGGGAGCTTCCCCGGTAATCTCGTACCAGTAATACAAGCCAAAGCCAACTAAAACGGTTAAAGTAATTGCTGGAATTACCGTCCAGATTAGTTCCAGTTTATTGTTGTGCGGAAAGAAGTAAGGTTTACGGCCTTCTTTTTCCTGGTACTTATAAGCAAACCAAAAAAGAGCTACTTGTGTAATTACAAAAACAATAAAAGTGATAGCGAGTGTTATGTAAAGCATTCTATCAATGCGAACGCCGTGGTCAGATGCCGGCTCTCCAAGTATCCTATCTTTTAATGCATGATTGCAATACCATACGCCGAACAAACCCACTACCAAAAATGCCAACAGCAAGAATCCATTGATACGGTTCGACTCATTGCGGGCTCTTTCTTCACCTTTTAAAATTGCCACATACTCACTCGCCTTCGCTATCTGAAACACGATCAGAAAGCCCAATAAAAATGCAACGATTATCCAGAATGATGACATAATATCTTAATTAAATATCAAAAGACAAATTTCAAATTCCAGCCTTGCGATTTGTTTTTTGCTTTTTGAGATTTGTTTTTAGGTGTGATGAATAATACTTTCCTTTAAGAACGGATGATTCTTCGCTGTTAACGGATGCTTTGCTAATGAGCGTACCGTTACGAACATAATCAATCCTACAAAACCTAACGCTATTCCAAAATCAGCGAGCATATTAGGCACGTGCGTCAATTTTGTTTGCGGATCCATTACCGCTGTTGGCATTACCATCTGGTAAAAATCCAGCCAGTGGCCAAACAAAATTAAAACTGCCATCATGGTAATAGTTCCGTAATTACGCTTCGATGCCCGCTTCATCAATATCAACAACGGTGCTAAAAAGTTGATGATAAGATTCAGCCAAAAGATACCTCTATACGGTCCTTGCAAACGCTGTTTAAAATAAATAGTTTCTTCAGGAATGTTCGCATACCATATCAACATGAACTGGGAGAACCACAGGTACGTCCAGAAAATAGAAAAGGCGAACATGAACTTTCCTAAATCGTGCAGGTGCTCTTTAGTTACAAGTTCGAGGTAACCATTGTTTTTCAAATACACCACAAACAAGGTTATCAATGCAATGCCTGCTACCCACGAGGAAGCGAATGTATACCAGCTATACATGGTTGAAAACCAATGTGCATCAATACTCATTAACCACAACCAGGGAATTGTTGATAAAACGGTAAGCCCAAATACTACAGCATAGATCGCCGCCCATACTGTGTTATTCCAAATGTATTTCTTTCCTTCTTCAACAGATAGAGGACGATCATCTATGCTACGGGAAAGGCCACGGATTTTTTTACCCAGCAACCACCAGCCGGCGATGGTAAGAATCGTCCATATTACAAAAAAGGGCTTGTTCAGAAAGCCTGATTTATGGATTAAAGCAGGATCGTTTTGCGCATGATCGTCGGCCCAATGGTAGATAACATGGTTATTGCCGAAGATGAGCGCCAATAAAACCAAAAGAGCTATTATACCAATTACCGGTACACAAGTAGATATAGCTTCGGATACCCGGCTGAACGACCGCTGCCAGCCACCCCACGCTAATGTAGTAGCTACGATAAAAAACATAGTGGCATTTACTACAAGTAAAAAGTAAACGCTGTTAGCAAGAAGCGATGCCCAAAAACGGGCAGCCACATGCTGGTTGCTGCTTGAGCCATGTGTGATGAATAATATAATAATAGATAATACGCCTACCGCCATAAGTACAAGCGATAGCATATTAAACTTTTTGGGAATTACATATTTATCTGTCAGTGTCATTACAATCTATTTATTCTATGCGCTAATTTGTATTATTTCTTTTTCGTTGTATCTCCGTCGGCAGTATTAGTTTGATTTAAAACAGTAGGTGCGCCGCCGCCTGTTGAATCCTGTATTGCACCACCCTGTTTACTCCTGATGTATTGTATAACCACCCAGCGTTGCTCCGGCCTTAGCTGCGAGGCATACGACCCCATTGCTCCCTTGCCAAAAGTTATTACATGATAATAATGTCCATCTGTCCACCCTTTTGCCTGCGCATCATTTAAGACCTGTGGTTTGGCCGGGTAAGGACCTTCCCCACCTTTCCATAAAGGGCCATTTCCATCTAAAGCGGTTCCATGACAGATGCCGCAATTTACCAGGTATAAACGTTCTCCTTCTTTTACAATCTTAGAATCCTGCGACAAGGTATCTAATGGATTAATTAACCCATCAGCAGCTTTAAGGCCGGTAGTATCTCCGGTTAAATGATAAGGCAACATATCGCCGCGGGCTACAGAACCGGGTACCAATAAACCATTGTACTGAATTCCTCTTTGCCTGAGGCTGTCATATTCTCCTTCTACCATATTATATCCATATGCTTCATAAGCACGGGCATAATACATGTCGGGCATATAAGCACGCCCCGGATCCTCACCCACAGCACCGCCGCAGCTTACAAGGCTTAAGCCGGTTATGATAGAGAAGAAAGCAATTACTATTTTTTTCATCAAATACTTATTAAGATTGTGCAACTACAGGTTCAACGGGTTTACCAAAAATGGTTGTTTCTTTATCGTACCGGCCAATCCACCACCCGGTTTCTTTATACTGCGTGGTTACTTCTACAGCACCAATGGCACTTAAAAAATCAGACACTTCACTCTCATCCGTTTTTTCTGTGCACTCAATAGCCATCACAAATAAATCGTCTGTTGCCCGAAGATGAAAGTGATCTTTTTTTACAAATGGTGCCATTTGGCATAAGTAGCAAAAAGTTAGTACCATGCCTACGGCAGAAAACAATACTGTCAGCTCAAACATAATTGGTATCCAGGCCGGCAATGAAAAGAAAGGCTTACCACCAATATCCATCGGCCAGTCGTACGTTAATGCCCATGTAATAAAACTAAATGCCGTGGTAGTTCCTGCTATAGCATAAATAAAACCGGCTGTATGTAAACTGGTATCCCTCAATCCCATAGCTTCATCTAAACCATGAATGGGCATAGGCGTAAAAACATCATGAATTTTATAGCCCGTTTTACGCACCTGTTTTACTGCAGTAAAGAGCGTCTTCTCTTCGTCAAAACACGCTACCACAAATTTTTGTACCGCCATAGTATTGTTTATCGTTTGTTGTTTGTGGTTTTAGTTGTGTACTAAGCCACAGTCATTCTTTTCTATTTCAAATAGTTTGTAATGAGTAAGTGTGATTGTTTTTGAGAACCACAAACCACTAACTACAAACCACTAACCGTTAATGCGCATGCGCTCCTGCAAAATGCTCTATTGATTCTTTCTCAACCACATCCATTTTCTCCTTATAGTTTTCACCGCTCTTCTTCAGAATATGTTTTATCTCGGCAATAGCAATTACCGGGAAGAATTTAGCAAATAAGAAGAAGCAGGTAAAGAACAATCCAAACGTGCCAATATAAAACCCTACTTCCCAAATGGTTGGTGAGTAATAAGGGCTCCAGGAGGATGGTAAGTAATCGCGATAGATTGAAGTAACAATGATCACAAACCGCTCAAACCACATTCCAATATTTACAAGGATTGACATAAAGAACGTAACCAAAATACTTCTGCGCATTTTGCGGAACCAAAAGATCTGTGGCGATAATACGTTACAGCCCATCATAAGGTAATAGCTCCAGCCATAAGGGCTCGAAAGATCCAAACGATTGTATCTAAAAGCAAACCATTCGTACTCTACATGCGAGTACCAGGCCATGAATAACTCTGTTAGATAAGCGATACCCACAATAGAACCTGTCAGCACAATTACTTTATTCATCACCTCAATGTGCTCTAGGGTGATGTATTCTTCCAGGTGTAGCACTTTCCGTGTTACCAGCAACAGTGTTTGCACCATTGCAAAGCCTGAGAAGATGGCTCCAGCCACGAAGTAAGGAGGAAAGATAGTGGTATGCCAGCCGGGAATAACTGATGTGGCGAAGTCAAATGATACAATGGTATGTACTGAAAGTACAAGTGGTGTAGAAAGACCAGCCAATACTAACGACAAAGCTTCATGTCTTTGCCAGTGTTTCGTAGAACCTGTCCAGCCGAAAGCCGCCACGCCATAAAAATGTTTGCGCCATTTTTCTTTAGCACGATCACGCAAAGTTGCCAGATCGGGCAATAAACCAGAGTACCAGAATAAAAGAGATACCGTAAAATAAGTTGAGATGGCGAATACGTCCCAAAGAAGTGGCGAGTTAAAGTTCACCCATAACGGACCTCTTGTATTTGGATAAGGTAAAGTAAAAAAGGCGTTCCATACCCGGCCCATGTGAAATATAGGAAACTGGCCGGCACACATCACCGCAAAAATGGTCATGGCCTCTGCTGCACGGTTTACACCCGTTCTCCATCCCTGTCGAAATAGTAATAAGATGGCAGAAATAAGCGTTCCGGCGTGACCGATACCTACCCACCACACGAAGTTGGTAATATCCCATCCCCATCCTACTGTTTTATTCAGGTTCCATTGGCCGGTTCCATACATCACTTCACGGGTTACAGAAAAAATACCAAAGGCAAGGCATAATACAGATATAATAAAACCGATCCACCAAAGCATAGAAGGCCTTGCTTCTACCGGACGGCAAATATCTTCTGTAACCTGGTGGTAATCTTTATTTCCCTCTACCAGTGCCGGTCTTACCTGCGATTCGTATTTAAGTAATGCCATATAAATTAGCTATGAGCTGCTAGCTTTCAGCTTTCAGCCTTTTATTATTTGATATCTCTACTTCTTTATCTTTTATCAATCTTCATCATCAGCTGATAGCCGATTACTGAAAGCTGATTGCTATTTGTGCTCATCAGTTGCCGGTTCATGCTGCGGTGTCACAGGCTCGCTTTCCTGCTGACGTGCATGTTCGTTTGCATTATTTTCACCCACAATTATTTCATCTGTGTTCCTGATTTTAGCCAGGTAATTTACGTTAGGCAAGGTGTGCACTGACTCGATTACGTAAAACAGGCGGCCTTCATTTTCAGCCCTTGTTTTTGTTATTGTGCTCCCTTTATCATGCACATTACCAAATACAATAGCACTGGTTGGGCAAGCCTGCGCACACGCCGATTGCACTTCGTCACCTCCCAAGGGACGGTTCTCCATTTTGGCCTGTAGTTTTCCTAACTGGGTACGCTGAACACAGAAGGTACATTTCTCCATCACTCCACGGCTTCGTGTTACAACATCAGGGTTTAGTACCATTCTTGTTAACTCATCATTCATCTGGTGTACTACCTCATTCAGTTTTCCTACACCGCTATCAGGACCTAATTTACCATGGGTACTGGAACCTGTATAATCGCCCCAATTAAAACGGCGCACTTTATATGGACAGTTGTTGGCGCAATATCTTGTACCAATGCAACGGTTATATGCCATCTGGTTCACACCTTCAGAGTTGTGCATGGTGGCAGCAACCGGGCAAACGTTTTCACACGGCGCATTATCGCAGTGTTGGCAAAGCATGGGTTGAAAAACAACAGCTTTTACATTATCCGGTGCTTTTTCGTCGGTAACAAAATAGCGGTCAATGCGTAGCCAGTGCATCTCGTGGGCACGAAGCACTTCATTTTTACCAACAACAGGAACGTTATTTTCTAAATGACAAGCAACAACGCAAGCCCCGCAACCGATACAGCTATTAAGGTCAATAGACATTCCCCACTTGATCTCATTTCTTCTTAAAGCAGGATCGGGATATAAAGTTGCCTCAGCCGCATAATTGCCCGTTTTAGAGGCATAGTCTGCTTTTAACTCGTCCCTGAATTCTTTAAACGCATTAGGCTTTGCTTTAAAAGTTGCCAGTGTGGTTTCCTTCACAACTTCTGTGCGGCCTTCATAAGAATTATGCGTTTGAATACGGGCTACTTTGTAAGACTCATCTATAGGTTTAGCCGATGTTGTAACGTTGTTATGATACTCTATTGTTCTTGTAGTGGCATTGAAGCGGGCGAATGGAAACACATTTTTGCCGGTTCCTGCTGTTGCCTTAGCAAAGGCTGCACTGCGTCCGTAACCAACGGCTACCGCTATTGTATCAGCATTCATCCCTGGAATTACCAATACTGGAAGAGTGATCTTTTTCCCATTTGCCGTTAACTCAATTACCGGCTTATCCATGTAATACTCATACTCCATTCCCTCATACTCTATACCTAATGCCTTTGCCTTGGTAGTAGAGATCATCGCATAATTATCCCAGGTCGCTTTTGTAATTGGATCTGGCAATTCTAATAACCAAGGGTTACCGGCCTGTTTACCTGTAAGCAAATTAACCTGTTGGTAAAGCACCACCTCGTTCCCGGTTACTTTAGGTATAGCAGCAATGGCAGCCACAGCCGAAGCCAAGTCGGTTGAAGCACCAGTACTTATAGTGGTCGTTACTGGCGTATTTGTAGCAGCTATTGGTGCACCGATGGTTCTAACTGTGTCAACTACAGCGTTTAATATAGTTGGCGCTACTGATTGGCCATTAGCTAAAACACCGTCTTGCAAAGCTTTATCCAAGGCAGCCTGGCTACCTAACCTTCCTGCCCAATAGGTGCGGAAGAAAGTATCATAATCGGTATTGTTACCGCTCCATTTTAATAAAGAGGTTTGAAACGGACGGGTTTTAAATAACGGGTAAATTGTAGGCTGTATAAAAGAAATATAGCCGCTTCTTGGCTCTGCATCGCCCCAGCTTTCAAGATAGTGATGTGTAGGTAAAGCATACTGGCACATCCCGGTTGTTTCATCCATCTTTTCGTTGAACGAAACCGTCAGCTTCACTTTTGCCAGGCCTGCTTTGAATTTATCAGCGTCAAAATAATCATACACCGGGTTTGCACCGTAAATTAATAATGCACCTACGCGTCCTGCGGTCATATCATCAACCAGGGTTGCCATTGCAGCGTCATCGCCCTGGCGAAAATTCAATGTTGTTCCTGTATCGATTGTGTTTCCCACTGAACCAGCTAAGCGGTTAACTTCCCTTACTACTGCCTGTACATTTGGGTCGTTACTTCCGCATACAATAATTGCCCTTCCGCTATGTGTTTTTACATCAGCAGCAACACGTTGAATAGCTTTTGTAAGATTTGCATCTAAAGCCGGCGCAGTTGCTCCGCCTCCTAATGCCGCTAATAAAGCCAATGCCACAGCACCTGTTTCAGAAGGCCGGTGTGTAAAGCGTTCATCAGCGTTAGCACCCGTCATGCTCAAAAAAGACTCAAACTGGTAGTGCTTGCTCATTGCAATCGCCTTCTCATTGATCTTTCTTTTCATCGACCAGCTACGGGCAGCTTCAACCGGGGCTAACCAAGTTCCTAAAAAGTCAGCGCCAAGGCTTATTACTAAATCAGCTTTATCAAAATTGTGCGCCGGAATCCTTCCACCGTAAGCTCTTATCAAACCAGAGTAAGAGACAGCATCGTATTGTACGTGTCGACTTCCGGGATATCGGCCCAAAAAGCCGGTAATAATTTGTTTAGTGGATGGGGAAACGATCGTGCTTGTGAGCAACACAACCGGGGCTGTGGCCGCTGCCAGTGCACTGGCAATCTGTGTATCGGCCTGTTCAAAAGTTGGAAGCTCCTGGAAACCCGTTGCGCTTTTACGCTTGGGGTGCGGAGTTCGGTACATATCGTACAGATCAAGCACAGAAGCTTGCGTACGGGGCGAGGTGCCTCCTAACGTAAATGGGTATAAACTGTTTCCTTCAATTTTAATTGGACGTCCATCCCGCACTTTTACTACCACAGGCACAACATCGCCATCCTGCACATAAGTAGAAGCGAAATATTTGGGTACGCCGGGAGTCAGGTTTTCGGGCCGGTTTACATAAGGCATGGCCTTGCGCACGGGTACTTCGCAAGAGGCGGCAATAGTAGCAGCCGCAGTACTGAAACCGAGGTATTTTAAGAAATCGCGACGAGGGGTTTTGGCGTTCAGTACGCTTTCATCCAAATCCTCAAAAGGCAACTCTTCACCAAATTCATCCTTGCTCCTTTTTTGAACTTCTTCCCTGTTATTTAATTCAGCGAAACTTTGCCAGTACTTTTTATCGCTCATGGTAGTGTGATAATGTGATAATTTGCTATTGTGCTAATTAAGAACCTGTATGTAATCTCATTAGCTGATCAGCACAGCAGCTAACCAGCTAATTCTTTTTAGTAGTGACATTTTTGACATTCCAAACCGCCAATATCTTTTACGGTAATGCTATCCATTTTACCGGTTCTGATATCGTTGTGGAATTTCTCATAAATGCTATAGAATTTGTTGCCCGAGCTATCATTGTAATTAAAATTCACCTTGCTTTCGCGGTGGCAATTGATACACCAGCCCATGCTTAAGGAAGAAGCCTGGTAAACTTTATCCATTTCCTGGATGTTACCATGGCAGCTTTGGCAAGCCACACCGCCTACTTTGGTATGTTGCGCATGGTTAAAGTAAACATGGTCAGGCAGGTTGTGAATTTTAACCCACTCCGGAGATTTTGCTTTTAAAGGATCCCATACAGCCCCGGGGCCAGGAGTAAAGCCTGCATATTGATAGAGCTTATTTATTTCGGCCGTGCCATTAATTTCTTTTCCATCCTCATCGTGTAACTGAGGGCCTTTTTCGTAGGTGTTTATGGACTTGTGGCAGTTCATACAAATATTCAACGTAGGAATGCCGGCATGTTTGCTTTCCCAGGCAGAGCCATGACAGTACAAACAGTTGATCTGGTTCAGCCCCGCATGCACTTTATGGGAAAAATAAATGGGCTGTGTAGGCTGGTAGCCTTGCTGGCGACCCAGACCAATTGCGCTTTTGGCTACGTAAAAACCACCTACTACAAAAAACACCAGGGCAAATAGGGCAATGTAAACTTTGTTGCGGTAGAAGGGAACAGCCTCCGGACGAAGGATACGCTCCTTATCATCGGAAAGCTTTTTAAGGCTGCTGTTTACTTGCATTAATATGAGTGCAATAACAGCTAATACTATAGAGATGATACCAAATACTAACTCACCGTTGCCTGATTCCTGACCAGCACCTGCTCCTATTGGCTGAGTTGGTCCTGATCCACCTGTACCGGCTGCAGGTGCTGTCTTAATATAGTCAAAAATAGAATTGATCTCGGCTTCACTCAATTGTGGGAAGCTTGGCATTACCTGTCCACCAAATTGTGCAGCCAATTGTTGTGTATAAGGAGTAGTTGGAATAAAACCCCCAGGATTATGAACCCATTTTACTAGGTTTTTGCGGTCTGTCCAGGGGCCTCTTTCTTCCACACCTCGTAATGCCGGCCCGGTAACTGTTTTATCTAAGGCATGGCAGCTTTGGCACTGGCTCTGAAAGATGGCTTTCCCGTCCTGTGCAATAACCGATATGTATGAAAGAAGAAAAACAAATCCTGCCAGAGCACCCTTCTTAACAATTGGTGGTAAAAAATTCATAGAAACATTTAGTCTGAGATGTGGATAATTTCCCGAATCGGGTGCAAAAATATGACAGGAAATTTACAAATACGCATCGTTAAAATATTTTTTTTAACCCTTGTCCAGCTTGCATTTAGCCTTGGTTATCAGGATTTTTTCTGATGTCAAAAATAGTTCATGGTTAAGTCGCCGCCGCAATTATTGCTGTGTGAATATCCTGAAAATTGTCTCAATTTGTGGCATTATTAACCGGTTCCTGCACTACTGTTTTTGTTTCTTCCTTTAACACTTGTCGATATGTTTGAATCGCTGATGAAAAGATGGAAGGTCACGCAAAAAGACCTTTTTGTTATTCTCCTGGTGTTTGCCATCACAGGGTTTAGCACGGCCTACATATCAAAAGCGGTAACTGGCTGGGTAGGCTTAACTGATAGTACACATTGGATCTGGAAGCTTTTATTAAGGCTGGCCGTTTTAATTTTTGGCTACCAGGCTATTTTACTTATGGTTGCTTTCCTGCTGGGCCAGTTCTCTTTTTTCTGGCAATATGAAAAGAAGCTGCTGACCCGACTTCGGCTCTTAAAAAAGAAGCCGCCTCTTGTCAGGGAACAAAAAATCAAAGAAGTTATATGAGGGAAGAGCAAAAAATCAAAAATCAAAAATCAAAAATCAAAATAGCCGTTTTTGCATCAGGAGCCGGAAGCAATGCGCAGGCGTTGATAACGTTTTTTCGAGATTCAGAACTTGCTACCGTTGCCCTTATTGTTTGTAATAAGCCCGGGGCCGGTGTCATCTCAATTGCAGAAAAAGAAGCTGTTCCTGTTTTAGTAATAGAAAAAGAGACGTTCTTCAGAGGTGATGCTTATCTACCCAATTTTAAAAAAGAAGGTATAGACTTTATCGTTCTTGCGGGATTTCTGTGGAAAATTCCACAACTACTAATTGATGCTTATCCAAGACGGATTATGAATTTACATCCAGCCCTTTTACCAAAGTATGGCGGCAAAGGCATGTATGGGCAGTTTGTACATGAAGCCGTACTAAATGCCGGTGATTTGGAAACAGGCATTACTATACATTATGTAGATGAGCACTACGACAAGGGCGATGTTATTTTTCAAACGGCCTGCCCGGTTTTACCTGGTGATGGCCCGGAAGATATAGCCCAACGGATTCACCGGTTAGAACATTTACATTACCCAAGGGTGGTAGAAGAAGTACTACAAAAAATAGAATAATAATCCTTTAGCTCACTTTACATTTTTCTTTAACCAGGCACCAATGGTTTCCAGGGCTTCCGGCGCCAGCGTTTCTTCTATGAGGCCATATTCCTGAACTGTACAGGTAGTACAGCGTTGAAAGAGATGGTTTAAACCTTTCAATTCTATCACATCGTATTTCTTTGAACCGCTTTTTAGCAAGGCTGATGTCCATCCGGCTAGATTAGGCGTGGCTGCCACCTGAATGTCTTTCTCTCCATTAATTACCAGCACTTTTGCTTTTATCTTTTTGATGTAGGGCTCCGGGTTATATTTCATAAAATATAGGAACCAAGGTGTTCTCAGCTGCCCTGTAAAAGCAGTAATAAAGCCTGTTTTACCAGCAGAATCTTTAATGCCGGTTGTTGCCACAACAGTAGCCTTCGGTGTTTCCGCTATCCATTTATTCAGCAGTTGCAAAGCAGAGGTTTTAGCTACCGTATCAGAAGGCGCATTTATTACCATTGGAAGCAAGGCACTATAAAGCTTTAGGTAATCATCAACTGTTTGCTTAGGCAACCCCGATGATAAAAGAACAGCCCTATTTTGATCTGTCATAAGTTCTGTGATCTTCTGCCCAGGACCGGCCATGGAAATAATATAAGTAATATCAGTCCTTTCAGCTGCCACTAACTGTGCTATCATACCGCCTTCGCTATGACCCAATAACCCAAGCTTTGTTTTATCCACCTCTTTTCGTGCTTTCAAATAATCTAATCCCACATTCACGTCCATTGCAAAATCTTTCGATGTAGCAGCCTTTGCATCTCCGGTTGTTTGCCCAACCCCACGATCATCTACCCGTAAAACCGCATATCCCTGTTTAGTTAAATAGTCGGCAAGTACAGCAAAAGGCTTGTGCCCAAACAGTTCTTCATCCCTGTTTTGCGGGCCCGAACCTGTAATTAATATAATGGCAGGAAACGGCCCCGCACCTTTCGGAGTTGTTAGCGTAGCACCATATTGTACAGATTTGTTCTTGTTCTGATAAATCACGTCTTCGCTTATATAGGCATAAGGCGGTTTTGGCGTTTGCGGCCGCTTTGGTTCCGAAACAGCTACTACTTTCTTTAGCTGCAATGGAAGGCTGGTACCTTGAAACCATTCGCCATTGATAATAGAATCGTTACTTAATCTCCCAGAAATTTTGCCTCCTACCGAAGGCACTTCTATAAACAAGCTGTCGCCCCGGAGAATAACGCCGCTTGTTTTAATTCCCTTTGCGCCCTGGTCAGGACTATCAAGTGTTGCGCTATATCCTGTATTGTCTTTTCTGATGTTTAATACTAAGCGGAGCGATGTAGCGCCAAGGGCTAATTTTCCTTCCCAAATGCCTTCGACGCCTTTTTGCGCATTTACAATTAACACCACAAAAAACGCAAGACTGGTTATTAAAAAACGTTTCATAAAATTTAAACTGCGGTTTTATTTATAAAGAGGCGAAATGAATAAATAGCCGGTATAACTGCAATGATTAAGAATGCAATAAACTTTGTACGTAGCGGCGATAAATTAATAGCTGTTGATTTTGCCAATAGAATTACAAAGTGTACAAGAGTGCCCTTCCTTCGTCAGCATAAACTGTGCAACCAAAGTTCGATATCGGTACCGTCAGCTTGGTTCAAAAAAAGAAACGCCTTGTTATCCCTTGCCCATTATTAAATAATTTTAGAACAACCTTTCTCTTAACCCAAGTCTTTATCACCTGTTGGAGCTGCCGGAAAATCTGATTGGTCGCCGGGATTTTGAATATTTAATTGAGGGGCATTAGCCGGAGGAACATCTGCTGCCGCTACCAGGTCTTTTTGCTTATAACTAAAAAAAGCTGCCGCTATATAACTAAGCAAGCAAAGTATAAACCATACAGTAATGCCAACCGACACTTTTAGCATACCCGCAAACTGGTTACTGAATGCATCACTGCCTGCCTGTGTTTTCATTTCGTTATTAATATCTCCTTTAACCTGGATAATTAATATAATTAAGGTAACAGCGCCAGCTATACCTGCAATAGTTGTAGCGGTATAATTCGGCCTAGGCTTTTGCAACGATGCTACCAGTCCAAGCAGGCCAAGTGCAAGCGCAATAATAGCAACCACATACACTTTTCCTTTGGTATCTGTTTTCGTACTCGTGTTAGCATATTCACGATCGCCAAAACCTTTTCCCAGGTTTTCCAGATCATTACTAACCTTAGGCGCCGAACCAAAAACCATGTCCTTACCGCTTAGCTGTGCTACCGACGAACCATTGCATTTAATTTCTAAAAAAGGCAGAAAGAAAAGTAAAATACCGGCACCAAAAGCGATAGTAGTGAGGCGTGGGTTTCTGTAAAAATTATTGGAGTCTGTTGTTGCCATAAAAACTATTTATAGATGTTAAGATAATCTGTTTTACTTAGCCCTTTAGTTTTGAAATAATTTTTTTGTATGACAACAATTTGCATTTGCGGGGCAGGTACAATGGGCAGTGGTATTGCGCAGGTTTCGGCCGCTGCTGGCTTTGTTACGTTATTATTTGATGTGAATGAAGCGGCGGTGCATAAGGCCGAAGAGAAGTTGAAGAAAGATTTAAGTTCTTTGGTTAACAAGGGAAAGCTGACGGTTGAAAAACAAGATACCATTCTAAGTAAGATTCATTTTATATCGGATCATATGCAATGCTTAGCAGATGTTATTATTGAAGCCATCATTGAAAAGCCGGAAATAAAAATTGAGTTGTTCAACCAACTAGCCACGATCAATTCCGCTAAAACCATTTTTGCTTCTAACACTTCTTCACTTTCCATTTCTGCTTTAGCAAAAAAAATAACGGCACCTGAACGTGTAGCAGGGCTACACTTTTTTAACCCGGCACCGCTTATGAAATTAGTAGAAGTGGTAAGGGGCGAACAGACATCGGCAGAAGTGATGCA
>JAQBNG010000161.1 GCA_028288675.1 Flavisolibacter sp. | reverse complement strand
ATTGCCGCTGCGCTACGTAAGAATTGCTATTTGGCAGTAGGGTGCTTGTCATCCCGGGGCACGAGGGATCTTTGAACTGAATTGTAAACGACCACTGTATAAAGTAAAACTGGTGGCAACATTCATCAAAGCACAATCCATAGATCCCTCCTTCGTCGGGATGACAAGGGAGAAGCTTTATGATAGTAAGTAGGTTGAATGCTTGAAGAGTAGTTAAGCAATGCCCAATAGAATTACAAAGCGTACAAGAGTGTACTTCGGCAGCCTCAGCATAAACTGTGCAAGAGAAGCCAAATAGATATTCCGTCCGTCGGGTACAAAAAATACTGCCAATCCATAATAAATCCAATCAATCCACGGTCAAAAAAACCCCCACTGTAAACAGCGGGGGCACAACTAAAAACAAAAGCCTTATTCTGATGTCAGTGCAGTTCAACAGCTACAAAGACGGTGGCTTCAACGAAACAGTGTTAATCAGGCTTTTTGCCATCTAAAAATGTATTGATCGTGCTAATGGTCGCTTTATTCCTACCATCGCTTTTTACCGTGTAATTGCTATAAAAATTTTCTACTGTGGAAGAACTGTTTTGCAGTTCCATGTTACGCCGAATGTAGGCCGGCACAGCCTCAAATTCATTGTTCGGGTCAGCGGCATTCAGGTTGAACGAGAGGTTACGTAACTTCTGTAAACGTTCTGATGCCCGCTGCTTTTCATCGCTTGCTTCATCCGGCATTTGTGTTCCCTCCACTTTATCTTTTGACACCTCGGATTGATGGGTTGCAGCAGGTAAATCCGCCGCTGGCTTTTCGCTTCGAATTACTAATTGCATGTCAAGTTCTTCAGATTGCTCAGCTTTTGCAACCGGTGTTTTAAGTGGCTCAGCTAAAGGCCTTGATGTCTCTGCTTTTGACTCGGAATAAATACTGGATGGCCGGGCCAGGTACCCACCTGCAGAAGGTGATGGAGCATTTTGAGATGTAGCCGCTCTAGAAGTTTGGCCGCCTAAAATAGTTGAACGAAGCGCTTCAGCCTTATCTTCCAATGCCTGCTTCTTTTTTTCCCATTCCAGTTTTTCCGCATCTATTTCGCTCCGGTCATTCTTAGGTTCTTCTTTAAACTTCAATTTTAAAGAAGGCATCTGCTCGTCTTTTATTTCTTCGTTAGGTTCTTTAGCGCCTAATTCAAAATATTGCAATGGAGCTGCGGCTTCTTCCTCTTCTTCCAGTATTTGCAATGCAGGATTTTGCTGCATCGCTTCATCATCAACCAGCGATGGGGCTAACAGATCCGGCTGAAGTACTTCAACTACAGCTTGTCTTTTAGTTCCTGACGGCTCATTACCTAATGTCATAACAATGCGTTCTTCTTTTGGTTCCTGCTTAACTGCTACTTTTTTTACAAACGGGTCTTTGTGTTCAAAGCCGGTTGCAATCAGCGTAATACCAATTTTACTACCTAAGGAATTATCGTAGCCTAAACCAAGAATTACATCGGTGTGCTCGCCAGCCTCGCTCAATAAATGCGTTTGAATTATTTCCACTTCATCCATCGTAAACTCATGCTCACCTTCCGAAGAATTGATGTTGATAAGAATCCACTTCGCTCCACGTATATCATTGTCATTCAGCAATGGAGAACTTAATGCTTCTTCTATGGCTTTTTGCGCACGGTCTTCACCTTCACAGGCAGCGCTGCCTAAAATAGCTACACCACCATTTTTCATTACAGTGCATACATCGGCAAAGTCAACGTTGATTTGACCGGTGCTGTTGATAACATCAGTAATACATTTTGCGGCAGTAGCCAAAACGTTATCCGCTTTTGCAAAGGCTTCACGCATTTTTAAATTACCAAACTGGTGACGTAGTTTATCATTGCTGATCACAAGCAACGTATCTACGTATTGCTTTAAAATTTTAATTCCTTCTTCAGCCTGCATCTGGCGCTTTCTTCCTTCGTACGCAAACGGCGTGGTAACAATACCCACCGTTAGAATACCAAGGTCTTTACAAATTTTAGAAATGATAGGCGCACCGCCCGTTCCGGTTCCGCCACCCATACCTGCTGTAACAAAAGCCATCTTCGTATTGACTTCTAAAATGGCTTTTAATTCTTCCAGGCTTTCTTCTGTTGCCTGGCGGCCAATATCGGGGTTAGCACCAGCACCTAAACCTTGCGTTAAGTGTGGCCCAAGCTGTACTTTGTTAGGTACGGTACTTTGCGCAATTGACTGTGCATCGGTATTACAAATAATAAAGTTTACACCTTCAATGTTCTGGCTATACATGTGGTTTACAGCGTTGCTTCCGCCACCGCCGATACCGATTACTTTTATGATGGAAGACTTTTCTTTAGGCAAATCAAAATGGATCATTAGAAAAAATTTGTGTTACTGCTGGTTCATGGCAACAACGGGTTGGTTAAATTTTTTGGGTAGAAAGATGGTGTCGAAAAACAGGCAGTTGGCAGCCGGCAATAAGCAGTAAGGAACCCCACTGCATACTGCTTACTTCTTTACTGCATACTCACAGTTTCTCGTCTTCTTCTTCTTTAAAAATGTCAATCAAACTATTTTGAAATTTTCTCCAAAAGCTCGACATGCTTTTACGTGGCGCAGTTCTCACAACTGTTGTTCCATTATCATCTTCCACCAATTCCTCTTCCTGCATGTCTGAAGCTTTCAACCCTTCCGGTACGGCCACATGCTTAAAGTCCTGCTCAAACTTCTTGCGGTCATGTTCAAAATCATCATACCCTTTTAAAATCAATCCTAAACAGGTTGCATACGTCGGCTTCGCTAATTCATCAATATGATTGGCCGCTAAATGCTCGTTAGGCAAACCAATCCGTGCATTCAACCCGGTAACATATTCTGTTAACTGAATCAGGTGCTTAAGCTGCGACCCACCACCAGTAAGAATGATGCCACCATTCAGCATTTTGTTATCCAGCCCTACCTGTTTTAAATGGTAGGTCACAAAATCCAGTATCTCGCTCATACGTGCCTGGATAATGTGCGCCAGATTTTTTACAGAAATTTCTTTAGGGGGCATACCACGCAAACCCGGAATGGTGATATACGCATTTGCTTTTGCTTCGTTGGCCAATGCACTGCCAAACTGAACTTTCATTTGTTCGGCCTGTGTTTTCAATACGCCTAATCCTGTTTTAATATCGTTGGTAATGTTCTCACCGGCAAAAGGGATAACGGCTGTATGCTTCAAAATGCCTTCGTAAAAAATAGCAAGGTCGGTTGTACCACCACCAATATCTACTATGGCAACACCTGCCTCCAGGTCTTCCTGCGCCATTACAGCGGCAGACGAAGCCAGGGGTTGCAATACCAGGTCTTTTGTGGCCAAACCACTTTTTTCTACTGAACGCTTAATGTTGCGGATCGCATTTTTATCACCTGTGATGATGTGAAAATTAGCGCCAACTTTTACCCCGCTAAAGCCAATCGGGTGCTGAATGTTTTGAAAATTATCCACGGTGTACTCCTGTGGAATTACATCAATGATCTGGTCGCCTGCAGGAATGTAGGTTTTAAACTGGTCAGCGATTAGTTGATCAATTTCTTTTTGCGAAATCTCGTTCTCCGTATCCTGGCGAACAATATCGCCGCGGGTTTGAAGGCTCTTTATATGATGCCCCGCAATGCCTACATACACCTCTGTAATTTCAAGGCTTGGGTTAGAAGAATAGCAGGCATCCAACGCTTGCTTTACTGCTTTGATAGTTTCATCAATGTTTAGTACCTGGCCGTGTTTGACGCCATTGGAATTGGCCCGGCCAAAACCCAAAATTTCCAGCTTGCCGAAGTCGTTCTTGCGTCCGGCAATGACGGCGATTTTGGTGGTTCCGATGTCAAGCCCCACAATAATTGGTTGCTCGTTGTTCATGTATGTTGTTTTTAGTTGTTGACATTTTTTTAATGAGTGATCAGTAACGAGCTTTCTCTAACTGATTATTCATTTTTCTTTTTTGTACCCGGCGGACAGTGCTACTATCCAGCTTCTGTTGCGTCGCACTCTTGTACACTTTGTTCTCTACTCTACAAATCGTCTGAACTGGGATTTTTGGGTTAAATGGGATGCGTGTAATCTTATCCCAAAATCACATCCATCCTACTTGTCCCGGTTCAGAAATTCATTCCCTCTTCGGCATTACCGCTTTTGCTTTCTGCTCTTTCTTGTTTTGTTCTTTTGGTTTATCAGGATTCGGTTTGTTGACAACCGGTTTTACAACATTGGATTTTTGAATAGAGTTTTTCTC
The DNA here is from genome assembly GCA_028288675.1 of Flavisolibacter sp. Classification (GTDB taxonomy): domain Bacteria; phylum Bacteroidota; class Bacteroidia; order Chitinophagales; family Chitinophagaceae; genus Flavisolibacter. The sequence continues at coordinate 36,117 of JAQBNG010000161.1, read as the reverse complement.
AGAAGCTGGTGGATTGGATAGTTTTTTTACAGGAATTGATATTGTTTTTTTTGTTACACTCACTTTACCTGAATCCTTTTTAATGTCCACAACCGGTGCTATCGCTATCGGTAAACTTTCATCAGGCAACATCCCTTCTGCTTCTTGTTCCGTTGCTTTTTTGCGCATCAGCTCCAGGATATTTTTTTGCAACTGGATAGAATCAATCGGCGATTGCAGGTCGCCCTTCACCCCTACTACCTGTCCATCAAACTGAACATCCAGGGCACTGTATTTTGCAAAACCGGCCTTTGGTAAAACATCTTTATAAAAAATGAAGAGCCGGGTTAACTTATCCTCTACATCTTCACCGTCACCCAATTTTATAATATGACTACCGATAACAGGTACCAGCTCAAACCTGCCAGCCGGAGTAATATCTATCTGTCCTATTTGTGCATTCCAAAAAGGGTGGGTCTCAATATACCGGGTAATATTTTTAATCCCTCTTACTATAGCACTATCCCTGGTAGTCCATTTTTTTACAGGTGTGAAGCCTGTAATTACTGGTAGTTTCAGACTATAATTTTCTAACAGCGGCATTGTGTAGCCAGCACTATCCATGTAAAACGAAGCTCCGGCTGTTGTAAATACTCTTGCCACCGGCTTCCTCTCCGATATGGATACATGCAATATATCTTTCGTATCAAAATACAATTCCGCATCCCGTATCCACCGGTTCGCTTCAAGTGTTTTTTCAAGCAGCGTAAGGTTGATCTCGCCAAATTGCTTTTCTGTCAAAGAACCCTTTGCAGCTATTTCAATGCTCTTTTGTACATCATCCTTCTTCACAAAAATCTTATCACCACCGCCGTTGATTGTCACTTCAACTCCTTTGCATAAATGCTCTTTGCTTCTGCGGTTAGCAGCAATCAACAGCATAACAATACCACCAAGTACTACTATCCATGCAGCGAAAAATAAAATGCGGTATATGGGTCTCTTAAATCTCAAACACTAATTTTTTACGAACTAATTTTTCTAATTTTTTTGTCTGTTCCTTTTGCCAGTTGCCTATTGCCCATTGCTTATTAACTCACGAACAGGCTGCACAAGCGTATCAATATCTCCAGCGCCGGCCATTACAATCACTTCACCAAACTCTTTATCTATTTTACCTCCATGGGTTTTCATCCATGCTAAAAAATCTTCTTTGGAATGAACCTGTTTGTCATCCCTGTCAATCTTATTCAAGATCATCTCACTTGTCACTCCCTCAATTGGCAGCTCTCTTGCCGGGTATATTGGCAAAAGAATTATTCTGTCGGCGAGGGAAAGCGCATCCGCAAAGGCATCGGCAAAATCACGGGTTCTGCTAAATAAATGAGGTTGGAAAACAACCGTTACCACACGTTGGGGAAACAAGCTTCGCACACTCTTAAGCAAAGCTCTTAACTCCTCGGGATGATGCGCATAATCATCGACCAACACAGGTTGTACATAGCCACCTTCGATTATTTTTTTCGGTGGAATGATATATTCAAACCGGCGCCGGACTCCTTTGAAATCTGCTAAGGCCGCTTTGATCTTTTCATCATCTATTTCCAACGCATGCGCAACAGCAATCGCTGCAATTACATTTTCCACATTGTGCATGCCGCCAATTTTTAATTCCACATTTGAAAGAACTGTATCAGTTAAGCGAACATTAAATTCATAACCTCCTTCCCTGATTTTTACATCGCTTCCAAATACATCTGCTGCTTCGTTTTGCAAACTATAGGTCAGGCGTTTTCCAACGCCTGTTTCCTTCATTCGCTTCAACCCAAACTTGCTTATCAACAACCCACCGCTCTTTACTTTGCTTCCAAATTGAATAAAGGCATCCTGCATTGTTTCCTCATCGCCATAAATATCCAGGTGATCGGCATCCATAGAACTTATGATGGCTATGTCGGGACTTAGTTTCAAAAAGCTTCTATCATATTCATCGGCTTCAATTACAGATACATTTTTATCGCTGCTCCAAAAATTGGTGCCATAGTTAGCCGCTATACCACCTAAAAAAGCATTGCAACCATAACCACTGTGGCGAAGTATATGCGCCACCATTGAAGTGATGGTTGTTTTACCGTGCGTGCCGCCAATACAAATATTAAAGGTGGCTGCACTAATAGCTCCTAATATATCACTGCGCTTTACTACGTTATACTTATTAGTTTGATAATAAACTAATTCAGCGTGCTCCTTTGGAACAGCCGGTGTATAGACCACTGTTGAAACTTCTTTTGGTATCGCATTAACATCTTCGTTATAATGAATGCTGATACCTTCCTTTACCAATTCTTTTGTTAACGCTGTTTCTGTTTTATCGTAGCCGCTTACTGAAAAACCCTTCGATAAAAAATACCGGGCTAAGGCGCTCATGCCGATGCCGCCAATGCCGATGAAATAGATAGCGCCAACAGCATCCCCCTTCGCCTGGGGCGGAGAGAGCAACGCTGCAAGATCCCTGCTACTTTGATATGTATCTTCTGCTTTTATAAACAGTTAGTTTTTAATTATGAATTACTAATTTTTAATTGCTCTGATAATTTCTTCTGCTATGATCTTATCTGCATCTGTTATTGCTAAACGTGCAATATTTTCTTTTAGTTCTTTTTGCTTTACTTCATTATTGGCTAAAGCGATTATTGTTGATACAACCTTATCTTTTGCTTCGCTATCCTTTACCACTAACGCGGCATTCTTCTGCATTAAGTTTTGTGCATTTACAGTTTGATGGTCTTCGGCAGCAAACGGGTAAGGCACGAATACAACGGGCTTTTTCACAACACATAATTCAGCTATAGCCATGGCACCTGCTCTTGAAATAACGATGTCGGCTGCAGCATAGGCATATTGCATTTCTTTTATAAAATCAGCTATCCAGATACCCCTTTTGTTTGCAACGGCGTCTTTCCATTTTGCCGCGTCTGTTTTACCTGTTTGCCAAATGATTTGCAAGCCGGCATTAACCAAGTCCCCGATGCCGTTAGCCACTGCTTCATTAATAGAACGGGCGCCTAAACTTCCACCAACAATAAGCACTGTTTTCTTACCCTGTTCCAGTCCAAAAAAATGCATTGCCTCCTCTTTGCTCACAGCAGCTACAGCTACTATATCCGGACGAACCGGGTTACCAGTGACCAAAACTTTTTGTGCAGGAAAAAACTTCTCCATTCCATCACTTGCTACAAAAATTTTCGTCGCCTTCCTGCCCAACATCATATTTGCCTTTCCGGCAAACGAATTAGATTCATGAACGAAAGAGCGTATGCCTTTCGCCTGTGCAAAACGCAACACAGGAAAGGAAGAATAACCTCCTACACCAATAACAGCATCGGGCCTGAAGTTTTTAAAAATGCTACGCACCTGTAAAAAACTTTTGATCAGCTTAAATGGCAAGCCAATATTTTTTATCAAAGAGCTTCGGTTGAAACCTGCTATATCCAACCCTTGTATTTTATAACCTGCCTGCGGCACTTTTTCCATCTCCATTTTTCCCTTCGCACCTATGAATAATATGTCAATAGCATCATCGGCTTTCTTTAATGCATTTGCAATTGCAATGGCCGGAAATATATGTCCGCCTGTGCCACCACCTGCGATGATAAACCGGCCTCCTCTCACCTTTTGCAAAGCGGGGGAAAGTGAAGAGTCAGTGGTATCATTCGCTTCATTCATGCTTATCTTTTTGCTGCGGCTTCAACGCTTTCTTCCACTTCTTCCTCTTCCTCTACTTCTTCGTCTTCATCATATTCTTCCTCAATCTCTGCCTCCGCTGCAATTGCCGCTGCCAACGCCGCTGCTTTCTTACCTTCTAATTGTTCTACGTTTCTAGCCACACTTAAAATAATTCCAATAGATAAGCAGGTAAACAAAAAACTGCTTCCACCCATGCTAACAAGCGGAAGCGTAACACCGGTAACGGGAAATAAATTCACGTTTACTGCCATATTAGCCATTGCTTGTATAACTAATGTGAAGCTTAACCCAAGGGCGAGAAATGCCCCAAATGCATAAGGACATTTTTTAAATAACCGGATGCTTCTGTATAAAAACACGAGGTAAATAAATATGATAAATGCACCGCCCAATAAACCATATTCTTCAATGAGGGTTGCATAGATGTAATCGTTGTATGCCTGTGGTAAAAAATTTCTGGCTTCGCCATTACCCGGGCCATTTCCAAAAAACCCGCCTCGTGCAATAGCAATTTTTGCCTGGTTTACCTGGTAGTGGTCGTCATCATTATCGCCTTCCTTAGAACCGTACATAAAATTTTCCACACGTCCTATCCAGGTATCAACCCTTGCCGTTAAGCGGGATGATTTTTCTTTTTTTGTTGTGCTTGCTATTGCTTCATCTTCGCTGCCATCAGCGCCATGCCTGACAACCGCGGCCATAATTAAAAAGGCAACAGGTATCAATGCACAACCCAAAACAGCCAATAAATGTTTTGTACTTACCCGGCCAATAAACATCAGCAACATGCAGCTTGCACCGAGCAATAAAGCTGTAGATAAGTTGGCTGGCGCAATAAGCATACAAGTAACAGCAACCGGGATAATCACCGGCAAAAAACCTTTTTTAAAATCCTTTATTTTAGTTTGCCTGCGGCTGAGTACCCGGGCAATCAGCATGAACAAGGCAAGCTTTGCCAGGTCGGATGTCTGCATCGTCATATTAATGATTGGCAGTCGAATCCACCGGCTTCCTTCATTCATGGTTACACCAAAAAATAATGTATAAAGAAGCAGCGGTATAGAAAACAGGAATAGAATTTTAGCCACTTTTGAGTAGATGGTATAATTCACCCTGTGTGCGAAATAGATGATCAAAAACCCAAGACCGATAAATGTAATTTGCTTAAATAGGTAGACCTCTGTATTTCCTTTATGGTTTTTATATGCCAGGGAGCCAGTAGCGCTATACACCACCAGTAAAGACACCAGCCCCAGCAACAACACTAAAGCCCAAATCACTTTGTCGCCCCGTGTATTATGCAGCAATGCCTTGCCCTTTAAGTTCTGGGCTAAGTCGCTGAATTTTATGTCGTCGTGTTGGGTCATTCTTTTTACAATTGGTATCCTATGGGTGTTTGTTGGTTGTTGATCGAAGGGAATAAGACGAACAACGGTCAACTACAAATTCTTAACTGCGTCTTTAAACTGCTTACCTCTGTCTTCATAATTTTTGAACAAATCAAATGAAGCGCAGGCCGGACTTAATAAAACCACATCTCCCGGAGACGCTAAATCATACGCAGCCGCTACGGCGTTTTCAGCACTGCCGGTGTCAATTAATTTCACCTCACCATCAAAGGCTTCATGAATTTTAGAATTATCAACACCCATGCACACAATGGCTTTTACTTTCTCGTGCACCAACTCTTTTATTGCAGAATAGTCATTGCCTTTATCAACACCACCCAATATTAATATGGTTGGCTTCGTCATACTTTCCAGTGCATACCAGGTTGAGTTTACATTGGTAGCCTTGCTATCATTAATAAACTCTACACCCCTGACGGTTGCAACAGCTTCCGAGCGGTGTTCTAAATTCTCAAACGTTTCTACCGCTTCGCGAATCTTGCTTTTACGGATGTCCATGGTGGCGCCCGCTACACTTGCTGCCATAGTATTATATTGATTGTGCTTGCCCTTTAAAGCAAAATCATAAACGCTCATGCTTTGCTCTTCCGATTCAACTTTTACATGAAGCTGGTCGGCCTGTATGTACCCGCCTTTTTCTACTTTCTCTTTCATACTCATTGGTAATTGAATTGAATGAATCTGGTTTTGTTCTAAATATTTTGTGATGACTTCATCATCTAAATTGTAAATAAAATAATCACTTGCTGACTGGTTAATCGTAATGCGGAACTTGCTTCTGATATAGTTTTCAAACTTATAATCGTACCTGTCCAGGTGGTCTTCTGTTATATTCAACAGGAGCGCTATATCCGGACGAAATGTTACTATATCATCTAACTGAAAAGAACTGATTTCTGCTACATACAGCGGCTTTGGATCTTGTGCCACCTGCCTGGCAAACGAGTAACCAATATTGCCAACCAATGCACATTCTAATTCTGCTGTTTTGCAGATGTGATAGATCAATGAAGTAGTTGTACTCTTTCCATTGCTTCCGGTGATAGCTATTATTTTACTGTCTCCTTTATACCGGTAAGCCAATTCAATCTCACTAATGATGGGGACGCCTTTAGCTCTCAGCTTTTTTACCCATACATTCTTTTCCGGAATGCCCGGGCTTTTCACCACCTCATCTGCGCTTAGTAACTTGTCTTCATCAATGCTACCTTCTATTAATTCTACACCTGCTGCTTTCAGTTCATTACGATAACCTTCTTTCAAAGAGCTTTCATCCATGAGTACTACATCGTACCCCTTTTGTTTCGCCAGTAGTGCTGCCCCTACTCCACTTTCTCCCCCGCCTAGTATCACCAGCTTTTTCATCTTGTACGGTTAAGTTGGTTCTTCATGAGCGGTACCATTTTTCTTTGTTCACCGTCTTCTTCAATAAGGCGAATAGTAGTTTTCCTGCTTACCTGATTTTTAGGGTTACAATGGAAACCACTGCACACAATATGGCAACGATCCAAAACCTTGTTACAATTTTTGATTCGTGATATCCTTTCTTTTGATAATGATGATGCAACGGGCTCATTAAAAAGATCCTGCGGCCTTCACCAAACCTTTTCTTTGTGTATTTGAAATAAGCCACTTGCATCACTACACTTAAATTCTCCACCAGAAAAACTCCACATATAAGCGGTATCAACAATTCTTTATGAACGATAAACGCCAATGCGGCTATGATGCCACCCAGCGTTAAGCTTCCTGTATCGCCCATGAAAACCTGCGCCGGGTAAGAGTTGTACCATAAAAATCCAATGCAGCCGCCTACCAGCGCCCCAATAAAAATGGATAGTTCACCTAGATTGGGTATATACATGATGTTGAGATAATCGGCCAGCAATAAGCTTCCACTTGCATAAGCAAAAATTCCAAAGGTGGCACTAATCACTGCTGATGTTCCTGTTGCCAGGCCATCTAAACCGTCGGTTATATTAGCACCGTTAGAAACAGCCGTAATAATAAATATGGTGATCAGGATGTAAAGTATCCAGGTGTAATCGCGCCACGATTCAGGCAATAGTTTGGAGTAATTAAACTCATGATTTTTTACAAAAGGAATGGTAGTTGTGAATGACTTGGCCGGAACAAAATATTTTACTTTACCATTCACCTCTTTTGCTATGATAGTACTATCACCTGACCTGGGCACACCCTGAAATTCTCTCCAGATTTTTACATTCTGGTTAAAGTATAAAGTAGCGCCAACCACAATACCTAACATCACCTGTCCAAAAATTTTAAACTTACCAGCTAACCCGTCGTCATCACCTTTTTTATATTTGATGCCCGATTGTTGCGCCCTGCGCTTGGATCTTATCTTAAAATAATCATCCAAAAAACCAATAGCACCAAGCCATATCGTGCAGAAAATCATCAGGCGGATATAGACTTTGGAAAGGTCGGCCAGCAATAGTGTTGGAATTAAAATAGCGGCAATGATGATAAGGCCGCCCATTGTAGGTGTACCCTTCTTTTGTTGCTCACCTACTAAACCTAATTCACGAACACTTTCACCAATCTGCTTCTTTTGCAAGAAACGAATCAATTTCTTTCCATAAACTGTAGTAATAAACAAGGATAATAAAACCGCTATCAACACCCTGAAGGTTATAAAACGAAACAACTCACTTCCAGGGAAGCGAATGTCGTTTGCTCGTAACCATTCAAAAAGGTGATATAACATATTCTATTTCGGATTTACAATTTTGGATTTCGGATTTTTTCCTTTGCTGTCTATTTCCTCCACATTCGTCAGATCCTCGTTCATCTGTTCGATATTCTCCTTATTTATTCAGTAACTCAAACATTTCCTGCACTACTTCCTTATCATCAAAATGATGCTTCACTCCTTTTATCTCCTGGTATTTTTCGTGGCCCTTGCCTGCAACTAAAACAATATCATCAGCCTTCGCCATAGAGATTGCTGTCTTAATGGCTTGCGCTCTATCAGCAATCGCTACATATTTTCTACGTGATGAAACTGATAAGCCTTCTTCCATATCAACTAATATTTGCTCCGGGTTTTCGCTCCGCGGATTATCACTTGTGAAAATGACTTTATCACTATGCTCACAGGCAACTTCGCCCATCACAGGCCGCTTGGTTTTATCCCTGTCGCCGCCACATCCAACTACGGTAATTACCTGCTCATTTCCTTGCTTCAATTTTTTTATGGTAGCCAATACATTGATTAATGCGTCGGGTGTATGCGCATAATCGACTATGGCAATTATTTTTTCTTTTGGCGAAATACTGTAATCAAATCTTCCCTCTGCACCGGTTGTATTGCTTAAGCACTGCAACACCTTTTGTTTATCCTGGCCTAAAGAAATTGCTGCACCATACACGGCCAAAAGGTTGTAGGCATTGAATTCACCAATCAGGCGGAAATGAACCTCCTGGTCGTTAACATTCATCACTAATCCTGTTAACAGGTTCTCCAATATCTTTCCTTTAAAATCGGCCATCGTCCTAAGGCTATAAGAAAACTTTTTAGCTGCCGTGTTTTGCAACATAACTGCGCCGCGCTTATCATCAATATTTGTAATAGCGAAGGCACTTTGCGGCAGCGCATCAAAAAAGCCCTTCTTTGCTTTTATATATTCATCAAATGTTTTATGATAATCTAAATGATCATGTGTGATATTGCTGAACAACCCGCCTGCGAATTCTAATCCCGCAATACGGCGCTGATGAATGGCATGAGAGCTTACTTCCATGAAAACATACCCGCAACCTTCATCAACCATTTGCTTGAGTAAACTGTTTAAGCTAACTGCATCGGGAGTAGTATGCGTTGATGGAATTACTTTTCCGTCAATGATATTTTCAACGGTGCTTATTAACCCGCATTTATAGCCAAGGCAATCAAATAATTTATATAAAATGGTGGCGATGGTTGTTTTACCATTGGTACCTGTTACACCAACCAGCTTTATTTTTTGAGAAGGCTGGCCATAAAAGTTATGTGCGATCAAGCCAGCCGCTTCTGCGCTGTCACTGACCTGTATGTATGTAATGCCTTCTTTCTTTTGGGTTGGCATCTCTTCGCAAACAACAGCAACAGCACCTGATTCAATCGCAGTATCAATAAACAAGTGCCCATCAACACCGCTGCCTTTTACTGCCACAAATACGCTGCGGTGCGATGCTTTGCGGGAGTCAATCTGCACACCACTGATAACCACATCCGTGCTGCCCGATACACCCATGATGCGCACTTTGTATAATATGTCGGCTACTGTTTTCAATTAATTCAATAAAATTGTTACCGTTGTATTTTTTGTAATTGGCGTTCCGGGCAATACGTCCTGTACCATCACCTTTCCCTTACCTTTTACAACCACTTTTATCTTCTTGTTTTCTAAAATGTATAAAGCATCTTTTAAAGTCATATATCGAACATCAGGCATCCTGTTTTTTTCATTTGAGATTGTTCTTGCTACAGCGTTATAATTATAAGAATACACTTCGCTTAGCGATGCGCTTTTATCTGTTGAATCAACATAAGGCATCTTGATCGCTTTCATTACCTGCTGTACATCTTCAGCAGTGCCGGCATAGTTGTAGTCAGTGCTATCAGCCGATAGTTGCACACCATTGTTCCTTTTTCCTTTTACATATTGCGCATATACACCAGTAACAATTTCTTTAAACACCGGGGCGGCTAATTGTCCGCCATAGTGTATAGCAGCATGAGGCTTTGTTTTGATAACAACAATGCAGGTATATTCCGGCTCGTTTGCAGGAAAGTAACCAACAAATGAAGCCTGGTAAACGCCACCGCCATATCGCAAAGCGCCATCGCTTACATGCGCCGTACCGGTTTTGCCTGCAACAGGTATTGGATAATCTTTAAATACCAGCATGGCGGTTCCTTCGGTAACAACCGCCTCCATACTGCTTTTAGCAGCTTTAATAACCTCAGGCTTGCAGATGGCTTCATCCAACACTACCGGCTTAAATTCTTTAACTGTGATGCCATTGTTTTTAATAGTATTCACTAAATATGGCTTCATCATTTTGCCATCATTTGCCACGGCATTGTACAGCATTAAAGTATGCAGCGGACTTACTTCAATGGCATAGCCAAAGCTTGCTGTCAGCATTGCATGAAGCCCCTCTTTGTTGCGCTTTATTTTTGGCAGCACAGGTGCATCCTCACCCATCAAATCAAGTCCGCTTCTTTTGTCTAAATGAAATTTTTGTAAATAACTTCTATACGCATCAGGCTTATCAGCAAAAGCTTTGTAAGCCAGTTTCGCCATACCTACATTGGAGCTATGTGCAAAACATTCGCGAACAGTAAGCATTGGTTTAGGTGAACGTTCCGCATCGGTTACATTACGAACCGCCACGTATTGGTGACCTGCCGAACCTACTTCCACCAGATCATCAATCTTGCTTGAGCCATGGTCTAAAACAGCAAGCAGCGTGGCTAATTTTATAGTAGAACCCGGCTCTGTTGTTTGCAACGCATAATTCAACGTTTCACTATACCCTCCATCTTTGGTACGGCCCAAGTTGGCGATAGCTTTTATCTTGCCGGTTTTGGTTTCCATTACCAAACAAGTACCATGTTCGCTTTCGCTTTGCACCATCATTTTCATCAAAGCCGATTCTACCATGTCCTGCATATGAATATCCAGCGTAGTGTAAATGTCTTTCCCATCCTCTGCCTCTATTTCATAGCCTTCCACCGGAATTGGGGCGCCGCCGGCAATAAAACGTACAAGGCGTTTTCCTTTCTGGCCTTGCAGCATGGTGTCGTATGTCCGTTCCAGGCCTACGTTTTGAGCATTCTCTCTTGAGAGGCCAATTGTTCTTCTTGCCAATAAACCAAAGGGGTTCAGCCGCTTGCTTCTTTCTTCTGCAATTACGCCGCTTTTATTGCGGCCTAAGCGCACTAATGGAAAGCTTCTGAATTTTTTGTATTCTTCAAACGAAAGCGCTTTGTGCAGTAAATAGTAACGGTTTTTTTTATTGTAGGCAGATTGTAATTCTTTTTTATAGGCAGCTGTTGATTTATCTCCAAATAAACCAGAAACTGCTATGGAAAAGGAGTCAATGTTTTCCCTGAAGCGTTTCCCGGATTTCTCTCTCAAACCATCAGCGCCAAAATCCATATACACATCATAATAAGGAATAGAGGTGCTTAGCATCTGGCCATCTTCACTAAATATGGTTCCTCGTTCAGCATCCAGTTCAACATATTTCTGGTGCATGCTGTCGGACAAACTTCTCCAATGATCGCCCTGTACGTTTTGAATATAAAAAGCACGTCCCAACACGCAAAGGCTCAGTAGTACCACGCCAAGAAAGCTTAGGTAAGCTCTCCATAATATGTCGCGTTTAATTTCCATTTCTGCTTGTGTTGAACTCGTTCGGTTATTACTGTTCTTAATTCTATCTTTTTAGTACACGCCATGGCGTGTCTCTACGTTTATTCCTGCTCGCTACTATCTATTAATACAATTGGCTCTTCCATCAATTCTTTTAATCCTAATGGCTTTACAGTTTCCACCATTTCGCTTTGACGGCTGCGAAGCAATACATCCCCGGTTACCGATTTGTATTCGCCCCTCAAATCTTTCAATTCGCTGGTTGCCTTACTGGTTCTGCGAACCATTTTGTCGGCATTATGCCCGTTATAGATATAAAGAACTGCAAGCGCCGACAGGAAAAGAAAAAATGGAACCTGCTTAACGATGGATCCGTAGTTGAGCCACCGCTTCCATTTATATTTTTTTTTCTTTACTTCTTCCATTGCGTTTTGTACTCTTTGATTTTTAAGGGTCGCCCCTTCACTACCAACTCTTATTTTTTCTCCGCCACCCGCAGTTTTGCACTCCTTGATCTTGGATTTCTTTTTGTTTCTTCCGGGGCTGCTATGACCGGCTTTTTGTTTACCGGCATCAACTGACTTGGAACTTCTTTTGAGATAAAAGGGTTCTCATCTTCGGTAACAAATGTTCCCTTTCTGAAAAAAATTTTCACCCAACGGTCTTCAATAGAATGAAAAGTGATGATCGCTGCTCTTCCCCCGGTTTTTAAGACAGCCGGTAATTGCTCCAGCAATTCTTTCAATGCTTCACTTTCCTCATTCACTTCCATCCGCAGCGCCTGAAATACCTGGGCGAAGTATTTATTCGGGTTGCCCCTGACAACTTCAAACAATGTGTCTTTAAATGCCTCAATAGTTTGAAAAGGCGCCAGCCTTCGTTTTTCAATAATGGTACGGGCCAATGTTTTTGAATTGGTTACCTCACCATATTGTTCAAAGAGCTTATGCAGTTCTGCTTCACTATATTTATTTAGAACGTCCGCCGCTGTTTTTTCCTGGCGTTGATCCATGCGCATATCAAGTGCACCATCAAAACGGATCGAAAATCCACGGCTCGCTTCATCAAACTGGTAACTGCTTACTCCTAAGTCTGCCAGCACACCATCAACCTCTGTTATTCCATTTAATCGTAAGAAGCGTTGCAGGTGCCGAAAGTTTTGCGGTATAAAAACTACCCGGCTATCATCCGGCAAGTTTCGTTTAGCATCAGCATCCTGGTCAAAAGCAACAAGCCTTCCCCGCTCACCTAATTTTTGAAGAATAGCCCTTGAGTGGCCACCTCCGCCAAACGTGCAATCAACATACGTCCCCGATGGGTTTATCCTTAAATGCTCTATCACTTCGTTCAGCAAAACAGGTATGTGGTAATCCGAAGCGAAAGACGCTATATCATCCTGCTCTTTCATTGCTTTGGCTCCCCTCCCATTACCTTCTGCGCCAGCGTACTGAACTCAGTGGGCGAATATGTATCAAAGAACTGTTGGTAGGCCTCTTTCGACCATATCTCTATTTTATCTACTCCCGATGTCAGCACTACGTCCTTTCCAAGCCCCGCATATTCTTTCAGGTTAGGAGGCATTAGCAATCTTCCTGCTGAGTCAATCTCCACCTCGGTAGCTCCGTTCAAAAAATAGCGGACAAAGCTTCTAACTTCAGGATCGAAAGTGTTTAAGGAACTGATTTTAGAAAACACTGGCTCCCAGCTTTGTTTGGGGTAAAGACTTAAGCATTTCTCGAAGCCACGATTGATAACAAAGTGCGTATTTTCGCCTTCCGGCAATTGTTTTTTTAAACCTGCCGGAAGCAGGAAGCGGCCTTTTGCGTCAAGAGTAACTTCGTATTCGCCAAGAAAGCCTGTCATTTACAATGGTTTGGGAAAAGATTTTTTAAGATTTGACACAAAATAACACTTTTTACCACTTTCATTGACGGTTTTCGGTGTGTATAGTTATCCACCTACTGCTATTACGGCTGAGGCGCTTATTTCACTACGTTTCACGGATAATTTATTTCGGTGAAAAAAAATCAATGTGAATTAGGTGTTGATAAGCGTGGATAAACTGCCAGTAATACACAGCATTTTTAACTATGTGCAGCAGCTAGCTGTAAAACATCATGAGCCCTGATAACATTTTTATTAAAGACTATACTTATTTTCTTCCTGCAGATAGAATTGCAAGCCATCCTTTGCCGCAACGGGACGCATCTAAACTTTTGGTGTATAAAAGTGGGAAGATCAAAGATGAGCGCTTTTATAATTTGCCTGATGAACTGCCAGCAGATTCTCTCCTGGTTTTAAATAATACAAAAGTTATCGAAGCCCGAATTCTCTTTCAAAAGAAAAGTGGAGGCATTATTGAAATATTTTGCCTGGAACCGGTTGGGCAAAACATGGAGACAGCCTTGCAACAAACAGCAACTATGCAATGGAAATGTTTGGTTGGTGGTGCGTCTAAATGGAAGGCGGGGCAAATTTTAAAAAAGCAGCTAAGCATTAATGGAAAAGAGGTCGAGTTGCAAGGTTCGTATAAAGAAAAGCTGGATGACGGTTTTATAATCCGGTTTGATTGGAGCCCTGTTGAACTACATTTTGCAGAAGTGCTTCATGCAGCCGGCGAGATTCCCTTACCTCCTTACATAAAAAGAAGCGCTGAAACAATAGATACCGAACGCTACCAAACTATTTTTGGAAAGCATGACGGCTCGGTAGCGGCACCAACAGCAGCGTTACACTTTACAGCAGAAATATTTAAACAACTACAACAAAAAAGAATAGATACCACCTTTATTACATTGAATGTTGGAGCCGGAACATTTAAACCGGTGAAGACAGAAACTATTGCAGAACACTCCATGCATGGCGAAGATTTCACCATTACCAAAGAAGTATTGGAAAAAATAATGGCCGCAAAAAAGATCATCGCAGTTGGCACTACTTCTTTACGAACAATAGAAAGTATTTACTGGCTTGGGGTAAAGCTGGTAAAAGGGTTGTTACAAAATAATTGGGCGCTGGAACAATGGGAAGCATACGCGTTAGACAATTCGATTAATTATGAAGAAAGTATTAAGGCAATCCTTCATTGGATGGATGAACATTCTATTACGGAGCTACATTGCCGCACAAGCATGCTGATTGTCCCTGGTTATACCTTTAAAATGCCTGTGGGGTTGATAACAAATTTTCATCAGCCGCAATCTACTTTATTACTTTTAGTAGCCGCTTTTATTGGCAATGACTGGAAGAAAGTATATAAACATGCGATGGAAAATGACTACCGGTTTTTAAGCTATGGCGATAGCAGTTACCTCTCTTTAGGATGAGGCCAGGGGCAACTCGATAGTGAACACACTCCCTTTGCCCAACACACTTTCCGGCCTGATACTTCCATCGTGGGCTTCAATTACCTGCTTTACGTAACTCAATCCTAAGCCAAAGCCTTTTACATTATGAATGTTTCCGGTATGCGCCCGGTAAAACTTTTCAAAAATACGCTTCACCGTTTCCTTCGTCATGCCAATGCCGTTGTCCTCTATCACCATAATAAATTTTTTAGGTGTGGATGAAGTGGTTAAAGAAATATGCGGAGGTACGTTATCCTTAGAATATTTTACGGCATTATCCAACAGGTTATTTACAAGGTTAGAAATATGCACTTCGTCGCCGTCGATCAAATCGTTTTCCGCATTTAAATGAACTTCCATATCCCCACCTTTCTCCTGCAGGCGCAGGGCAAAATTATCTGCCACATCTTCAATGATCTGGTGAACATTGAGCGGCTTTTTATTCAACTGAATTTCCTGGCGATCCAATAATGCTGATTTCAATATAGTTTCCACCTGGCGGTTCATTCGCTGGTTTTCTTCTTTAATAATACCGCTGAAATACAACAGCTTTTCAGGGCTGCCGATAACTTTCGGATTTTTTAACGCATCTACCGCAAGCGAGATGGTAGCAATCGGCGTTTTAAATTCATGCGTCATATTATTGATGAAATCATTCTTAATAACGTTCAGCTTTTTCTGACGTATCATAGTGTAAACTGTAAGCCCGAATGCACTGATAATTACCAGCGTAAACAAGATACCCATGATGATATTAGGACGCAGATCTTTAAATACTAATTTCTTAATAGGAATAACCAAAATTATCATTTCGTCTATCACAAGGTTTTCGCTTGCTGAACCGCTTGGCGGGCTTATATAATTATAAGCAGAATAATAGGTTGCTGAATCATAATACCATTTCTCAAAGTCGGGCGACTTTCTTTCAAGAGGCGCAATAGCACCTGTGCCAAAACTTGCCAAGCCAAACTGGTAGGGTGTACCCTCCATCCGCTGCGCCGCAAATACAGCGTCAATCTTCGCCTTAATATCATCAGCCGTTAACCGGCTGCTTATGCTGTATGGCTTTGTATGCTCTAACGAAAATTCGTCAAAGCCCGGAAAGGGTTTAGTGGTAATATTATATCCTTTGGTTTGTGCAAGTTCATTTGCCACGAGTTCCGTGACATCGCGAAGTTTTTCCTTCACCTGCTCCTCTTTGGCCACTATCATATTTTGTAGCCAGGAGATTTGTATAAGTATGATACCAATAAGGGAAAGGGTAATAAGCGCAATGATTATGGGGAAGATTCGTTTCACAGAAGGCAATATCTGAAAAAAATTGTTCCAAACAAAAATAGGTGGAACGTAGCTACTTGTGGCACAAGATTGTTATACCTATTTTTAACATCTACAGCAAAAGCTTTATGACAGAACCAGCAGCAGGCGTATTATTAATTGCAGACCCGTTTTTAAAAGACCCCAACTTTATGCGCACGGTTGTTTTTTTAACCGAGCATCGGGAGGACGGAACAGTTGGCTTTGTATTAAACCGCCAATACGAAAATACTTTGGATGAACTGTTGCCCGACGTTGAAGGATTTAAGTTGCCGGTTTATTACGGTGGCCCTGTACAAATGAATACAATTCATTTTTTACACCGCTACCCGGAAGAGATATCCGGTGGCGTGGAAATAATGAGAGGGGTATTCTGGGGCGGCGATTTTGATGCCGTAATCAAGCTAATAAATAGCGGCAAGGTTGATCCTGAAAGACTCAGATTCTACATCGGATATTCCGGATGGAGCGCCGGGCAATTAACTACTGAAATAGAAGAGAAAACATGGCTGACAGTTGAAGCCACCCGTAAATTAATCTTTCATCCCAATGCGGAAGAAATATGGAAAGACTCGCTCAAGCATATTGGCGGCGAAGCTGAAATGATGATAAATTTTCCTATAGATCCGCTTTTGAATTAGGGTGCCTAATCTGCATATATTTTATAGAAAATACTCCCGGATATAGTTGCCTCATGAGTAGCTGAAAAATGTCTTACAAAAAAATAAAATAGCCACAATCCTGTTCTGTATTGAAAAGCAAAGTACTTTTACGCAAACGATTGCGCGGCTATGGCTGACCCCATTTTCAAAGCTACTATTATCGACATTGCCAATAAACTCAATGTCACCCCCTCTACCGTTTCCAGGGCTTTGAATGACCATGCCTCCATCAGTGAAGCCACTAAAAAAGCCATTTTAAAAACAGCTAAAAAATTAAATTATCATCCTAATAAAATAGCCTCCTCTTTACGGTCAGGCACCTCAAAAATTATTGGTGTTATTATCCCCAGTGCCGAAATAAATTTCTTTGGTTCAGTAGTGCACGGTATTGAAAAGATTGCCAGCGAAAGAGATTATAATGTTCTCCTTTATCAATCAAACGAGCAATTGGAGTTTGAGAAAAAAGGATTGGCCACTTTCCTTCGTTCAAGAGTAGACGGCGTGTTTGCTTCCATCTCGAAAGAAACTACCAACCTTGATCATTATAAAGAAGTAAAAGCCCGGGGCATACCATTATTGTTATTCGATAGGGCAAGCGACGATCTTGAAGTACCCTCTATAGTAATTGACGATTACAAAGGAGCTTTTATGGCTACTGCACATTTACTTGAGCAGGGATGCAAGCATATTGCTCACATAGCCGGCCCACAGCACATACATATTTTTAAAGAAAGGCTTAAAGGCTACCTGGATGCTATAAAACAAGCGGGTATCCCTTATGATGAAAATTTAGTTATTCATGGATCGGTGAGTATCGAATCGGGCCGGAGTTGCATGCAGAAATTGTTATCGTCGTCACGAAGTATTGATGGCGTATATGCCGTAGAAGATTTTACAGCGCTGGGTGCTATGCAATATCTTAAGGAAGCCGGTAAAAATATTCCGGACGATGTGTGCCTGATAGGTTTTGCCAATGAAGCATTTGGCAGGTACATCACCCCTTCTCTGTCAACTGTAAACCAGCAAACAATTAAAATGGGAGAAGAAGCGGCAAAGCTTTTTTTCAAATTAATTGAAAATAAAGATTTCTATAAAAACAAAGCTGTCAAATTAGTTCTGGAGCCTGAATTAATCATCCGGCAATCAAGTAAACGCAGCTAAGTAAACAGAAAAAATGCCTACAGTAATAGAATCGACAACCTCTTATTTAACCCAAATTAATAAACCACTTTTTAAATTAAACTGCAAATCATGAAAAAGAAAAAACGATTGCTTTCTTTGGGATTCAACACCTTGCTGGCTTTACTGCTCAGCGTAAGTGTATATGCCCAGCAAACCGTGAGCGGCACTCTCCGTGATGATAAAAACGCCACGGTATCAGGAGTAAGTGTGACAGTGAAAGGTACCAACCGCTCTACAGTTACAGATGCGGGGGGGCGCTACACAATTACAGCCTCTCCTACAGATGTGCTGATTTTCTCATCCGTAGGTTTTGTGCCTAAGGAAGTGGATATCGCCAGCCGTACAACTATTGATTACGTGCTTCAGACCAATGTTATCTCAGGTGATGAAGTGGTAATCATCGGTTACCAAAGTGTACGAAGAAAAGATTTAACCGGTGCTGTAGGAGTTATCAATCCTGCTACTGCCAACCGTAATGTATCTAACACTATTGCAGAAAGCATCCAGGGACTTACGCCGGGTGTAACCGTACGTAACTCCGGGGCGCCGGGTGGTGGTGCTAAGATTGACATTAGAGGTGCTGGTACATTTGCTGGTAACAATCCATTGTACATTATTGATGGTATGTACAGCGATGCCACACCTGATTTCAACCCGCAGGATGTTGAGTCAATACAAATTTTGAAAGATGCGTCCGCTGCTGCTATTTATGGAAGCAGGGCAGCCAATGGTGTAATCATCATCACTACAAAAAAAGGCAGACAAGGACCATTGGTAGTCAACGGAAGCATTAAAACCGGTATACAAAACGTTGGCAACCGGTATGAAATGATGAATGCAACAGAGTATCGCGACCTGGCTACAACGCTTTATCAGGCCGGCGGTTCACCAGTGCCCACTTCACTTACTACTCAATTCGACCCTTCAATAAACACCGATTGGCAAGACGAGTTTTTGCGCCAAGGTGCTATTGGTGAATATAACCTTGCCCTATCAGGAGCCATAAAAAAGGTCAATTTTTATATCAGTGGAAATCATTTTCAAAATAAAGGTCCGGTTATCGATAACAGCTTTTCCCGCAGTGGTTTCCGCATCAATACCAGCACTAAATTCAGCCGCTTTACTATTGGCCAGAACATGCTATTAAGCTGGACAAAAGAAGACCCTATTGCAAACGCCGGTGTAGGAGTAAATCCTTTTGTAGATATGATTGCAATGCCTCCCGTTGTGGCGCTGCAAGGTGATCGCTACAGAAGTGCAGAAAACCCGGAAGGCTGGGGACTTGGTTTGAACAACGCCTACCTGAGTACCCTTACCGCCAATGTTCCGGCACTACAGAGATTAGATCAGTTTGAGCAGGAAAACTTTAAGGTCCGTGGTAATGCTTACCTGGATTTTAGAATTTTAGAAGGCCTGACTTATCGGTTCAATTTTGGTCTGGAAAAAACACTTGACCGTGGGTTAGGAACCCGCCAGCCAGGAACGGTACGCCAGGGTACTCCGTCACCCAACAATAACAGGCTGGCTACCTTCCGCAGTAAAGGTGAATTTGAATCCAAGCTGTTTGAACATACAGTAAATTATGATAAGAATTTTGGTGTGCACAAGCTGAGTGCAGTCGCTGGCTTTACAAATCAAACTTTTAACCAACCCATTTTTAGATTCACTACTATTTCCGGTAATCCAGAAGTAGCAGACCCTTATACTAATAAATGGAACAATATAGGAGTATTAGGAAGAGTGAACTATAGCTTTGAAGACAGGTACTTGGCAAGCCTTACCTTCCGCCGCGATGGAAGTTCATTATTTGGCAGGGATTACCGATGGGGAAACTTTCCTTCTGCTTCTGTTGCCTGGCGTATTTCAAGAGAGAAATTTTGGACAGTCACTGCCATAAACGACTTGAAACTACGTGCTTCTTATGGATCATTGGGTAACTCTGAGTTTTTACAACCTTGGCTGTATTACGCACAAATAAATCCATTCCCACGTGCCGTATTTGGCGCTGCTGAAGTAGAGCAATTGGGTGCAACGGTAACACGCCTCGCCAATAGTGATCTTCGCTGGGAGCGGAAGAATACTACAAATATTGGTTTGGACGCTGCCTTCTTAAATAACCGTTTTACACTTACAGCAGAATATTTTATTTCCAAATCAAAGGATGTACTTGTTGACCTTCCCATCAGTGCTACTACTGGTAATGCCGGGGGTAATCCTGCTGTGAATGCAGCAACACTTCAAAACAAAGGATTTGAGCTTGCACTAGGCTATCGCCCAAAACCCGGACGTGATTTTCGGTGGGATGCCACACTCAATTTTACTACCATCAACAATGAAGTCATTGCTTTTGGTAATGAAACTACCAAGTACACGCAGTCAGGCGACGCCCGTACACAACTGGGTCGTTCTATTGGTGAATGGTATGTATTGAAAACCTCCGGCATTTTTCAAAGCCAGGCAGAAATTGATGCACATAAGGGAAAGACAGGCCAGATGCTTCAGGCATGGTCTAAACCAGGTGACATACGCTATATTGATGTTGACGATGACGGCGTAATTGATTTGGATAAAGACCGTTATTATGCTGGTTCCCCATGGGCTGATTTCGAAACAGGCTTGCAACTCAACTTTAGTTACAAAAGTCTTTCGTTGAACATGCAATGGTATGCTGTTGTGGGTAATGAACTATATAACCGCCCACGTTCTACAGTTGACCGCATGAGCCAAAATACTAATTTCCGCAAGGGGGCCACTATTTGGACGCCTTCCAACTTAAGTAACGAATGGCCACGTGCCGCCATCATATCAGGAACCAATACCGACAAGGGACTTGATTATAACGTGCTGCCGCAAAGCGACCGTTGGCTTGAAGATGGCTCTTACCTGCGCCTCCGCAACCTGGAGATTGGTTACAACTTTGGTAAATCAGTACTGGACAAGATTGGTTTCAAAAGCAGCCGTGTATTCTTAAGTGGTCAGAACCTCTTAACGTTTACAAAATACTCAGGGCTAGATCCAGACATTACCGGTGTAAACATATTTGAGCGGGGGCTCGACAATGGCCAGTATCCGGCTTTACGCATTATTTCGGCAGGAATAAATTTTGGATTTTAACCCTCAAAACTTAAAAACATAAAGACAATGAACCATATTACTAAATATCTACTGGCAGCAGCTTTCGCAGCTTCGCTGGGCTCTTGTAAAAAATCGTTGGATTTGGATATTGAAAATCCAAACCGCGTAGATGAATCTAACTTTTGGAAAACCAGTACTCATGCTTTACAAGGTATTAATGCTGTTTACGGAAATTTTTATCGCAATGGGCCAAGCCGCTGGCTTCCATATTATATGGATGTGCGGTCGGATGACGGCTACTCTACCAGCCCATGGAATGAGTTACGCAGCATTAGTGGATTAAATATCACAAACTTTAGTTTTGAGGTACAGGCCGAAACCTGGGGCCACCACTGGCGGGGTGTATACAGGGCAAACCAGGTAATTACTAATGTGCCAGGTATTGACATGGACGTAGCTACCCGTGACCGCTATGTTGGCGAAGCAAAATTTTTGCGTGCCTGGTATTACTATAATCTGGTTACTATCTGGGGCAACATTCCCTTGATACTTGAACCATCACAACCAAATGACAAACCCGCTCAGGTAGCACAGGCGCAAGTTTGGGCACAAATTGAAAAAGACCTTACAGAAGCTGCAGCCGCATTACCTACTGCGTATACTGGCGATGAGATTGGCAGGGCGACCAAAGGATCTGCATACGGTTTGTTAGGCCGCTCTTATTTGCAGCAAGGCAAAAATCAACAGGCGGCTGATGCCCTTGTCTGGCTTGTAACAGGGCCCGGAGCAGCATTGTATGGATTGATACCAACTTACTACGACAACTTCAGGCACACTACGGAGAACAACAGGGAATCTGTGTTCGAAATTCAATTTAAGTTGAGGCCTGAAAATGGAGGCGATGACGGACCAACCAGTAATGTAGGCACGAGCAGGGCGCCGTTTTTTGCACCACCGGGCCACGGTTTTAATGATGCAAATATGCACCGCTGGGTATTGAATGAATTTCACCAGGAAAGAACAGTTGGTGGCCAGAGAGACCCACGTCTTGCCGTAACCGCACTTTATGATAGCACTGATGTAGGCGGTCCAAACACAACCTTGGTTTATGGATCATCCTTTACGTCAAAAAATTATGATGCCGGTACCCGGTCACGGGTTTGGTACCGCAAATATTTGAATGATGAATTGCGCATCAACGAGTTTGAAGTGTTTAATGGCCCTAAAAATTTCCGCAGCATTCGGTATGCTGATGTATTACTTATGTATGCTGAGGCGCTTAACAATTTAGGCCGCACCATAGAGGCTTATCCTTTTGTTGACAGGGTGCGGGAACGTGCTGGCTTAGCCAAATTAAGTGTAGCAAGGCCAGGCCTTTCCCAAGCTGCCTTTTTACGTCAATTAATGCATGAACGCATTACAGAGTTAACCGGTGAAAGCACCCGCTGGAATGATCTTGCACGCTGGGGTTATTTCGATGATGCGACTAAACTTGCCGAACTAAAAGCCAGGGATCCTGAGTTTATTAATTTTGACAAACCTGGTAAAAAATACATGCCTATCCCACAGTCAGAAATAGATATAAATCCAAACCTGATTCAGAACGAAGCATATCGATAAATAGTTAATTGCGCTGCAAAAAATTGCAGCGCAATTTTTTTAAAATTTTACTATATGAGGAAATTCATCTTCTTTTCTTTCGCCTTCATCATCTTCTTAAATGCATCATCGCAAAACATTTGGCCGGCAGCCAAAGCAAAAACCTGGTATGCAGCCCAGGGTTGGCCAGTCGGAGCCAACTTTCTTCCTTCCACTGCTATCAACCAATTAGAAATGTGGCAGGCTGATACCTTTGATACCGCAACTATTAGTAAAGAACTGGGCTGGGCACAAAGTTTAGGCATGAACACCATGCGTGTGTTTTTGCATGACCTGGCTTATCAACAAGACAGTGCAGGCTTTCTGCAAAGAATTAATACATTCCTCCAAATAGCTTCACGCCATAAAATAAAACCTCTTCTTGTATTTTTCGATTCTGTATGGGATCCTAATCCTGTAGCAGGTAAACAACGCGATCCCAAGCCTTTTCTGCATAACAGCGGCTGGGTGCAAAGCCCGGGAGCAATAGCGCTCAGCAATGACAGTTCGCACCCTCGCCTTGAAAAATATGTAAAAGATGTAGTGCGGTATTTTAAGAACGATACCCGCATCTGGGGATGGGATGTTTGGAACGAACCCGATAACATGAACGGTGGCGAATACAATAAACAAGAACCCAGGAATAAATTATACAACGTACTGATACTGCTGCAGAAAACGTTCGATTGGGCACGTTCGCAAAAGCCGGTGCAGCCACTGACATCCGGTGTTTGGTGGGGCAACTGGAGCCATGCCGATAGCTTAAAACCCATTTGGAAAGTGCAGTTGAATAACTCCGACATTATTTCGTTTCATAACTACGACAGCGCTTCCGAATTTGTTACCCGCATTAAATGGTTGCAGCGTTATAATCGTCCCATTATTTGCACGGAGTATATGGCCCGTGGTAATAGCAGCTTTTTTAAACCAACGTTAGGCATCGCAAAAACATACAAAGTAGGTATGTACAACTGGGGCTTTGTTGATGGTAAATCGCAAACGATTTATCCATGGAATAGCTGGGATAAACAATACACAGCTGAACCGGATCTTTGGTTCCATGATATTTTTAGAAGGGATGGAACAGCGTACAAGCCCGAGGAAGTGGAGTATATAAAAATGGTGACGGGAAAGAAGAGCAAATAAGCAATAAGCAATTTACAAAGCATTAGAGAACAATCAGCTCCCAATGTCTCAAAATAGAGAAGAGTTATCTTTCGTGTAGGTTATATGTTTCACCAGTGCAATAGCGATAAGAACCTTGAAGAGTGCGACGCAACGATGCTGGGTAGTAGTAGAAAAGCCTGGTACAAAAGATTCAGAAAGCATTACTACAAAAACATGGTATGATAAATAAATTTTTAAGTAAAAATCTACTGATCACATTTTTTATTAGCAGCTCGCTGCTAATAAATGTTAGTTGTAAAAAAGGTGGCGGCGACAATGGCGGAGGCGGTACCAATCCACTACCGGCCGGTAATACATTTACTAATCCACTACTGCCTTCGGGGCCCGACCCTTATGTAATAAAGAAGGACAACATCTACTATTACACGCATACGTTGGGCAACCGCATTGGGCTTTGGAAAACAACGGCCATGAGTAAGTTAGCATCAGCACCTTATCTAACAGTCTTCACACCACTTAGTATCAGCAACCATAAAGAAAACTTATGGGCGCCTGAAATGTTTTTTATCAATAACAAGTGGTACATATATTATACGGCTGGTGATGGCAGTTCCGTAGCAGGCGATCCTTTTGCTACTCAACGCACTTATGTGTTAGAAAACAGCAGTGCCGATCCTACTACCGGAACATGGCTGGATAAAGCCCGCATTTACGATGCAGCTAATGACTTTTGGGCCATTGATGGAACGGTGCTTGAATACAATGGAACCAACTATTTTATCTGGAGCGGACGTGCTGCTGCTGTTAATGATAAACAGAATATTTATATAGCAAAAATGGCAGACCCATGGACAATAACAGGCTCCCGTACCTTACTTAGCACTCCAACATTTAGTTGGGAAACACAGGGAGACCCGGATGTAAACGAAGCGCCGGAAATTTTAAAAAACCCGGCAGGCAAAGTGTTTATGGTTTACAGCGCCAGTGGATGCTGGACGGATGAATATGGTTTAGGTATGCTTACTTTAAAAGATGGCGGCAACCCGTTAGTGGCAACCGACTGGACAAAATCTACCACGCCTGTTTTTCAAAAAAGCCCGGCTAATAATGTTTATGGTCCGGGGCATAACAGCTTTTTTACATCGCCCAATGGAAGCGAGAACTGGATAATATATCATGCAAATGCAGCGCCGATGAACGGCAACGGATGCGGCGATGCAAGAAGTCCGCGTATGCAGAAATTTACGTTTAATTCTGATGGTACGCCCAATTTTGGAACGCCGGTTAGAACCAACACTCCAATTACGGTTCCTGCAGGGGAATAGATTTTTGCAGACGGGAAAACAAGCCTATTTCAAAAATTCCAGTTGTTCTGAATGCTGATTAAAAACCATCTTTACTCCATAAACTAAATCAATCGTTACAATGATTTCATTTAAAAGAACAATCAGTCCCTTTTTATTTTCTTCGCTCCTATTAACAGCATGTATGGACAACGCAGACACAGCAACCGCTACTAACGACAGCACTTCAAAAACCGGCACGTCGTTGCTACCCGATAAAAAAGGATTTGAACAAACTGTAATGGGCAAGCCTGCGCATTTATTTGTAGTAAAAAACAAATCGGGTGTAGAAGCTGCGTTTACTAATTATGGCGCCCGTTGGGTAAGCATGATTGTGCCGGATAAAAACGGCAAACCTACTGATGTAATTGTAGGCTTTGATAATGTTGAAGGTTTTGTAAACTCGCTTGAACCATTCTTTGGCGCTACGATTGGCCGGTATGGCAACCGCATTAAAGGGGGTAAAATAACAGTAGCCGGAAAGACCTATAACCTGGATGTAAATAATGGCCCAAATACTTTACATGGTGGTAAAAGCGGGTTTCATAATGTTATGTGGACAGGCGAACAAGTGAATGACAGCACCGTAGCCTTTTCTTATACATCGCCTGATGGCGAGATGGGCTTCCCCGGTACGTTGCAGGCAAAAGTTACTTACACGCTGGCTGCTGATAATGCAATGAAAATTGCTTACGAAGCAACTACCGATAAACTCACTGTTTGTAACTTAACCAACCATGCTTACTTTAATTTAAATGGGTCAGGC
This sequence comes from Flavisolibacter sp., assembly GCA_028288675.1. GTDB lineage: Bacteria > Bacteroidota > Bacteroidia > Chitinophagales > Chitinophagaceae > Flavisolibacter. Next base: position 10,135 of record JAQBNG010000161.1, on the reverse strand, counting down.
AGCGGTACTATCAACAACCATGTTTTGCAAATCAATGCCGATGAATATACACCGGTTGACAGCACCCTAATTCCTTTTGGAAAAATGGCAGGCGTGGCCGGAACACCATTTGACTTTACATCACCAACCGCTATTGGAGCACGGGTGATGGATTCAACTAACACCCAATTAAGATACGGCAAAGGGTACGACCATAATTATGTGTTGCGTAAATCAGTAACAAATGGCACAACGAGTGTTGCCAATGCTACGGGCGATGTTTCCGGTATTACAATGAATGTATTCACTATAGAACCCGGCCTTCAGTTTTATGGAGGAAATTTCATGCAAAGCAAAAACAGCATTAAAGGTGGAAAGAAAGATGATTTTCGCACGGCTTTTTGCTTGGAAACACAACATTATCCCGACTCACCTAATCAGCCATCTTACCCAAGTACTTTATTAGAGCCGGGCAAAAAATACGAGACACATTCAATGTACCAGTTTTCTGTAAAAAAGTAATTGATTGGCCTAAGCCGCAATGCTTCCTTTCGTGGTGTTCTTTGTGGTTCTTCGTGTACTTCGTGCTCCGGGCCCTTTGCGGCGACCAAGGAACACAACGAACCACGAAGGTCACAAAGAGTAATCCATGAATTTCAAAGAGTTTTAGGGCTGTCCTGTTAACAAGATAAACAACAACATATTTATGGGTAGAAAATTAGTTCTGCTGTTAACTATATTTTTAAGCTTACAAGGCTTTTCGCAAACAACATTTACCAACCCGTTAAAAGCCTCAGGCCCCGATCCATGGGCCATGTATAAAGACGGTTGGTACTACTACATGAACACGTCCATTACTAATGCCGGTGAAAATGAATTACGGCTATGGCGAACAAAAAACATGGCGGCCATTGGCACCGCCGAAAGCAAAACCATTTTTGATCCGCCAAAAAATAAGCCTTACAGCAAACAATTATGGGCACCTGAAATTCATTTTTTAGATGGCAGGTGGTATGTATACTTTGCCGCCGATGATGGCAACAACCTCCATCACCGGATATGGGTTTTAGAAAATGAAAATGCCGATCCATTTGAAGGCGATTGGAAAATGAAAGGCAAACTCCAAACCGACAGCGGCGATCATTGGGCCATTGACCTTACCGTTTTTGAACACGCAGGAAAACGCTATGCTACCTGGAGCGGATGGAAGAATTATAACAACGAGCAGCAGAATATTTACATAGCAGAAATGGAAAACCCATGGACGATGAAGAGTGAAAGGGTGTTACTATCAGAGCCGCAATATTCCTGGGAGTTGAATGGTAAAGTGCCCGTGGAGTGGCAGAAAAATACAGGCGAGCCACCTTACCTGCGAATTAATGAAGGGCCACAATCGCTGACGAAGGCCAATAAGTTGTTTATTATTTTTTCAGCAAACGCCTGCTGGCTCGATTATAATTTAGGCATGTTAGCCTACTCCGGCAAAGGCAGTTTATTGAACCGGAAAAATTGGAAGAAACATCCGAAACCTGTTTTTTCACAAGTGCCTGCAGAAAGTATTTATGCGCCGGGGCATAACTCGTTTTTTAAATCGCCTGATGGCAAAGAGGACTGGATTCTTTATCACGCCAACCCAACTGCTACCGATGGTTGCGGTGTTAAAAGAGCACCGCACATGCAAAAAATTTCTTGGAATAAAGATGGGACGCCAAACCTTGGAAAGCCAAGTAGAAAACCGATGAAATTACCATCAGGAACGGTACCCCTGTCTTTGTAAAGAGAGACTTAGGGTGGAAGTGGTACACAACCCAGGTTTAAAGCAAGCTATAATATTACTTGCCAACTCAATCATTGACAATGATTGAGTTTTTCTTTTGTACCCGGCGGACAGAATATCTATCTAGCTTTTGTTGCGTCGCACTCTTGTACTTTTTGTAATTCTATTCAGCATTATTTAACCTCTCTTCCAACATTCAACCTAACTGCCATCATTAACCCTCTCCCTTGTCATCCCGACGCAGGAGGGATCTGTGGATCGTAGATTGATGAATGCTGCTAATAGTTTTACTTTTTACAGGAGTCGTTTACAATTCAGTTCAAAGATCCCTCCTGCCTCGGGATGACAAACGACACAACCTGCCAAAAAGCAATTCTCATGTAATGCAGCGGCTATGAAGCGTCGCAAGGGACGCTTCATAGTAGTATAAAAGCTGGTCAACAAAAACAAAGTCATCGTGAACATTTTTTGTTGACCAGCTTTTATAAAGTCCTTTACTCCAAAACCACTCTCCTATCCTTAGGGTATTTCACACTATATCCAATTTTCACTTTCTTCTCCTGGCCCGGTTGTAAAGAAAGATTCCAGGTAGCGATGCCTGTTTCTCTTTCAATTTGCGCGTCCGGTGCTGTTACATCATCTACACTAATTTCCTTGACAACAGAAACAGGGAACTGGTCTTTTACAATAATTGATACCGGAACTCTTTTCGTGTTCATCACCGTGATCTCATATTCTCTTGAATCGGTTCGGTTACTGCCAATGAATTTTTTTGAGCTGAATTCTTTCAACAATTTTCTTGACACTTTTATACTGTTATCCTTACCCAGGGAAAGCGACAGCGTATCGCCAACTGTGGAGAGGTCTAAATATGTTTTGCCGAGGAAAGTTCCCTCGTAATAGAGATTGGTTTCACCAGATTGCAGATCATAATCCTGCCAGTTAAGAACCTTTGCAGTGAGGAAGGCGGAGGGATCCACTTTAGGCGTGGAGATATATTCATACAGGGCCGGAATGTCGATGTTTTTGATTCCGATTTTTGTTGTTTTACCATCAGTCTCTAAAGTGTATTTTTCGTCAATTTTATAAACGGTGGTTGTAGATTGGTATTGGGTAGTAGTGGCAACGACTTCAATTCCTGGCACTCGACCTTGAAGAGAGGCAGCTCCTCTAATCATAATTTTTTTCTGAGCTGCATCATCCTGATCTCTCTGTGCTCCATATCCAACAACTACTACTTCTTCCAATGACTGCTTATTTGCCTGCAAGCTAATGTTGATATATCCTGGCTTTGCCGCAATTTCTTTGCTGTTGTACCCAACCGATGAAATAACGATAGCACGGTTGGAAGCCATGTTTTGTAATTTAAAAAATCCATTTACATCTGATGATGTTCCCTGGTTAATTCCTTTCACATAAATACTTGCCCCATTAATTGGATTGCCGCTTTCATCTAATACCCTTCCACTTATCACTCCCGGAATAGTTGCCTGTTGCCGCATCCACGCAGTTGAAGGGTCATAATACCCCAGCATCCATGGCTGCAGCTCCGATGGTGTGGCATTATCACCGGGATTGCCTGTGCTTAACTGGATAGCAACATCTTTCCATGTTTCGCCGCTCCGCTGAAACACGTTAGCGTTCATTAAAACATTTAGTGGCTTTGTTACATCCGTTACCCGAACATCATATGTAGGAAACCACCCTGCATCCTTCACCGTATAAATCAGATCAAACTTTATAGCCTGCGGCGTTTTACTATCGATGAGTGCTGTAACAGTGTAGTTTACGCTGTCTCTTTTCTTACCTATTTCCGTTAACTGCAGTCCTGCTTTTGTTAGTTCGTTTTGCGCTGCGGCAATTCGCTTTTCAATCTCCATTTGTTTTTGTAACACCTCTGTCATCCTTGCCCGGTGCAGGTCCAGGGCCAGTTTTAATTCTTCGGTCTTTACACCGGTTTGTCCACCAATCGATTGGTTCTTGACGAGCATCTCTTCTTCTTTTTTATATACCTGCAACAAGCGGCTATCACTTCCAATTTTATCCAGCAATTCACTTCTTTTATCAATCAGTGTTCTTTCATCACCTTCTAATTTTCGCTGGCTTCCAAAATCTTTTACCGCTTGCACAGAGAGCAGGGTAATGTTAGCATCAGCTTTCAGTTGCAGGCTTTGTTGTTCCAGTTGATTACTTAATCCATTGAATACAATTTCGGATCTTCCAGGTAATACAGATATGTTGGCGGTGCGAATAATTTGCGCACCTGAAGAAAAAACAGTTACACCTGTTATGCTGCTTTCCACAGTTAGTTTCCTGATTTGGGCAAAAACGTTGGAGTAGCAAATCACTAAAAATAGAAACAAGAGTGTGCGATTCATAAAGTAGATTTTTTAACGGATGCAATAGGACGGTTGTTTACATACAACACCCTTAACTAATTTAAGAATTGACTAAAATAAAAGTGCGCTATACTTTGCATCGCGATTTTAAACGAGTAGCTTAGGTACTTAATAATTGTAAACAATGGAACAACGTTACACCGAAACAACTGATTTATTTTTAGAGGAACCTGTTATTTATGGCGGTTTCTGGGAACGCTTTGGCGCAATGTTTCTCGATGGTTTAATTCTGCTAATTCCAAACTACGCACTTACTTATTTATTACCTGATGTTTCCGGAACCATTCTTTCTGTTCTTATGTATTGGCTGTATTCGGCCTTGCAGGAATCAGGGCCAGGCCAGGCAACTATCGGTAAGAAAGCATTGGGGTTAAAAGTAACGTCAACTGCTGGAGAACGAATTTCATTTGGCCAGGCTACAGGGCGGCATTTTGGTCAAATAATTTCAGCGCTTATTCTTTTAATTGGATACTTTATGATGCTTTGGGACGATAAGAGACAAACATTACACGATAAGATGGCCAACACATTGGTTGTAAAATCTTAATCATCATAAAAAAAGCCCTCATCCGAGGGCTTTTAAAGTTATTTTACTTTTATCTATTCTACTTCGGTAGCGCCTTCTACAAGCACAGTTACTTTGTTATTCAGCACTTCAACAAATCCGCCTTGAATATTGTACGAAGTAGTATGTGCCTGCTTATCCCGCAACACTTTTACCCGGCCAGCTTTCAAAGCACTTACAAGCGGAGCATGTTTTTCCAGCACTTCAAAAGAACCGCTGATGCCAGGCATTTGCACACCATACACTTCGCCACTGAATAATTTACGTTCCGGAGTTAATATTTCTAAAGTCATAAGACTAATATGAAAATTTGAAAATTAGTAAATATGAAAATAAAAAGAGGTTGCCTGCTATTGCGACGCCCATTTTCAAATTTTCATACCTGCACATTGCTAATTATCCCTGCGCCTGCGCCAGCATCTTCTTACCTTTTTCAATGGCATCATCTATGGTACCAACAAGGTTAAAAGCAGCTTCAGGGTAGTCGTCTACTTCGCCATCCATGATCATATTAAAGCCACGGATCGTTTCTTCAATTGGGACCAGCACACCTTTTAGACCTGTAAACGCTTCTGCCACATGGAATGGCTGCGATAAGAAACGTTGTACCCTGCGGGCACGGCTTACTGTCAATTTATCTTCATCACTTAATTCATCCATACCAAGAATGGCAATGATGTCCTGCAACTCTTTATAGCGCTGTAGAATCAGCTTCACCCTGTTAGCACAATCGTAGTGAACATCACCAACAATCTTCGGTGTCAAAATCCTTGACGTAGAATCCAATGGATCTACCGCAGGATAGATACCTAAGTCAGCAATTTTACGGGACAATACCGTTGTCGCATCAAGGTGAGCGAAGGTTGTTGCCGGCGCCGGATCGGTCAGGTCATCCGCCGGTACATAAACCGCTTGTACGGAAGTGATAGAACCGTTCTTGGTAGAAGTAATACGCTCCTGCATCAATCCCATTTCAGTTGCCAGGGTAGGCTGGTAACCTACTGCTGAAGGCATACGCCCTAACAAGGCGGAAACTTCGGAACCGGCCTGTGTGAAACGGAAGATATTATCAACGAAGAAAAGAATATCGCGGCCTTTACCTGTGCCATCGCCATCACGATAATATTCTGCAATGGTTAATCCTGAAAGTGCAACACGGGCACGGGCTCCCGGTGGTTCGTTCATTTGTCCGAATACGAAGGTTGCTTTTGACTCCGCAAGGTCTGTCATATTAACCTTGCTTAAATCCCATCCGCCCTCTTCCATGCTATGTTTAAAGGCATCGCCATAATTCATGATGCCTGCTTCGATCATCTCCCGCATCAGGTCATTTCCTTCACGGGTTCTTTCACCCACACCGGCAAATACAGATACACCGGCATACGCTTTTGCAATATTGTTAATCAGTTCCTGAATAAGTACGGTTTTACCTACACCTGCACCACCAAACAAGCCGATTTTACCACCTTTGGAATAAGGTTCAATCAGGTCAATTACTTTAATACCGGTAAAGAGAATTTCTGTTGCGGTAGAAAGGTTTTCGAATAACGGTGGCTTGGCATGGATTGCACGGCCGCCAACTTTTGAAACGGGAGGCAGGCCATCAATCGGGTCGCCGGTTACGTTAAAAAGGCGTCCACGAATTTGCTCAGAAGCTGGCATAGTGATGGGAGCGCCGGTGTCAACTACGTCTAGTCCACGTAGCAAACCTTCGGTACCGTCCATTGCAATGGTACGAACACTGTCTTCGCCAAGGTGGTTTTGCACCTCAAGTACCAATGTATCGCCATTGGGTCTTTTTATTTCTAATGCGTTGAAAATTTCAGGAAGGCCCCCGTTGAACTGTACGTCCACAACGGCGCCGATGATTTGTTTAACCTTACCAACTTTTGCCATAAATAGCGTTTAGATAATTTTAAGAAAGTTACCCGTTTTAAAACAGATGCTTTTCATTTTCAGGGTGCAAAAGTAAGGGTGTGAGGGGATTTTACCAATTGAAATGTAGCCCGATTTATTGCTCAATCCCGCAATCGTAGCTTGGTGACGCCGGACAAAATATTTCAATATCATAGCGCCAAACTCTTACCCTTAAATGGTTTTGGTTAGATGCCGGTATTACCGTTGCCTTTAAAACTATCCTAAAACAGAGAACTACCCTTACCTATACCTGGTTCTATTGACATTTAACCTCACAACCGGCCCTGCCTTCTCTCAAATCATATCTCAAATTAAATCAGGCCAGCAATATGTAAGAATGCACATTAGTGTGACAATGCATATTCTCTATTAGTTAAAGTATCCTTTTCCCCACATTTTCCTAATAAAATGATAAGGGTTAGCGGCAATGCGGAGCATTACCCTGCTGGAAACGTATAGGCACGTCTTTTGTAAATCTCATCGGTTATGAAGACATTTTTTATTTATGCCGCACTAGCCGGCAGCCTATTGGCCTCCTGCCAAAATACCAGTGCCCCCGATTCCAGCAATAATGAAGATGAAAAAAGCGCAGCGAAAAAGGGCATGACCAAAAGAGATTATAGCATTACCAAAACTAATTCTTACTCTGACCTTTTTTTAGATAGCGCCGTTATGGAAAAACATATCGCCAGTAAAGGTCTGGATGATTCCATTGCCCGCCGTCTGCGAAGCTTTTACAATAGCCGCAACTACGGCTTTGCCTGGTTTACCAGCAGCGGTTTAACTGAACAAGCCCGTGCCTTTTGGAACCTGCACGATTATGTAACTACTTACGACAACGATACATCACTGCGGGATAAAAACCTGCAGAAAAAGATGGACGCCTATATAGCAGAAGAATCGTTAAAGGCCAGTGCTTCAGGGAATTTTATTCAAACAGAATTGACGCTTACACAGCACTTTATCAAATACATATTATCTAACTATGAGAAAGGTTTTATAAAGCGGAAAGAAATGGAACGCTTTATCCCTTATAAAAAACAAGATCCTTTAGCGATGGCAGATTCGCTATTGAATAAAAAGCATAAAGACAACAAATATTTTGAAGACGTACATGAGCCATATAGGTTACTAAAACAACAATTAGCCAAGTATTATCCCATAGTGCAAGCGGGTGGATGGCCGCAAATACCTACGGCAAAATCATTGAAAAAAGGAAGTAGTTCTCCAACTGTTGCAGTAATTAAAAAACGCTTGCAGCTAACCGGTGAAATGCCTGGAACCGATACATCTCAAGTTTATAACGACACACTGGAAAATGCCGTGAGGATCTTTCAAAAAGAATTAGGTTATACACCCAATGGCATAGTAAACGCACAACTTATTAAAGACATGAATGTGCCGGCCGAAAAAAGGCTTTCTCAAATTTTAATGAACATGGACCGCATGAGATGGATGCCGACTGAACCTGCAGGCCAGCTGATTGTTGTAAACATTCCTGAGTTTGTTTTGCATGTTTATGAAAATAAAAAGAAAGCATTTGACATGAACGTTGTAGTAGGCAAAGAAGGACATAACACAATAAGCTTCAGCGGCGATTTAAGCACCATTGTTTTTAGTCCATACTGGAATGTGCCGCCAAGCATTGTAAAGAGTGAGATACTTCCTAAAATGGCTTCTAACTCCAACTATCTTGAGAGTCAGAATATGGAACAAACCGGCACCGAAGGCGGCTTACCGGTAATTCGCCAAAAGCCAGGCGACAAAAATTCTTTAGGTAAAGTGAAATTTTTGTTTCCGAACAGCTTTAATATTTACTTCCACGATACACCCGCTAAAAGCTTGTTTAGCCAGGATAAAAGAGCCTACAGCCATGGTTGCATTCGCTTAGCTGAGCCGGAAAAAATGGCGCAGTATTTATTAAGCAATAACCAAGAGTGGACGCCCGATAAAATCAATGAAGCAATGAATGCAGGCGAAGAAAAATATGTAAAATTGAAAAAAGCTATCCCCGTTATTATAACGTATTACACAGCCTGGGTAGGTGAAGATGGACTGCTGAATTTCAGGGATGATATTTACCAGCATGATAAAGACTTACTCGGAAAAATGTTTCTCTAAAAAATCTCACAGGGAAATTTTAATGTTTAACCTTTCTGACACTGATAATGTTATGCCTATTATTCAATTTGCAATGATGGCCACATCGCCGGAAGCAATTTATCTTGATGCCAGATAAACTATAATTAAACAATGTAACACTGTAAATAACCGCCTTAGGGCGGTTTTTATTTATACTAAACGCAACTGCCTTTCTATACTTTTGCCCTTTTATAAAAACAGCGCCATGCAGTTGATAGAAGTAACCGATGCCAGTGAAGCGAAAGAATTTATAACAGTAAATGTTCAAATCAACCAGGCTAATGCGAATTACATTCGCCCATTAGATAAAGACATCAATGAGGTATTTGATGAAAAGAAAAATAAGACCTTCCGTTTTGGTACAGTAAAAAGATGGCTGCTAAAAAATGAGGGCAAAAGCATTGGGCGGATAGCAGCCTTCACCAATAAAAAATACAGGAATAAAGGCGATGAGGTAACGGTTGGTGGAATTGGTTTTTTTGATTGTATAAATGATCAGCCGGCAGCCGATATGCTCTTTGATGTGGCTAAACATTGGCTGTTGCAACAGGGGGTAGAAGCAATGGACGGGCCCATCAATTTTGGTGAACGTGACCGGTGGTGGGGATTAGTTGTAGAAGGTTTTCAGCCGCCGCTTTACGGCATGAATTATAACCCGCCTTATTACCAGCAGTTATTTGAAACTTATGGTTTTCAACCTTTCTTTCACCAGGTATGTTTTGGCATGACACCAAAAAACAAGCTGAATGATAAAGTAATAGAGCGTCATGCTTTATATGAAAAAGACCCGGCGTTTACTGTTCGTAATATGGAGAAGAGTAAGCTTGAAAAATACGCAGCTGATTTTGCAACAGTTTATAATGCTGCCTGGGCAGGCCACGGCGGGTTGAAAGAATTAAAGAAAGAACAGGTGGTGATCATGTTTAAAAAGATGAAGCCCGTGATGGATGAAAGTATTATTTGGTTTGCTTATAAAGATGAAAACCCGATTGCCATATTTGTTAACCTTCCTGACCTGAACCAGTGGTTTAAACACCTGCATGGAAAGTTTGACTTACTGCATAAGCTCAAATTTTTATGGATAAAAAAAACAGTGAAATGCAATAAGTTCACAGGCCTTGTTTTTGGCATTGTCCCTGAGTTTCAGGGCAAGGGGATTGATTCTTTTATGGTTGGCGAAGCCCACAAAACCGTTTTAAAAAATCCCTATGATGAATATGAAATGCAATGGATCGGTGACTTTAATCCCAAGATGCTGAACGTTGCGCAAGGCTTAGGCGATGTGTACCAAAGCCGTAAGCTTACTACGTATCGTTATTTATTTGACAGGACGAAGGAATTTAAAAGGCACCCGAT
>JAQBNG010000154.1 GCA_028288675.1 Flavisolibacter sp. | reverse complement strand
CTACGGTAATGAGCGGCCGCGTAGTAGATATTGATGCCAACCCTGCTGACCCTACTGAATTTTACGCTGCTTATGCTTCCGGAGGTTTATGGTACACAGCTAATAATGGCCAATCTTTCACTTCAGTTTTTGACAGCACCGATATTTTAACCATTGGCGATATTGCCGTTAACTGGAAAACAGGCACTATCTGGGTTGGCACCGGTGAAGTGAACAGCAGCCGCTCTTCCTATGCAGGAATGGGTGTTTATAAAAGCATTGATAAAGGTAAAACCTGGAAATGGATGGGTTTGCCGGATTCACACCATATTGGTAAAATTCAATTACACCCCACCGATGATAACATTGCATGGGTAGCTGTATTGGGCCACCTCTATTCACCCAATACTGAACGCGGTGTTTTTAAAACTACGGATGGTGGGACGACATGGCAACGAACCTTATTTATTGATGCAAATACTGGCGTAGTCGAACTTGACATCAACCCGCAAAACCCAGCCGAATTATATGCAGCAGCATGGTATCGCACACGTAGTGCCTGGAGTTTTGAAGCAAGCGGAAAAAGCAGCGGCATTTACAAGAGCACAGATGGTGGCACCACATGGAGCCATGTCACAAAAGCCGGTTCAGGTTTTCCCCAGGGAGCTATTTTAGGCAGAATTGGCCTTGCGGTATATGCAAAGAACCCACAAATTGTTTATGCCATTTTGGATAACCAACAAGCTAAACCCGACACAGCGAAAAAAGACACTTCGGTTTATACATTGGGTGAAATAAAAGTGATTACCAAAGAAGGCTTTGCGGCCCTTGAAAACCGCAGGCTTGATACATTACTAAAACGCAACCGTCTTGCCGGCCGTTACTCCGCTGCAGAATTAAAAAGGCAGGTTGCTACCGGCCAGCTAAAGCCGAATGGCCTTTATGATTATTTGTATGTAAATACCGGCTTTGAAGGAACGCCGATTGGTGCCGAAGTTTATCGTAGCGATGACGGCGGAACCACATGGCGCAAGACAAATACAAAAGAGATTCCCATCTTCTTTACCTATGGCTACTACTTTGCAAAGATTTATATCTCACCTACAAACCCTGACAAAGTATATGCACTTGGCTTCTCCTCGCAGGTTTCTACCGATGGTGGAAAAACCTGGAAGAACATGGATAAAGCTGTTGTTCATGCAGATCACCATGCGCTGTGGGTAAATCCACAAAAAGACTCACACTTAATTAATGGAAACGACGGCGGTGTGAACATTACCTACGATAACGGCGACCATTGGTTCAAAGCAAATACACCATCGGTTGGACAGTTTTATTCGGTTACCGTAGATGCTGCCAAACCTTATAATGTTTATGGTGGCTTGCAGGATAATGGCGTATGGTACGGGCCATCAACAAACGTTGAGAACGGCAACTGGCATGCAGGCGGCGAGTACGCTTACAAAAGTATCATGGGAGGCGATGGAATGCAGGTGCAGGTAGATACAAGGGATAATACAACCACTTACACCGGCTCTCAGTTTGGTAATTATTCAAGGCTAAACCGATTACAGCCAAGAGCTACTGCCAAACGCATTACGCCACTTCATAGCATGGGCGAAAAACCTTACCGCTATAACTGGCAAACACCTGTATTAGTTAGCCAGCACAACCAGGACATAGTTTATTTTGGCGGCAATAAATTTTTCCGCTCTATGAACAAAGCAGACACGATGATCAGCATGGGCGACTTAACCCGTGGTGATAAAGGTGGCAATGTTCCGTTTGGAACGATAACAACTATAACAGAATCGCCACTTCGTTTTGGGTTGATTTATGCCGGCACCGATGATGGAAACATCCAGCTTACAAAAGATGGCGGGTACTCATGGACATTAGTAAATAACAAACCAGCAAAAGCTACTGATGCTAATTTGGCGGCGGGTTTATGGGTAAGCCGGTTAACTGCTTCAAAATTTAAAGAGCCAAGGGTTTATGCTTCGTTAAATGGTTATCGCTTCGATGATTTTTCGCCGTACCTGTATGTAAGTGAAGATTACGGTGCAACCTGGAAACAAATTGGTACCGACCTGCCAATGGAACCAATAAACGTGGTAAAGGAAGATCCAAAAAATGATAATATTATTTATGTTGGCACCGATGGCGGTTTATATGTAAGCTTTAACCGCGGACAAAGTTTTATGACCTGGAACGGAGGATTACCCAAAAGTGTTCCTGTGCACGATATTGCTATCCAGGAAAGAGAAAATGAAATTATTTTAGGTACACATGGCCGCAGTTTATACATTGGCAGCTTAACCGATGTACAAGGGGTTTTTGGAGACAAAGATTATTTGAAAAAGAAAGCTGATAAGGACAAAAGCAAGCCAAAGCCAAGGCAGCAGGCTAACGATGATGAACGTCCTGAAATAGACTAAATGCAAAAAAGCCATTTCAATTGAGATGGCTTTTTTGTTACCGGCAGAGGAATATCCATTTGGCTTTAGTTGCGTCGCACTCTTGTACGCTTTGTAATTCTATTTAGCATTGTCTGAACTGGGATGTGTGAGATGAATTGGAGGAGTGGGATATGAGTAAAGTGATAGTTGTTTTTCACGCCTGAAGGGCTTAAATATGAGTAGCCCCGGGTGCAACCCGGGGAACAAATGGTGCTTGGTGCATCACAACCCCAAAGGGGTTGAACGTCAGCGAACGATGTTCAACCCCTTTGGGGTTGCTATAAACAACGGGTTCATCTCACCACCGGTTTTACCGGTGGCTATTCATATTCAAGCCCTTCAGGCTTGCGGTGAACTAAAGAAGGCTTGCGGTAAACAATATAAAGATTGCATAGAACTTGAATGAAGATTGAACCATGCTTAATAGAATTACACAAGTTGAACGGAGCGTCGCCAATGTCGCTCAATAGCAGTACAATAGCCGGTAACAAAAAAAATCATTACAAAATCACCTGCCACAAAAATTATATCCTTTTACCGGGAGGGTTGATATTTGCACCACACAAAACCAATGCAGCAAAAACTTCGCGAAGCACCTTATTTTTTTTACAGCCAGGCGTTTGCTGATGGCTTACGGGCTACAGTTGCCATAGTGCTGCCTGCTCTTATTGGTTCTTACGTTAACCATTTCGAAACCGGCTTAACGATTTCATTGGGAGCAATGGTTGTTAGCTTAACAGACGCCCCCGGTCCGTTAAAGCATAAAAAAAACGGCATGTTAGCGGCAGCTGGTTTTGCCTTTGTAATAGCTGTTCTAACTGCATTGGCACAGGTAACGGTTTATACAATGGCAATAGAAATTGTCGTAGTTACTTTTTTGTTTTCCATGTTTACCGTATATGGCGCCAGGGCAAGTGCTGTAGGTAATGCAGCCATTTTAGTAATGATATTAACAATGGTTAAAATAGTACCCCGCGATGAAATTTTGTTACACGGACTACTGATTTTTGCCGGCGGAATCTTTTACCTGTCGCTTAGCTTAATTCTATATTTTATCAGGCCCTACCGCAATGCGCAACGGATACTTGGCGACTGCATTCGTGAGATAGCTACCTACCTTTCTATACGTGCCGATTTTTATAATCTCGCTACTGATTTAGAATCAGATTATAAAAGAATGGTGGCCCAACAAATTGTTGTCAATGCTAAACAGGATGCTGTAAGAGAACTGTTTTTTAAAACGCGGCAAATTGTAGAGGAATCAACAGAGGAAGGCCGTAAGCTCACCTTTACTTTTATAGAAACAGTTGACCTTTTTGAAGATATAACAGCCTCGTATTACGACTACCGCCTGCTGCGTGAAAAGTTTGGCGACAGCGGTGCTTTATCCCTGATATATTCATCGCTAAAAAAAATAGCCGGAGAATTAAATTCGGTTGGCATTGCCATTGAAACAGATACAGCGTTCAGAAAAAAATTTGATTACGACGAAGAAGTGCGCCAATTAAAAACCGGAATTGATGCGCTGCTAAAATTAAAAGACACAGACCGGCTGGTACTTAAAAAGATCATTGTAAACATTCGTAACCTTTTCCAGGACCTTGTTACCATTGAAGAATATTTTGAACAGAATATAAAGCGAAAAAAAACAAGAGGAGCTCATGCCCACTTTGTCTCACACCAGCAAATGAATCCCGGAATTATCTGGGATAACATATCGCTTCAATCTTCTTCTTTCCGTCATGCTGTAAGGGTTTGCGCCGCATGCAGCATAGGCTTTTTAGTAACAAAAATTTTTGCTTACGGCGATCATAGTTACTGGATATTACTAACGATAGCCTTCATTTTAAAACCTGCGTTTTCGTTAACCAAACAAAGAAACGTTGAGCGGATCCTGGGTACCGTGGCCGGTGCTGCCATTGGTGTAGCCGTCTTATATTTTATACCTAACGAAACTGCCTTGTTTATTATCATGCTGTTGCTGATGATAGCTACTTACTCTTTTATGCGAACCAATTACCTGCTTATGGTAATTTGTGTTACACCGTATGTTTTTATCTTGTTTACCTTTTTGGGAGTGCCCTTTCAACAGGTGGCTAAAGAGCGAATATTAGATACCCTGATCGGTTGCGCTATAGCCTTCAGTGCAGCCTATATTTTATTTCCTAAATGGGAGCGGGAAGATTTAAAAACCTACATGCACGAGATGGTGAAGGCAAACGCTGCCTACCTGCAAAAAATCATTGAAGCTTTATCCGGCAAGGTTGTAAGTACATTAGAATATAAGCTGGCAAGACGTGAAGTCTATCTTCATTCGGCTAATTTGTCGGCCTTATTTCAACGGATGTTATCGGAGCCTAAGAGTAAGCAATATTCGGAAAGCAAAGTGCAGCAATTTGTTGTATTGAATCATATACTTTTTTCAAATATTGCAACAGTAGCTACCACCTTGTTAGCTAAAGAACCAAGAGCACATGGCGAAAGTTTAATTCAATTAGCCAGGAAATCAGAACGAAAATTAACAGGCGTACCCGGCAGCAACGTCCAAGAAAATACTGCTGATTTTTTTGATGTAGCAACAACTTCAAATGATGATGCCTTACTAAAAGAGCAACTGGAGTTTATTTATAGTGTAAGCAAGGACATCGATAAACTTACAAAGACGATTGACTAATAAACCACTGAATAGCTAATTCATAACCTTGTAACCCCAATCCAAAAATACTTCCCACTGATTTACCTGATACATGCGAAAGCTTTCTGAAATCTTCCCGTGCATGAACGTTGGAAATATGCACTTCAATGACCGGGGTTTTAATAGCAGCAATGGCATCTCCAATAGCCACAGAGGTATGTGTATATCCTCCTGGGTTGATGACGATTCCATCATAGTCAAAGCCGATTCGTTGAATTTCGTTGATTAGTTCTCCTTCGACATTGCTTTGGTAGTAAGAAAACTGAAGCTGGGAATATTTTGATTGAAGTTCTTCAAAGTATTTTTCAAAAGGCATGTTGCCATAAATATCGGTTTCTCTTTTTCCAAGAAGATTGAGGTTCGGTCCGTTGATGATACCAATTTTCATAACGCGAATTTAGAACACTAATGACACCAATTACTTTCATAATGATGGAAGTATCAATCC
>JAQBNG010000143.1 GCA_028288675.1 Flavisolibacter sp. | reverse complement strand
CCCGGAGAATAGCATAATCAAAACTGATATAGATCATCCAGGCTTCGGCATGTGCTTTACGAACATCTTCCATTACTTTCCGGGCAAGTGCCAGGGACCTTTCCTTGCTGATAACGGAAGGTTTCAGTTCCAATACCAACATGGTGGTATGCTGCTTCATTCCTCTTTCCAGATAGTCAGTGAGCAAAGGCAAAGGTTCGCCATTAGATAAAGAAACTTTCCGCAGATCAGCAGCGTTTGTCTTTTCGATAAACACATCACCTTTATTAGCATCATGATGAATAAAGACAACGCTATCTGCTGATAGGTGTACATCAAATTCACTGCCTTCGCAACCCAGCTCAAAAGAAGCCTGCAGCGAAGCCAACGAATTTTCAGGCACGTTAAAATTCTTCCATGCGCCACGGTGAGCAATCACTTTATTATGTGCAAATGAATCCATTAATAGAACGAATTTATGTTTCAGCTTTTGTCTGTCTGCTTTAGCTGTTATTTCAATTTCATAACTGCTTTTCTTCTGCTTACTGTTCTTCAATACTAACTCCTTATCCTTTGTTAACCGAAACCACTTGCCACCCTTTGTTAATTTGTAGGTGGTCTGCTCTAACGCATTATTAAGCATAAATTGGATCTTCCCTGCCTTCCCGGAGGAATCAATCGTATACCGGTCCAGCATCACTACAGGAGCTTTTGTTTGCGCACCAATATATGTTGAGATAATGCAGAAGAGGAAAATAAAGATCGTTCTCATAAGAAGAAAGTTAGTTCAATAAAAAGTGATGCTTTTTCAAATAGGCTACCCATTGCAGATAACCTTTACCTGACAAATGCAAGCCATCGTATGTATATTCTTTTTCCAACTGTTGCCTGTGATCAACCATACTTTCAAAAACATTGACAAAGGAGAGTTGCAGTTTATCAGCCAATCCTTTTAATTCCTTATTCAATTGCACAATGGCGGCGTTGGTACCGTTGTAATACTGGCGATTGATCAATGAATCGTTGATTGGTAAAACACTTTGTATATAAAGGCGTGTCCGAGGTGATTCCTTCTTTATTCGTACGGCTATATTTTTATAGGTACGAATTATATGTGCAGCAGGAATGCCTTTACTGATATCATTGGTGCCAATCAAAATAAAGATTTGTCTGGGCTGATGGCGGATCACTTCTTCTACCCTGCCCAATAAGCCAAAGCTTATATCTCCGGCTATCCCCCGATTTAAAACATTGCCTAACCCTGTCAGTTCATTCCAGTCGGCCCACTCTGTAATACTATCGCCAAAAAAAATCACAGGCTTCTTCTTTTTAGGCAACTGCTTAAAATAAGCTACCCGGCTATCATACCAATAATTATGAAAAGAAGAATCTACCTGTTGTGAAAACAGGCAGGTAGTTACAACAAGCAAGAACAGCACAAAAAAATACCTGATCATACACTGTTTTTTAGGTTTTCCAGAACCATTTTTTCTGTACAAACAAAACTGTAATTAACGATACTATCCCTGTGAACAACACACCCCGGAGACAGCCGGTCCATACATTGCTGCTAAGGCTGTCAAGTAACTGCATACCGCCTGTTATTTTTAAAACCGGGATCAGGAGCAGATTGCCTGCAACATAGGCTACCATTGGATTTCTTCCATTAAGGGAAAGATAATGGGTGAGATAAGCGCCGGATTTAGAAAGCTGCAACCCGCAAAAGCTTATCAGCATAAAAAATGCGAGGCCGGCGGAAACGAAGTAATAACTGTAAGTGGAAATATCTTTCTTTATGCCTCCTTCGTAGGCTTCAAAAAAAAGCCCCAATAGCAACAAATAAGCACCGGCGTAAAAAAAATTCAACAGTGGTGAACCTTTTTGCATGTGGGCTTTTTTGATGAAATAATAAATACCAGTTAATAACAGTATGCTTAAAATCAGATTGGGCAAAAGGGCACGGGAAAACAAAAAACTTATGTTGCCAACAACGAGAATTATTGAGAGTATCGCAGCGGTTCTGATCAAATTGTTTGTAGGAATGTGCGGCGGCTGGTCAATGCCCGTTTTAGAATACCGCAGCAACCACTCCCCTGCAAAAGTTCCGGGAATGATGATAAAAAGATATTTCAGGTAATAAAATTTATATACCCATGGCAAAGGTGAAAACGTAAACACCGCTTCGTTCCAGCTGCCACTTTCTTTAGCACCCAAAAAAATAGCCATGATAAAAGGAAGCAAACCAATCCTGATGTAAGGATGATCTTTCGTAAACCACCAGGTAAGGGTTCCAAAAAAAGCCATGTTGGCCAGGACGATAATGATGATATCACTTTTTTCCAAAGAAAACCCCTCTCCATTGTTGAAAGACAACGCATATAGCAGGAAAACGGCTATGTCAAAAGCGGCTATCTTCAAACTGATAAATAAGCTTTTGTATTGCGCTCCTTTATATTCATAAAATTGAAAACAGAGCAACATAAATCCAAAAACAGAAAGCAGGTGGTCGGTTGTTGTTGGCACCTCTGCCATCACCCAGGCCCGTATATGAAAAGAGAACAGGGCAAAGAAGGTAAGCAATGCATAACGTCTGGCTGCTATCCAAACTATCCTCCAAAACGATGCGCCTTCTTTACTCAATTTTGATAATGATAATGGAATAGCTGCACCCATACTGAATAAGAAAAAGGGAAATACCAGGTCCACCCATGTTATTCCTGGCAGCGTTGGAATAAAGACATGCTTTGGTGGCGGTACCTGTGCATGATACATCCATGCAGGTAAAACATCGCCGAAAGCTATGCTGCCGGAAAGCACCATAGCTAAGATGGCAAAGCCACGAAGCGCATCCAGGCTTTGGTTACGTTGCATTAATAATTATTTGATCAGGCAATTGAACCAGGTTACTGTTATTTCTTTTTTATAATGATTGCACTGATCACAGGACGTTCGCCCCCTGCATCAGAAGGCTTTACCGTTGGCAGTCCATTCACCATCATGTAGGTAGAACCGCCTCCGTCTAAATTTAAGGCGCCCGTGCAACCCATGCCCTTCATCAGGTCAGCCGTTTCTTTCAAGTTCAATCCCGCACCTCCACTGCTGTTGTTACCTTCCACGGCCAATAAAATGATCTTTCCATCGCTGGTATGACCAATAGCGGAACGGGCTCTTGAGCTTGTATTATCAATATCGATCAGTTCTTCATCGTCAGTAACATTTACTGTATTGTTTTTGATCAGCACCGGTGATCCACCAATAGCAGTGATGGCATTCCATACTGCGCCGCCTGCAGGGAAAGTCGCTGATGGCTGCGGCTGCGGTGCCATGGTTACGTTGTTTGCGCTTGGTTGCGGATAAGAATAGATCGTCCCGTTTCCGGCACCAACATGATAGATCCAGGTAACATCAGGAATGCCGGCTGACGTTAAACCGAAAGCTCCTCTTGTAGGATAATAAGTTGTATTAGCACCGTTGTACGTCCGGGTAAGGGACTTGATATTGATAGCCTGGATGCTTCCATTGTATTGCGTTAAACTATAAGACGCATTAGTACCAAAAAAGCCGCCGTTTATCACTGCGTAATTGGTGCCGCTTTCGTTTGCATACAATTCGCTTGGCTTTTTATTGGTGGAAGAATAAACCGGTTTCAATTCAATTGAAGAATTTTTAGGATCAAACACAACGCAATAAGCGTTCATAGCTTTTCCGTTAAAGGCAGCAGTACGTTTGTACACTTCAATCCCTGAAGGGAAGCCTGTCATCAGGTTAGTCGCTTTTGTCCATTCTGCCGGAAGCGTTATCAATGGTGTTGGAGCAACAACGGGAGGTGGATTGACAGGAGGGGCAGCCTGGTTGTTTTTAGAACAGTTGATGAACAGGAATGAAACCAAAAGAAAATAGAAAAACTTGTTTGTCTTTTTCATCAGTTGATTATTAAAAAAGAGAAGCACCCTTAACGGATGCTTCTCAATAATAAAGTATTAACGATTGGAGATACTGGTGACCACCGGGGCGGTTGTGGTGCTTCCTGCAATACCTCTTAAAACAACGGTATAGATTCGGCGGTTAATGGCTGTAAGGTCAAACTTAAAAGTGCTTGCATTGGTACCGGTTACCTGTGTGGTAGTACCGGGGTTGTAAAACTTAAAACCATACAGTTGTGCGGCAGTCAGGTCAACAAAACGGGTAGCACTCCCAAAGGCAAGACTACTGGCGATCATTGTTCCATCTGCCAGTTTAATATCCATAGCAGGTACATTGTACATTGTATTGACAAAACGCACTTTGGCCATTCCCTCAGCAGGAAGGTCCAGTGTATCATTTAAAATCAAAGGCCGCACTTTGGTGGTTGTATCAATCACAAAAACAGAATAGAATTTGCCTGCCTGCAGATCATAATTGAAACTACTGATCAATACAGAATCTTCGGTGGTGCCCGCTTTTGGCAATACAAATTTGCCCTGTCCGGTTCCCGATGGAATGGCTAAATAAGCCGTACCATCTGAAGGATTTAACTGGGAATAAAAGAAGGTTGTTCCCACCTTGGTGTCACCAAATTTTAAAATGAAATTGTTATTTGGGTTTGGCGAGTAGTACCCTACTTTGATATGCGAATTAGCTGATGCGTCTATCGTTTCCGTCAGTTGTAATCCATTTTTTTCACAACTGCTGATCAGAACTGCACCTGTTAGGGTGGGAAGGATAAAATATAATAGCTTCTTCATGCTTTATTTTTTTTTGAGGTTAAGGTTTACTGAACCACATTTCGTAGGTATGATAATCTGCGTTTATAGCACCAATAGCTTCCAGTGCCGGCTTGTTCCATATGTATTCAGAATTCCATCGTGGCCTGAAACGATAGGCTGGCTTCCCGCCATTGTCGGAAAAGAAAGTAGCAGGGAATACAAATCCTTTATATACCTGGTCGCCATTATCCTGGTCGGTATAATGGTAACGGCGCATGTCTACCCATGTTTCCACAAAGCCCCAGCCCCACAATGCAATAAACTTTTGCAGCATAATATCCTGGAGTGTTAGGGTGGCTACACTGTTTTTTATGATAGCGGTATTGTTGAGGAAAGCTGTTTTTTCGGCAGCTGTCAATACATTACCTGCCACTGCAGGATTTTGAGCGAACTGTGTAACAAAATCCATGTGCGCAGAAACGCCTGCTCTATACGCCGTTAATGCGTTGCCCTTGTCGGCTTTTTTCCAATAGGCTTCGGCCTTAATAAACTGCATTTCCGCATGGGTCATCAGTGGAAATTTTGCATCATCCTTAAACAGGTATTTTCCAATATTGGCACCTGGGCGGGCATACAAATTATCGCCCCAGGTGATACCCACTCTCCTTGTGCTGGTTGTTGACCCGATAAAGGGATCACCATCACCCGGAACTACCCCTTTAAATCCTCCATTAGAAGAACCGGTAGAATCACCACTACGGGAAAGCATTAACTTCATCCGAGGATCCCTGTTAGCCCATAGATTGTTGTTGGCAAACGTAGTTCCGTCCATGAGGTTGACAATAAAGCGACTTTGGCGGTTCCTGTCGAAGCCTGTTGTCAGTGTATAAGATGATCCATAAAAATTAGAATTGCCTGAAGAACTGCCAATGAATGGTACCAGGAAGTCCTCTGCATTTGCAGTCATAGAACGGGTGGCATAGTAAATAACCGAATCTGCATTATACGCCTGCTTATTGGCCAGGTGATGAAAATTGCGAGCCAACAATCCATTCACAAATTTGATCCATTTGGAACGGTCGCCTTTGTACACAAAATCACCTTTTCCAAGGTTGGTTGCAGATACTAATCCATCCGTGCGATTAAGATAATTCAAAGCCTGGTAGCACAAGCTTCTCACCTCTTTGTATACTTCTTCCTGTGCATCGTAGTTGAACCGGTATTGACCGTCATTGAATGCTTCTTTTAAAATGATATCACTGTGATAATCCGTTGTCGTTTGCCATGCCCATGCACGAATGGCAAGACCAACGCCGGCATAATCCCATTTTTGTTTCTCTACGGCATCGTCAATGATATAATTCAGGTTTTTACCAATGGCGAAGTAAGTCATACGCCATATCTCACCTGCCGGGTCTTCAAAAGCGGCAGGAATGGTCCAGCCATGACGATCAAAAATATCACTGGAGTTGGCACTGTTCCAGTTTTGAATATAGCGGCCAAGGTAAGCACCATCGTATTGAATGCCGCGGGACATTTGTGTTAAGACAGATGGCAACAAG
>JAQBNG010000140.1 GCA_028288675.1 Flavisolibacter sp. | reverse complement strand
ATACGGTTCCGTCATCATCTGCAATCCATCCATTGCTGAATAAGACATTTGATACATCACCCACTCTTTCCTCTCCTTCCGGCGCCATAAAATAACCGGCAGGCTTGTAAATTACTTTGGTGAGGTCAATCAAATCGGTCATGAACAGGTATAAGGTGTAGCGAAGTCCTGCCGCTGTATTACGAACACCGTGTGCCAGGTGCAACCAACCATATTCTGTTTTTATCGGGGCCGGCCCTAAGCCATTTTTTGCTTCGTACACAGTATGATAAATTTTAGGGTCTATAACGATTTCTTCTTCTATCACAGCCTGTTCTATACGGTTACATATGCCAAAACCAATTCCGCCGCCTTTACCGGTAGAAATAAATCCATCCTGCGGCCGTGTATAAAATGCATACCTGCCATTCACAAACTCCGGGTGCAACACTACATTGCGCTGTTGTGGTGATGGCGTTTGCAAATCTGCTAAACGTTCCCATTGCTGTAAATCTTTAGTACGTACAATGCCACACTGTGCAATGGCAGAAGACTGGTCGTCAGGCGATGCAGCAGTATCTCTGCGTTCTGTGCAAAACAGTCCATATATCCATCCATCTTGATGCTGCACAAGGCGCATATCATAAACGTTGGTATCGGGAACTGATGTTACAGGTAACTGAACAGGGTAATCCCAAAACTGGAAATTGTCAATGCCGTTCGAACTTTCTGCAACTGCAAAAAATGATTTACGATCCGCGCCTTCCACCCTCGCTATCAAGAAATATTTATCATTAAGTTTTATAGCTCCGGAATTAAAAACTGCATTAATACCAAAACGTTCCATCAGGTATGGATTTGTTTCATTGTTTAAATCGTACCTCCAGAACAATGGCGTGTGTGCAGCAGTAAGTACCGGGTTGCTGTACCTGTCGTAAATGCCATTGCCATCCTGTTCTTTTTCATTTGCCTTTTTCACTAACCCAGCATTAGCTTTTTGCAATGCTTTCAGTCTCTTTTCAAATAGTGTATTCATGTTCTCTTAATTTATTGCCTTTCGGCTGTTCAATAGTTGGTGTTTCGTCCTCATCAAGTTTATTCCACCACGTTCTTTTCAAGATGAGAACAATTATGATTATCAAAATAATGGTTACTACCAGCGGCAGTTTCATGCCTAATACCAGATACATTGGGAGTACGGTTAAACATAATTGTGCAATGATGCCCAGAACAACATTGAACATGTCTAATCCAAATCTTTTATTGGGTTGAAAGGATGGATCTTCTGCAACAACTCTTTCGTGAACCGGCTTCCAAAAACCCCACGGCTTTACCGTTTTATAAAAAGTATTAAGTACAGAGGCTTCCGTTGGCGGTGCCGTATAGGTACCAATTAAACAACCTGCAATTGATAAAGCAAACAGCACCGGGAAATAATAAAGAAACTCAACCCCGGAGAAAAAGCGGGAGAAGATTAATGCTCCGGCTATGCCCGCCAGCATACCATAGAAAAATCCGTTAGCATTAAACCGCCACCAGTACCATTTTAATACGTTGGCAGCAATGTAGCCGCCATATAAACCCGAAACAATCCACTGCAAAATGCTATTGACATCTTTAGCAAAAAAGCCGAGTGTAACGCCAACTGCAACCACGA
The DNA here is from genome assembly GCA_028288675.1 of Flavisolibacter sp. Lineage (GTDB taxonomy): Bacteria > Bacteroidota > Bacteroidia > Chitinophagales > Chitinophagaceae > Flavisolibacter. The sequence goes on along the minus strand of JAQBNG010000140.1, from coordinate 19,470 downwards.
TAATACCGGTGAGGTAATTGGCGGTCATTATCTTCTTTGTTGACGCTTTCGGATTGATGTACTTTAAATAAATATCATTTACTACATAAGCTTGCGCGGCATTTAATGTGCCCGAAAAAGTTCCCATGAAGGCACCCAGCAAACCTGTAAGCACCAATCCTAAAATACCCACCGGTAAAAAATTATTAATTGTTGCCGGCAGCACTCTTTCAAAATCGGTTCCGCCGGTACCATTAGAGAGGTTCAATTGGTTGTAATACAAAAGCCCCAACACCGTTAGTCCAATTACCATTGAATAGCGAATTGGCAATAAAACAATGGAAACAAACCCTGTCATTTTAGAAGCTTCCTTCGGCGACTTTGTGGACAGAATTTTTTGCATGTCATAATTAGGAGCAGGGCCTGCTAAAGAAGCAAATACTCCTTTAAATAACATCATCATAAAAAATATCCCAAATAGGCCATAGCCATCTTCAGCTATCTTTTTATTGGCGTCTTCAACTATCCCCGACCAGTTCATATCAAGACTCCAGCCAAAGAAAGGGTCGCCCCATCCCTGCGGAAGTTTCAATGTGTTTCCATCTAAATGAATCATAGCTATCACCGCGATAGAAATACACCCGATGGTCATAATGGCGTACTTGATAAAATCGCCCAGTACAATGCTGTGCATACCGCCCAAGATGGAATAAAACATGGCAAAAAGGGTAAACACGATGCCATAAAAATGTGCCACATAACCGGGGCCAATGTTAACCGGAATGTATGGCTGCACTAAATTCCAGGGAACAAAAATTTCAATGAACTTTCCCAATCCTATAAAGCCATAAGCCAAAAATCCAAGGCATCCAATGAGTGCGAATGCTACAACAATATTGTGCGAACCGGTCACACCTTTACCTTTCAAACCAAATCGTGTGGCCAGCCACTCGGCACCGGTATTTGCATTAGAACGCCGCAGCCATTTAGCCAAAAACATCATGTTGAAAACCTGGTTAAATACAGGCCACAACCACGGTATCCAAATACTTTTTAATCCATACACAAAACATAAGGAAACCATCCACATGGTACCGCTGATGTCGAACATATCAGAGGCATCGCTTAATCCCAGCATGTACCAGGGAAGCTTCTTTCCACCCATTAAATAACTCTCTTTACTCTCACGGGCTTTCTTCCGCAGAAACCATCCCAATAGCAACATTGAAATAAGGTAGGTAACGATGATGGCTATATCTATAAATTGTAACCGCATGTAGTTTTGAGGTTGTCGCTGTTGCAAAAGTTAACTTGCCTCGACTTATTTCAATTTTCTTTTAATACATTTTTGGCGTGCCGGCGGGGCGCCGTCGGGCTATGCGCTATTATCTTTTTTACCTTTTGTTTTCGTTTCAAATAGATAATCACTAATGGCAAAAAAGGATAACCGCTTCTATCCCTCACGCAAATACAAACAGCCGGCCCCATCCCTACTTCAGCTCATACATCTTCGGCATTTTATCACTAAATAATAAATATGAATTGTTTTTGAAACTGATAAAATCCTGTTCAGCCGCATGGCCTTTATACGGTGTATAAAAGTTGTCTTTTGTATTAGCCCAGACCAATGCATAAGCCAACTGAATTTTTTGGGTCGTCAGCACCTTTAATAAATTGTCGGTGTACCAGTTTGCTTTAGCCAGGTTGCTTGTGCTGCCTGTCTCTGTCATGGCTGCTACCTTGTTTTTTGAGATGGCATAGTCAGAAACAATTTTGTATTTGTTAGATGCTATTGTAGGAGAACTGCCATCAGATAGATCGCCATAGTTATCGGAGCCAACAACGTCTACATATTCATCGCCGGGATATCTTTCCAGATACTCAAATTGAGAAGTAAAATTTTTATCGGGAGACCACGCATACAGAAAATTATGCACCCCTAAACTATCCCGCAGGTAAGTGACCGTAAACTGAAAAAGAGTTTTGTATTGTGCTGGTGTGCAATGCGTGGCTCCCCACCAGAACCAGCCGCCGTCAAATTCATGAAAAGGACGAAAGATCACTGGTACCAGCTTTCCATCAGCGCCTATCAGTGACTTTGCAAAAGCCGCTACTTCCTTTAATGAATTTTTATAAACATCATTATGACTGCCACCAGGAATTATTTTACTTACCGCTTCTACAGGCGAATCGCTCCAGTAAAAGCTACCCTGTGATACAGGATTATTATAATGCCATGCATAGGTATTTACACCACCACGGTTATAAGCATCAATAGTAAGCTCCTTTGCAATTTGTGCTTCATAATCAAACCAATTGCCGTTAGTGAAATTGGCAATATGAAGGAAGTCGTGGCCGTACACCGCGGGATATGATCCTGTTACATCTTTCACGTCCGACTTATCCCTTGAAACACCGGTGAATTGCTGTTCATTGGCCCACTGTGTGCTTGCATTTGTAACACCTCTTTTTGTAGCGTCCTGGTGACCAAACAAGACAGCCGTTTTTGAGACTTTTTTCAGGTTATAAAACAAAGCAGCAGTTTGGTCGGTTGAAGCTTTATCAACCAACCAGCCTTTTACAGTTCCCGTTGAAGGGACAGTATCTGTAGGCGGTGGCGGAGGTGGAGGTGTGGAACCTCCGCCGCTGCTATTAGTGCTGCCTTTGCTGCAACTAATCAATGTAAAAAGTAATAGAGTGCGTACCATAAACCCTTTCTGCTTATAGAGGACTACCGACAGAATATTTTTAGTATTATTCATTTGATTTTTTAGTTCCAGTAAGGAAGGGACAACAATATGCAACTACTAATTCGCTTCACTTTCAGCCATTATTTCATATCAAAATATAGGCAACGACTGCATCACGTTTAAAAAAAACTGGCTCACTTGCAAACGAATTTGAAATGAACCAGTCAACCGAATGCTGCTTTATGAGAGAACTTCTTTTCTACTTTTTATTACAATTGTCAACCGCAGTACAACCACTTAATATACTCCCAGGTTATCTACATAAATTGTAAAAGCGCCTGTAGCAGAATAGTTTTTAATATATAAATGGGTTAACGTGCCGGCAGCAGAGATTTGACTCAGCGGAATTGTAAAGTCAGTCCACTGGCCTTCAACAACAGTAACTGTTTTACCATCAGCCTCGTTAAATCCAATATTCACTGTTTTACTACCGCTGCCAGCACCTCCGTAAATAGAGACTTTGAGCGAAGTGTAGCCACCAAGAGAAATATTGGCTCCGCCTAATTGCAACGGAACACCATAGCCACCGTCTACATAATCAATTTTAATTGACTTTGATCCTGACCTCACGGGAGAGGTGTTGTTCAAATCTTTTACGCCACCCCAACCTCCGCCGATCCATCCATTCCACGCAGAAGTAATTGCATCATCGTAGATAATAATTGGCGGAACAGACGAACCATTAATTCCCAAATCGTTAGCAGATTTCACAGACTGTCCGGTATTTATAATACCTAATGTTACTTTACCGGTAACTGTACCTGCGGGTACTACAACAACAATCTGTGTTGGTGTCTGGCTAAAAAAAGACGTAACTGAATTATTTACACCCACGAAAGAAATACTTTTTACAATATCAAGGTTTGTACCTGTAATTGTGAGGTTTGCACCTATGTCAATAGGATTAGGTGTCATGTTGGTTACAGACGGCATTAGCACATCTAAATCCGATGTTGATACAGTTTGAACACCTGAAGCTGCCGTCAATGTCACTTTCCCTTTCACTGTAGCTGAATCTATCCTGACCACCAACTGTGTTGCCGTTTGACTTACAAAACTTGTAATTGGTTTTGAAACCCCTGCTAGCAAGACCTGTTTTACTAAATCGAGGTTAGTTCCTGTAATAGTCAAATTTGTATTATGCTTTACAGGATTTGGAGTTAAAGATGTAGCAACAGGCAGTGTAACTTTTAAAGTATCTGTTGTCTGTACAAAAGATGAATCAGTGCCTTGATAAGATAAGATCAACGGGCCGGTTTGCGCATCTTCAGGCACTTTCACAACCAGCTGATTTATTGTTTTGCTTACGAAGGAAGTCACAACCTTATCTCTGCCAAAGGTTACCCTGTTCACCCAATTTAAAAAGTTACCTGTTATGGTAATGTTTTCCCCGGGTCTTGCCTGCGGCGGCGTAATGGCACTAACCGTTGCTATCACATTCAGGTTGAATTGTGTTTTTGAAACAATATCGCCTTCAGGGGTTTTTAAAGTAACAAATCCTTTTTCAGCTGACTGCGGTACAATAACCAATATGAGATCGGTTGTCTGCTGCTTAAAATCCTTTTGTGCTACTGTTGCGCCGGTGCCGGTGAATTGTATCTCTGTAACCTTAGTCAGATTTCTGCCAACAAAACGCAATGTATCTCCATGCTTTGCCCCTGTTGGCCCAAAGCTTAGTAACTCTACTTTACCTGAACCAGCATCAGCATTGTCTTTCTTACAGGATGAAAAAATTCCAACCGAAAGGATAAAGCAAATTAGTGCAAGCAGCCTGGTGTTAGATAGTTGAATCATTATTATTGATTATGCTTTTGATAATTTTTATTTACTAATTTTTGGTACAACCCTGAAATTATCGAAACTGATATCCGCGTCAAGATCGCCGGGGCCATGAAACAACAGGCGGCTCCAATAGCCTGCAGGGTTAACAGTAGGTCTTACTTTATAACTTGCTATTACTTCCTCAAAGGGAATAATCACTGTTTGCCATTGGCCTTTCGTGTCATACGGAGGCTTCCATAAGTAAGCGTCATTATCCTCGGCACTCAGAGCTACATTTATTTTTAGTACGTTGTTAGTATAAGGCTTAACCGTATTCACTTCAAACTTCAAATTGTAATCTTCGGGTTTCAGTATAGCAGCATCGGGAATATTCTTACTATGAGCAGGCATCGCCGATGCGGGACCTCCGGCGACTTCGTTCCAACTCCAGGCGCCGATTGGCTTTTTAAACCGAATATAATTTCCGCTGATTTTAGGAGGATCGCCTGCACCTGGAGCAGTTACCACATAGGATGAATTCCACCAGCCTTCGTAAGGATCGCTGCTGATAAAAATGTTTCTATTGTCCTTGAACCAAAAGTTTGATTTTGTTTCACCAAAATTTGTTTTCACAGTAATAGGGCCTGGCAGAGCACCTGCGGGTACTCTTACTTCAAGCAGTTTATCCGCTACTGATACTAATTGGCCGGTTACACCGCCGGTGAATGTTACCGTCAATGGTGCATAGAAAAAATCACCTCTGATAGTCGCTACTTCACCTTCATTAACAAATTCCGAAACCATGCTACCAACTGCCGGCTTGCTGATTTGTACCTTAAAATCGTATAAAAGTGTTTTGCCATTTGAAAAATTAATCTTCAGTTTATTATTGATCGCTAAAGGTATCTGTGCAGGAACATTTACCAATATTGAGGTGTTGGTAATAAACGTTGGATTTAGATTAGCCTTCTGATCATTAAACCACATCTCGGTAGCACCGCCCAGGTTTTCGCCGATGATGGCTACCAGTTTGCCTTGTGCAGCTCCTATTAAAAGAGAATCAGATGAGGCTGGGTTTGTAACCCTTACATACGAAATTGTCGGTTCACCACCATTGGAAGAATCAGCTTCTTTATTACATGATGTAAACATACTCCCCATGGCGAACGCCAGGAAGAAGTATACTATTGATTTAAATAATGTTTTCATTGCCTAAAAATTTTTTATACATGATTCTAAAAATGTTATGGATAATCAACTGCGGGTCTGGTTAAATTAGGAGCCCGGCTAATTTCAGCAGAAGGTATTGGCAAGCGAAAGTTGCCGCTGTTTGCGTTGATCGTTCTTTCGGTTGTAGCCCATGTTGTTTTCTTAAATGTCCACACGGTTGGGTTTGGAAAAGCATCAGTCCTTATATTGAACAATCCCCTATCCTGGCTATTTAGAATTTGATAAGCTTTTTGAGGATTATAATAATGGAGGCTAACCAAATCATACCATGCCATGCTTTCCATTGCAAATTCAAGTACTCTTTCCTTAAATATAATATCAAACGTAAGAGGAATAGGAGCACCGGTAGTAGGATTTGAAAGCGGTGCTAAACCTGATCGTGTATGAACTTTATTAAAATACTCCAAAGCAGTTGCGTCTGTTGTAGAAGCGCTGTTTCCAAGAACAGCTTCAGCATAAATAAGATACATTTCTGCCAGGCGCATCATGTAGGTATTGTTCGGGTAGTATTGTTGCGCAGCACCACCAACATCTTCGGATTTCCCGACAACATATTTCTTTATGTAAGCGAAGTTCACATCGCCGCCAGTATTAGGAACTACCAGCTTTTGCTTACCAGAGGCATTTACAGTAAGTGGTACAGTTTGGGTTATTTCATTGTAAGTAGCTCCAGGCAACATGAACGTAGCCCTAAGACGCTGATCAAGTGTGCGCCCCTGGAGCATTGTATCACCGGAAGCCTGAATTCCTTCGTACTGGCTTAACATCCACCATGTGGCACTTTTATCTCCGCCCCATCCATCACCATTAGCGATATCATTGCTAAAATTAAAGTAAGAGGGCATACTGTTTTGAACACCCCATGAGTTAGGCTGATATACCCACTGTAATTCAAAAAGAGATTCCTTGTTGTTATCATAAGGAAACTTAAACAGGTCCTCATATTTTGGCAACAATTGGGTTCCACTGTTTGTGATCACTCTTTGCGCATAGTATTTGGCGCTGTCTAAAAATGTTTGATTTCTCGTGCCGGCACCTGAACTTTCAAGACCTGCCCTGGTTAGATAAAACCTGGCTAACATACCTTCAGCAGACCACTTGGTAACTCTTCCTGGCTGAAGTGCTACGGTCGGTAAGTCGTCAACTACCGCACGCATTTCCCGTGTGATAAAACGCCAGACACTCGGTATTGTATTTTTCCGGAGGGTTGTATCGGTTAAATGGTCAAGGTTATTGGTAATAATCGGAACCTCACCCCAGTTCATTACCAAATAACGATAGGCTACAGCCCTCATGAATCTTGCTTCTGCAATCGCTAATTTCTTAATTCCCGGAGAAACACCCTCGCCAGCATACTTGTTGATATTAACGATGGACATGTTAGACTGGGCAACAACATTAAAGAAAGCACGCCAGGATGCATTATTCTCGCCATTCTCAGCGGTTGTATTAAATAAAACATTACCACGATCATTGTAGGCTGAGTAAGCTGTGCCTGACCTAAAGTCTCCTAAGTTATAATAGGCTTTATCATTATAATCGAACCAAACACGGTTATATAATGAAGCTGTACCTGCCAACACCTGTTCGTCAGTTTTATAAAAACCGGCATCAACAATTGCATCTGTTGGTGGCTTTTCCAGAAAGTCCTTCTTGCAGCTGGCGAGCATAGCGATTGGTATCACTAAACCAATCAAATATTTCAAGCTATTTATATTCTTCATATCTGGTTCTTTAAAAGTTTACATTCAATGTGAACGTGTAAATTGGAGTCAAAGGATAACGACCGTAATCAAGTCCGATGGCCTGGGTAGCTGTCGATGCATCTCTGCCAACATAAGCACCTACTTCCGGATCGAAGCCCGAATAATTGGTAAGTGTTATCAGGTTTTGAGCGCCCACAGTAGCACGAATACCTTTTACTATTTTTTGTCTGGCTACCAGTGACGAAGGCAGGTTGTACGATAAAGAAGCATTTTTCAATCTCAGGTAAGAACCGTCTTCAATATACTTATCTGTTATTCTTGCATAAGTTCCATTTACATCTGCACCACTGATTATCCGCGGAACTTTTGTTTCGGGATTTAAAAGGTATGGTTTGCCAGTTGCGTCAGTCGCAATCTTTGCATAATCCATAGCAGTCAACATCATGTTACGGCCAAGGTTTATGTTATTTGGATTAGAGTTTTCCCAGGCAATGAAATTGTAGATATCATTTCCAAACGTTCCTGTAATAAGCACACTTAAATCAAAACCTTTATAACTAAAAGAGTTGGTCAGGCCTCCAAATAATTTTGGCCATGGATTACCAATGTAAGTTTTGTCAAGCACATCAATTTTACCATCGCCATTCACATCCTTGAACTTTTTATCTCCTATCCAAATTCCGCCGTTAGCCTGGGTTGGTCGTCTTGCTCCGTTATTATCAACAGGAACTGCACTTTTGTTGATTTCTTCAACCGATGTAAAAATCCCTTCTTCAATGTAACCTCTGAATAACCATGGTTGCATGCCAATAGCAGATCGTTGTGTCCAGGGGTCTTGTTGATTTAACCACCAGGAGCTACGTTCCAGGAAAGCATTATCAGAATTCAGGCTTTGTATTTCACTTTTAAAATGAGAGAGGTTAAAATTGGTTTCCCAACGGAAAGCTTTGGAATTAACATTGATTGTATTTATTGAAAAGCCCCATCCTTTTGTTTGCATGTCGCCGGCGTTTACTGTTGGCGGCGTAATAGAAGCTGTTCCCGCTACGCCCATGTACCAGGCTAAATCTGCACCCAAAAGAAGATTGCTTGTATGCTTTACGTAATAATCTCCTTCAATTATTATCCGGTTATTTAGTAACCCCAGGTTAAACCCTATGTTGTTAGTTTTTGTTTCTTCCCATTGGTAAAATGGATTTGGATATACTGAAGTAAGAAAGCCTGTTCCCCACGGCGTGGCACCTGCACTAAGTGGTGAATAAACTGCTGCATTACCACCAGGTTGGCTTCCCGTAAGCCCGGTCTCAAGTCGTAATTTCAGATCACTGATAAAAGGAACCTGGAAGAATTTCTCCTGGCTTACTCTCCAGGCTAATGATACGGAAGGAAAAGTACCCCATCTTTTTTCAGGCCCGAAATTAACCGAGCCATCCCTGCGAATTGTACCTGTTAAGATGTAACGGTTATCGTAATTATAGTTTAACCTTCCAAGGTAAGATTCCATACCCCATTGCCCTGACCCACCGGAGTTTGTACCTGAAGTTGCATTACCTGCATTCAAATCAAAAACGTCGTTAGTTAAAAAACCGGTCCTTGCTCCAGAAAGGTTTTTCCAGGTAGATTCTTGTGATTCATGGCTCGCCATCAGCCCCACGTTATGCTTTCCAATTTGCTTTGTGTATTCCAACAGTTGATTCCAGTTCCAGTAGGTATTTTGGCTTGTGGTATTTGATAAGTTAGCGACTGCGTTCACAGACCATCCAATTGCATACGTTGGCTGATAATTAAGTGCGTTTCCAAAACCGAGGTTGGTGTTAAATGATGTACGGGCAACAAGACCTTTCGCCAGGTTCAAACCGACATTTAAACCACCTAAAAATTGCCGGCGTGTACTTGTATTAGTAACTAACTTGGAAATAGCGATTGGATTTACCGGCGAAAACTGGTGTGCAGGGTTGGTTAGGTCTCCCCCACCCCATGTCCCATTCAGGTTTTTGACTGGTACCTCAGGGCTTAACTGAATAGACCGGATAATAACACTTTCCTGGCTGCTGGTTAACCTTTCATTAGTTTGATTGAAACTTAAATTAGCACCAATGTTTAGCCACTCCCGGGGCTTATTATCGAGGTTCATTCTAAAACCATAACGCTTAAATCCGGAGCCTTCCGCAACACCTTGTTGATTTAGAAATTCACCCGACATATAGTAGGTGGTATTGTTACTTCCACCCGACAGGCTGATCTGGTGTTTCTGCATGGGTGCATTGTTAAACAACTCCCGTTGCCAGTCGGTACCAGGTCCTAAAATAGAGGGATCTAATAATTCTTCCCTCACAGTTCCGCCGGCAATGGCTTTGTACTCCTTTTGCATTTGCGCATATTGTGGCAAAGTCATTACGGCAACCCTTTTGGGTGGTGTTTGAATATTATACTGAACGTTATAGTTTATTTTGAAATCTCCTGATTTACCGCGTTTTGTAGTAATTAGCACAACTCCATTAGTTGCCTGGGAACCGTAGATAGCCGTTGCAGAGGGACCTTGTAAAATCTGTATATCCTCAATGTCGTTAGGATTGATACCGGATAAAGGATTGCTGGAATTAGCAGTGCCACCTCCACGCACCTGTATACCATCGATGACATACAGTGGTTCCGTATTCAGACTAATAGAACTAATGCCGCGAATGGCTACAGATATACCACCCCCGGGCTGCCCGGAATTCTGTGTAATATACACGCCTGGTGACCGTCCCTGGATGGCTTGCTCAACCGTAGTGTTTACGGTTCTTTCAATTTCTTTTGCCGATACTGACGTCTGGGCTGTAGTTAAATTAGCCCTGCGCGACCGTCCATAACCAACAACAACAACATCAGACATTGTACCGGACGCATTTGTAAGCGATACAGTAACAACATCACTGCTTCCAATGGTTACTTCCCGGGATTGCATCCCAACATAAGAAATAAGCAATGTTTTAGCATTGGCGGGAAGGTTGATCGTAAATTTTCCTGCTGCATCAGTGGTGGTTACCTCCTTTGAGCCCTTTACTGTAACAGTAGCGCCAGGAAGGGTTCCCTGCGTTTCATCTGTAACAGTTCCGGTAATTTTTCGTGTTTGAGCAAAAGCAATTGAAGAACCGAGCACGCAGAGTAATAGCAGCAATACCCGCGGAAGTTTTTTATTTCTCATATAGCCAAGCGTATTTGAACCAAAAATATTGCTATTACAGCTACTTGGTTGATACTATATTAACAAATGACGATATTTTTTTATGATTAAAAGTTTGGTATATGAACCATCAAAATTTAAGAATCCTTCCTGATAAGGGTTTCATGGCAAGGCATATTTGTGCAACCGATTGTGGTATTATATTAGCATTCTTTTCTTTAGTTTTAAGGAACTTTCTGAATTGATTTAATGCTTATGAACGAAAAACTTCTTAGAGAAATAACACCGCTCACCCAGAGCGATTGCTTTACAATTCATTCTAGAGTGAAATCTGAATTTAATTTTCCATTACATTATCACGAAGAATTCGAACTAAATTTTATTCAAAATGCAAAGAGCGCAAAAAGAGTTATCGGTGATCACATTGAAGAGATTGATGATGTTGAACTTGTTTTAGTGGGTCCCAACCTGCAGCACGGTTGGTTTAACCATAAATGCAAAAACACAGAAATAAAAGAGATAACCGTGCAATTTCATCGTGATTTATTTGATGAAAGATTTTTGCACCGTAACCAGATGGGGTTTATCCGCACTATGTTTGAGCGTTCGCTCAGAGGCATTTCATTTTCAAAAGAAACTACTCAAGCTATCACACCCAGGCTTTTCGGCATCACTAAAAAACATGGCTTCGATTCGGTGCTTGAATTAATGTCTATCCTGCATGATCTCTCTACATCGCGAAACATGCGTACGCTGTCGGGTGTATCATTCAACAACACGGAAACCATTTCTTATAACAGCCGGCGTGTTGAGTCTATAATGAACTACCTGAATAATAACTTCGATAAGAATATAACCTTGACTGAAGTGTCTAAAATTGCAGCGATGAGCGACGTAGCCTTCAGCCGGTTCTTTAAAATGCGCACCGGGCAAACCTTTGTAGATACGCTGACCGAAATTCGTTTGGGCCATGCCTCCCGCATGTTGATTGAAACAACACATGGCATTACGGAGGTAGCCTACAAATGCGGCTTTAATAACATCTCTAACTTCAACCGCATTTTTAAAAAGAAAAAAGATTGCACGCCAAAAGAATTCAGGCAGGAGTTTAATGCATCGGGAATACGGACATTTATCTGAGGTTACTGTGGCACCATCTGGGCAGATATTTGCACCGGCACTTCTTCTTCATCCGCAACTAACACATTGTTTATTTCTTCAAACATTCCTCCATCCTCATAGCCAACAGAAACGAATACAGAAAGGTTCTGCCGGGCTGCCCCCTTAAATGTTCCCTTCACCGGGCTACAATCATTAAAGTTGCGGCCCACAGCTAATTTCACATGACTGTTAGTTACCCAAACATTATTAGTTGGATCAATGCCTGCCCAGCCATAAGATGGTATCCAGGCTTCTACCCAGGCATGAGTTGCACCTTCGCCCCGCAAGCCGTTTTTGTTAGGGCAGATGTAGCCGCTCACATAACGGCTTGGCACCTTAAGTGTGCGAAGAACCTGAAGCATCACATGCGCAAAATCCTGGCATACACCGGCCTGCTTATCTAAAATTTCATCTACCGTAGTTTCTATTGTTGTTATGCCTTTTATGTATTGAAAATGCTTAAAAATGTATTCGCAACAGTTTTGAACTACGATGGCAACAGACGGCTCGGCCTCTTTTATTGATTGTATAATTGTTTCAATAGCGTTTTTGGAAAGTATTGCATCAGGTTTTGAAAGTTCGATCAGCTTTAAATTTTCGCTGACCTCACTTTCCATCTCGTTAAAATGGGCATCGAAATTTATGGCAGATACAGCAGCAGCAATTGTGCGTACAACCAGCCGGCTGTCTACAATCAATTCTGTGTGCGGCGGGAGCAAATTAAATACACCCGTTTTATTACTCCAGTAATCCGTGTAAGTAAAAACTTCAGGTGAGCCGGTTATAAAGAGGTCGTGCTGCAGCACCTCCTGGCTATTATCCTGGTAAGAAAATATCTTTATTTCATTCACGCTTTCATGAACATTTCTATCGTAGAGGTACTTGGTTATATGCTGTATTTTGAATATTGGCATTGTGTAAAACTTAGGAATAAGAAAATAATTGTTGCTCTAATTGTTTGGTGAAATCTAAAAGCTCGGCCTTTGTTTCTTTTAAAAATGTTTGAATCTCAGGCCGGTCAAGCGAGTGTAATTCCATGTATTTAACCTTGCTGTAAAGCCTTCCAAAGCTTCTTGATAATGCTGAATCTGAAGCCTTTTTATTTACCATCACTCTTTGCAGGTAGTGGTCAATTCTCTTAAGTGAATACACAACAGAACGGGAGAAATTTTCACTGATGAGCACCTGGTGCAAAACATTATAATTATGATTAGACGAACGATAAGTTTTCATGTAAAGCTCGTAACCCGATAAGGAGAGTAAGAGGTGCTGCCATTGCAAAATATCAGTAGTATCGTTTTCAGAGAAATTCAAAACCTCCAATTGCTTTTCAGTGAGCAGGATGGTTTGCAAACACCGTTCCACATAACGGCCCAGGCTCATAAAATACCATCCCATCCCCCTGGGCATAGTAATGTCAATAATGCCTGCATAAGTAACAGTGCGGCCGGTAAATTCTTCCAGCACTTCAAGCGACTGAAAGGTTGAAAGCTTATGAAGTATGGAAGGATTATTGACCAAATGAAACAGCTGGTTAATTTCTTCCCATACTTCTTTCGCCAAATGATCCTGTGCCCCTCTTGCATTTTCTCTTGCTCTTTTAACGAGGCTTTTTAACGAGTTATCATTGCCGACATCAACCAATATTCTTTTTAATGCTTCTTCAGTATTGTTTTGTATCAGCGTTATTTCATGTTCTGGCGAAACTTCAAAAATTTCCAGTACCGGCTTCCAGGTCATTGCCCCGTTAACAGCGGTATCCATTCCTAAAATATAATTAGTCCTTGTCAGCCGCAGGAGCCCATCTGCCCGCTCCATGTAACGGTTCATCCAAAACAAAGAATCGGCAATACGGCTTAACATGTGTGTTGTTTTATGTTTTTCATTACGCTCTGGTTTTAATCAATTACCCATGTGTCCTTACTTCCTCCGCCCTGCGAGGAATTTACTACCAGCGAACCCTCTTTAAGCGCCACCCGTGTTAACCCGCCTGGCACTATCTCTATACCGGCTGGACCGTATAAGGCATAAGGTCTCAGGTCAACATGCCTTGGTTGAATTTTACCATCAATAAAGCAAGGAACGGTAGAAAGTTTTATGATCGGCTGCGCAATAAAACTGCGGGGATCGGCTTCAATTTCCTTCATGGCGCCAGCCCATTCTTCATCGCTTACTTTATTACCCATGACCATACCGTAGCCACCCGATTGGTTGGTGCGTTTTATTACCATGCTGTTCTTATTCCTATCTACATATTCCATTGTTTCAGGGTTATTTAATTGATAAGTCGGCACGTTTGATAAAAGCGGTTCTTCGTTCAAATAATAGCGGATCATGGCAGGCACATAAGCGTAAACTGCTTTATCATCAGCTACTCCATTACCGATAGCGTTTACAATAGACACAGTGCCTTTACGATAAGCAGCCATTAAACCCGGTACGCCTAAAATAGTATCCGACTTAAAAGCTATCGGGTCTAAAAATTCATCATCAACCCTTCTGTATATCACATGCACCTGGGCAAGGCCGCTGGTCGTTTTCATAAATACTTTTTGGTTGTTAACAACAAGATCCCTCCCTTCCACCAGGGTGATGCCCATTTGCTTGGCCAAAAATGCATGCTCGTAATATGCCGAATTATAAACGCCTGGCGTAAGAAGTACCACCCGTGGGTTTGAGATTTGCGCAGGCCCCAGGGAAACCAGGTTCTTGTGCAGTAAAAGCGGGTAATTGCTGATTCTTTTAACGTGTGTGTTGGCTACCAATTCCGGGAAGATCCGCTTTGTAACTTCCCTGTTTTCCAGCATATATGAAACACCGGACGGCGTTCTTAAATTATCCTCGAGTACGTAGAATTCTCCAGTCTCACCGCGTATCAGATCAATGCCCGAAATGTGCGTATAAATGTCGTGAGGCACTTGTATGCCGGCAACTTCACGAATAAAATGCGGACACGAAGCAATGAGGCTTACCGGGATAATTTTATCCTGGATAATTTGTTGTTTGTTATAAATGTCTTTTAAAAAAAGGTTCAGTGCTTTAAGACGTTGCTTCACGCCATTTTCAATTTTTTGCCATTCCGGGTTGGTGATGATACGCGGGATAATATCAAAAGGAAAAATTCTTTCTATCCCGGCATCATCGGCATAAACCGTAAAGGTGATGCCCTGGTTCATGAATAATTCGGCAGCTTGTTTATCCTTGTGATGCAAGGCGCTCACATCCATCTGCTGTAAGGTTTGAATAACCTGCCTAAACTGCGGCCTCACAACATTTACATCCCACATCTCATCCCATATACCCGGCTGAAAAGGATAATCGTGCAGCATTTTTTCTGTATTCATGAATAATGGTTTTGGCAATGACAAAAAAAAGGCAGCCCTATTTAGCTGCAATCAATCGTTCCCAAGATAATTAAAATGGGTAATGGAACAAATAGAAATTCGCATTGTAAAACTTCTATCTGTTAGTGCAAGTAACTTTTTCAAATTTCTTAGGTAGTAAAAGAACTATGACATCACCATTTTTGCATGAAAAACAAATTTATTTCAATCAAACTTTTATACATTTTGAATCCCTGTAACTTTAAACCGTACGCTAATTTCACTACTTAATATTTTATACGCTTGACATCTTCTTCTTTACCAAAGGCTTTATTCGAAGCGCCATTATCGAACCCTGTAGTACCCGGTTATGCTATTACAAAAGAAGAAGCCGACCGACTGTTTTCGTTCTTTCAAAATCACAGCTTGTTCCGGTGGGCTGATGCGCAGAATGACTGCGAAGACAGGGCACACGCCATTTGCCTGCTTTTAGAAAGCTGGAAGGTTCCTAACTACAAAGGCTGGGTTTTTAGTGGCGCCTATTTAAAAAAAACAACCGGGAGCCTGGTAAACCTCTGGAACTATCATGTAGCCGCAGCCCTTCCTGTATGGGAGGGATCAGGTATAACTATTTATATGATTGATCCTTCTACTGCAAACACTCTTGTTTCAATTCACGACTGGGCTACTATGATAACAGAAGATGAATGCAGTTATTACCTGATTAGAAAAAATGAAGATTATATTTTTAACCAGACGATAATTAAATGGGACAACTGGTATAAAAAAGACAGGCAAAATTACAAATGGACCATCCAGGGGCTTGCAGGCATAAACGGCGTTTCGGCAAGCGGTAAAGCGCAGGTTATTTTTAATAAGAACAGGATAAAAAATGCCGAAAAGACGTTTAAGAAATTACTGAGGAGTAACCCTGTTTTAAGCCGATAATTCAAAGGCAAGCAAGTAGCTACAACAAAAATGCACCGTCATCACCATCGGTTGCTGTAACTAGAAAACTTTTGCGGGGCCAGTTTATATATTTCTTTTTTCGCCCGTGAGCAATGCCTGGTTATCACAGGTATTCATCTTCTCTGCATACTGTTTTAATTGACCAACCAAATCACTTTCAGGTCAACGCTAAAAGAACTAAGCAACAACTCGTTATCACCTGCATACAAGCCCTGTACGTTTTTCAAACTGCGTGTCAATTTTTGGACAAACAACAGGGCAAGATGTAAGAAAATCAGCAACAACTATTTTATCATTCCAATTTTTTAAGAAATTGTGTAGCTATGCTGATCCACTCAACTAAAGCTGCCCACTCTATGCACATCTAATTGATAAGTATCAAACAGAAAGCTGACATATATCATATTTTACCGTAGCCGGTAAAAATATTTTTGCCCAGGCGTCTCTAATTTTCAATGATGTTGTTGTTTATATGAACTAATGTAAAGCATAGAAAACAGCCTTGACCTGTACTGACAAAACATCTGTTCGGGAATTGAAAAGGGGCCGAAACAATTAGCATGAAAGATAAAATCTCGCAAAAAACAGTAGCGCAAATTGTACGTGATGATTACCGTACAGCCGACGTATTTAAAAAGCAGGGCATTAATTTTTGCTGTGGTGGCATTGTATCATTGGAGGAAGCGTGCCTGCAAAAAGGCTTAGATTTATCTGCTATAGCAAAAGAGCTTCAGCAGGCGTCGCAGACAGTGAGCCTTGCTAATAATCTTCAATACAAAAACTGGAAGGTCAGCTTTTTAATAGATTACATAATTAACGTGCATCATGCTTACCTGAAAGAAGCCTTGCCTTCAATTGGCGCCGGCCTGTCAGCTTTTGTATTGAGCCATAAAAAGCAGCAGCCGCATCTTCAAACTATTCTATCCTCCTTTGAAAAGTTATCAAACCTCCTGCTTGCAAACAGCAAGGACGAAGAGGAGATCATCTTTCCGTACATCAGGCAGATAGAAAATACACATCGGGGTAAGGAGACCTATGGCAGCCTGTTTGTTAAAACCTTGCGCAAGCCGTTAAGCAATGTAGGCGATGAACATAAAAAGATAAGTGGGCTATTGATAGAGATGCGAGAGGTGGCCAACCATTATGTATTTCCCGAAAGTGCCTGTACCAATCACCGTGTACTATTTCAAAAGCTACAGGAACTGGATAACGATCTAATGCAGCACAAGCATTTAGAGAACAACGTGCTTTTTCCAAAAGCCATTGAATTGGAAGCCGAATTGTTGCTACTTTAAAACATCCCCTAAGTTTGCAACAAATCATTCCACGGATGCAATTCGACCGGACCCATATTACTTCTTTATTTGAAAATGCAACAGAAGGATTCGTGGTTGCAGATAGTGGTGGAGAAATCATATTGGTCAACCCTGCTGCCTGCAAAATGTTTGGCTACGAAGCGGCAGAACTGGTAGGGCAAAAGGTAGAACTGCTCCTTCCAGCAAAATACCGCTACAGCCATGTAAAGCAAAGAGCTGATTTTTACGAGGAACCAAGAAACCGTGTAATGGGCCATGGACGTGACCTGCACGGGCAAACCAAAAATGGCGACCAGATTCCACTGGAGGTAAGCCTGAGCACTTATGTAAAAGACGACGAACGGTATGTGATCGCTTTTATCGTTGATATAACGCACAGAAAAGCCATTGAGCAAAGCATGATAAAGCAGCAACACCAGTTGGAAAACGTGACCAGCGAAATGCGCAAGCTGAATGCCGAACTGGAAGCCAAAGTAGAAGAACGCACAATGATCTTAAAAGAAGCGTTGCAGCGGCTGGAGCAATCGCAGGAAGAGTTAAGTGAAGCACTGGATAAAGAGCGGCAGCTTAACGAGATCAAAAGCCGTTTTGTTTCCATGGCCTCGCATGAGTTCAGAACGCCGTTAAGCACGGTTTTATCTTCCGCCTCGCTGCTATCAAAATATACAACCTCACAGGACCAGGACAATCGAAACCGCCATATAGATAAGATCAAATTATCGGTAAAACATCTGAACGATCTGTTGGAAGATTTTCTTTCCCTTGGAAAGCTGGATGAAGGCAAAGTGGCCTCTCTTTTTCACGAATTCGACCTGCACGAATTACTGCAGGATACCATTGATGAAATGAAAGGACTGGCAAAAAAAGACCAGCAAATTATTTATACCTATTCAGGAAACGAAGTGGTGCAAACCGATAAGAAGTTAATCAAGAATATCCTCATCAATCTTGCTTCCAATGCCATTAAATTTTCCGGTGAAAGCGCTTCAATCTATATCAATTGTAAGGTAGCCGATAACATGGTGCAGGTTTCTGTACGGGATGAAGGCATCGGCATTTCAGAGGAAGACCAGGAACATCTTTTTACTTCATTCTTTCGTGGCAAGAATGCACTAAACATCCAGGGCACCGGCTTAGGACTGCACATCGTGAAACGCTATACCGACCTGCTGGGTGGCAACATTCAAGTAGAAAGTATCCTTAACCAGGGAACTTTAATAACGGCAACCATTCCTATAAATAAAAACCATCATGGTGAAAACGATCTTAGTAATTGACGACAACAATGACCTGCGTGAAAACACGGCGGAGATATTAGAGCTGGCAGGTTATAAAACGTTAACAGCCGAAAATGGCAGGCGGGGCGTGGAGCTTGCAATTAAAGAAAAGCCTGATGTAATTGTATGCGATATTATGATGCCTGAACTGGATGGTTATGGCGTGTTGCACTTATTGCGAAAAAATACGGATACCCAAAACATTCCCTTCATTTTTATAACCGCTAAAACAGAACGCGGCGATTTTAGAAAAGGAATGGAGATGGGCGCCGATGATTATGTAACCAAACCTTTTGACGACATCGAGCTGCTCAACGCTATTGAAATGCGGCTGAAGAAAGCAGAAGTATTACAACAGAGCTACGCTCCCACCCGGCAAGGATTGTCGCAGTTTGTAAAAGATGTAAAAGATACCGGCCTGCTTAAGCACTTGTCTGACCAGTATGCGGTGGAAGCGTTTCATAAAAAATGGACGCTGTACGGGGAAGGCAAACGTCCAAGGTTTTTATATTATCTCGTGAGTGGAAAAGTAAAAGCGTTTAAAAGCCACGAAGACGGCAAAGAATACATCACTGATCTTTTTAGTGCCGGTGACTTTATTGGCTATACTGCTTTAATAGAAGATAAAAATTATGATGACAGCGCCGCCATTCTAGAAGATGCCGAGATCATGCAAATTCCAAGAGATGAGTTCCTTGGTATGATCTACAGCGACATTACTATCGCTACAAAATTTATCCGCATCGTTACCCAAAACGTAAAGGAAATAGAGGAACGACAACACAGCCTTGCCTACAGTACTTTACGCAAAAGAGTAGCTAAAGCGTTG
>JAQBNG010000072.1 GCA_028288675.1 Flavisolibacter sp. | reverse complement strand
CGGTTTTAGCAGGAAGCGGACCGGTGGTTAATGGTGTGCCCGCCCCGGATGCACTCGAAGATCCGACGACAAAATATCCGCGGCCTCCATTTAAAAGTCAGTCGCAGCCCTGGCCGGGCCTTGTCCGTGACATGGACCCAAAGCCTGACCATGGCGAGAAAAGCTACAAGGGATCAGGAAGGCTAACGGGTCGCAAGGCACTTATTACCGGTGGCGATTCTGGTATGGGCCGTGCCGCTGCTATTGCCTATGCCCGCGAAGGTGCAGACGTGGCTATCAATTACCTTCCGGCTGAAGAAGCTGATGCACAGGAAGTGGTTGCAATTATTAAAGCAGCAGGAAGAAAAGCTGTCGCCATTCCCGGCGATATTACAAGTGAAGAATTTTGTAAGCGGCTGGTAGCGGAAGCAGTGCAGCAGTTAGGCGGACTGGATATTTTAGTTAACAATGCTGCCATGCAACAAACGAAACCTACCATTTTAGATATTACTTCTGAGCAATTCGACCGCACCATGAAAACAAATATTTATGCGCCGTTCTGGATCACAAAAGCCGCATTGCCGCACCTGAAGCCTGGAGCTGCTATTATTGCTACTACTTCAGTGCAGGCATATGATCCCTCGGCAGAATTGCATGATTATGCACAAACAAAAGCAGCCAACATGAGTTATGTGAAATCGCTTGCCAAGCAACTTGGCCCAAAAGGAATTAGGGTAAATGGCGTTGCACCTGGCCCCATATGGACACCGCTGCAAGTATGTGGTGGTGCTACACAGGAAAAACTGAAAGAGTTTGGCAATGATACGCCACTTGGCCGACCCGGTCAGCCAGTGGAGTTAGCATCTATTTATGTGCAGTTAGCCGCCAACGAAGGCAGCTATGCTACGGGACAGATCTATGGCTCTGCGGGTGGCAGTGGTAATCCTTAATTTTTTTCTATTAAGTATCGCTCCGGAAATGGAGCTTTTTTTTGTGATGAGTCACATTGAGGTCTTAGCAGCTAATTTGATTTGTCGCTTTTTTTATGCTTGTAAGATTTGAATTTGCGACGCTGGAGACGAAATATTAACTACAAAAAATAGCAACGAATTTGGGATTAGAAGATTTGTCTAAGGTTTGCCATTCTATACGTTGACTGTTACCGCTCCTGGTAAATTTTATTGCCATTGGCAGATCTAACAGCGTGCAGGTAACAGCTCTGATAATTAGTATTGGTTAGCTTCAGTAATAAAACACAAACGTGGTACTTTCCTGAAGACTCTCCATGCACAGTCGAAAACTTAAGAATATACTTTTTGTAAACTCATATGCGAGACGATTTGTTCCCATCCGCGGTTCAGTTTTTACCAATAGCCGTCCGCTTGCATCTAACAAATAGAAAGCCCCGCATTTGCAGGGCTTTCTATTTGTTAGATAACTTACTTCTTATTTTGCCCCGCTTCCTTTTGCACTTGCACCTCTCATCCTGCTGCTTACATCGGTTGATACGGTTAAGTGCATACTAATAACCGGAAGAGTCGCTGCTGCTAGTTTTTTCAGATCGGCATCCTTTGCCTGGGCTAACACGGTAGCCATTGTTTTTTGTAATTTAATATGCCCTTTCACCCCGCTTTCTTTTACATAAAAAGCATCAATGTCTTGTCCGCTCATACCTTGCATTTTGTCAAGAGCCGGTTGTGTTTCGGGTAGTGGCGTGGCAGACAAAGTAAAGCCTTTGGCCGACGCTATTTCCTGTAGCTTGGCGCTTACCCCGGTCTGTTCTTCCACCTCCGACTGAGCCAACATCTTTGCCTCCTGAGTTATAACCTTATCAACCGCTGCCTGGCTTAACAATAGCTGCGTTTGTCCACCAGCTGCTACCTGCATCATCAACTTTTGGTCGGCTGCTGAAAGGGCCTTTGATGTAGGCTTTATAGCAGACACCATCGCGTTGCCTTTTGCATTTGTTTCATTAAACTTAGTTACACTGATCTTTCCAATTTTACTGATACCACCTCCACCAGTGCCATCAGAAGTAGTACCCTGTGCTACTGCACCAGCGCTGAATAAAAGCGCTGCCATTCCTGCGATCAAAATTTTCATACACTATTTATTTTAAGTAGTAGCGTGTTACATAATTCCTGCCAACGTAAACTCAGCAAGGCATTCATTTATAAAAAAAATCTTACATGAATTTGCTGAGTTTCAATGTTTGCGGCGTTTTGTATTAAATATTCAAACAAACAACATCAACATGGTGACTTATTATCAGCGCTAACTTTCTTTTACAGCAAAAGTTAATTGAATCGGCAATTGGTAGTAGAGGCTCTTCTACAAGTGGTATAAAAGCAACAGCTTGTGTACCATGCATGGTCTAAAACATTATAGTAAGTACGTACGCTTGGTATCTCATGCGCCTGTTTTAAACTTCAGAAACAGACGCTTCTTATTCAGGCAGGTAGTCAATTCATTCTCCTGCTGTTGTCCTCTGTTTTTAATTCCGCTGTTGCGTTTTATGTGGCAAATGAATTGTAAGAGAACCGGCAGCAATAAAATGATTGTGGCAAATACAAAGAAATGAAGTGGATCGGTTACGTATGCTATGGAATCTATGTAGTGTCAACCTGTTGGCTACTTGCCAGTGCTATAATACAGCTTCACCTGTTGCGGCACTCCCGCAAACAGAAAGTAAAAAAGAGGCCGGGTAAGTTATCAACCCTTCCTTTCGTATCAATACAAGTACCTGTTTACAACGAAAAATATGTAATTGAAGGGTTATTGCAATCGCTTACACAACTCGACTATCCGCGACACTTGTTTGAGATACAGGTATTGGATGATTCGACGGATGAAACCTGCAGTATAATTGACCGGCAGGCAGCGCATTTAAAGCAGAAGGGCATTTGTATTTCCGTGTTGCGCAGAGCTTCCCGCGATGGTTACAAAGCCGGGGCATTAGAATACGGGCTGCCGTTTTGTAAAGGAGATCTGGTAGCCATTTTTGATGCGGACTTTCAACCTTCCGCCGATTTTATACAATCGCTTATTCCACATTTTTCCGATGCAAGGGTTGGATTGGTGCAGGCCCGGTGGGGACACCTGAACAAGCATCAGAACTTTCTTACCCGCATTCAAACCTACCTCCTTGATATGCATTTTACGGTGGAGCAGGAAGGTCGTTGCCAGGCAGGCTACTTTATCAATTTTTGTGGCACGGCGGGTATTTGGCGTAAGCGCTGTATCATAGAAGCAGGCGGCTGGGATGGTAGTATTTTAAGTGAGGATCTTGATCTTTCCTACAGGGCGCAGTTAAAGGGCTGGCGACTTGTTTACGATAAGGATATTATTGTTCCGGCGCAATTGCCGGCAGGCATAGAGGCATTTAAGATCCAGCAGTTCCGCTGGACCAAAGGCATGGCACAGATAGCAAAAAAAACCTTGCACCACATTTGGCGGAGGCCGTTGCCCTTCGCCAAAAAACTGCACAGTGTTTTTCATTTGCTGGGTAGCTTTACTTTTGTCTGCCTCTTACTAAATGCACTGCTTGCAATACCGCTGCTACAATTGCGTCAGCAATACCCCGAATTTATAGCTCTTACCAACTACACAGCCATTGGTGCCGTTAACCTTGTTGCACTGGCTTATCTCTACTACCAAAGTGCTGAAACCAGCCCTCAAAAAAATCTTCGCTTCCTGCGTACCTATCCATTATTTGTTGTAGTGTACCTGGCTATGTCGGTGCAAAACGGAGTGGCCGTTATGCAGGGACTTGCAGGGATGCAGTCACCTTTTGTTCGTACGCCTAAATCTACTAACGGCTCCACGCAACAAAGCTATGTGTCGTTAAAAGTTTCCTGGATCACACTGCTTGAGGCAGGGTTGCTGTTGTACTTCCTATATGGTATTTGCCTGAGTGTTTATTACCATGATTACTTTCTTCTTTTCTTCTTTGTATTAATGTGTTGGGGACTGGTCATCCTGCTGTGGCCCTTTGCCCGAACCCTTATAATAAAGGACTTTGTTCAACACAAGCCTTTTTTTCAAAAGTTGAAAAAAGCGTTTTCCTTTTAATGCCTGCGGCGGGCTTTAACCATCAAGGCAATAGATGCTTGAAGTAACATTTTTTTGAAGTGATGCTTTTAATAGAAAGCAAGCATTACAACGTAACTATCATTTATTTTTTGGGAAGACAGCACAGCACTAATGTATTCTGGTTGCTTATTTGTATATCAAATCGCTGATTGTTTTGTACAAAAACAAATTAAAAAAAGGATAGAAACGATAAGGAGCTAATGGTTATTTCTGCAGTGGCAACGAGACAAATAACAAACAAGTAAACTTAGAACAACATATAACGACACTACTAAACCAACAAAACAAAAACAATGAATAAACCTATCACTCCCGTTGCGCATGGCCTAATTGACTACGTTTTTTCCGGCGTGCAAATAGCGTTACCATCTTTGCTGGGCCTTAATAGCGCTACAGCAAAAACATACGCCGCATTAGGTACAGGTTTTACGGCGGTTAATGCGCTTACCGATACTCCCGTGGGCATAAAGAAACTTATTCCATTTACGGGTCATCAAAAAGCTGATCTAGGTTTTTTGGCCGGGCTTGGATTGCTTACCGTTGCAGGATTCATTAGGAAGGATAAAAGAGCATTAAAGTTTCACCTGGCCTTCTTGGGCATTGCGGTAACACATTATTTATTGACGGACTACAAACGGGTGAGTGTTGAAGAGTACCATTGGCATTGAGCAGAACTTATGTCTGGCAGCCATGATAAACTACCTACCCTGTGCCTGCGGTAAAACATCAACAAAGGGTACCTATGCTGTTGTATAAATGCAACCAGATAGTCAGCACGTGCATACTGATTTTATTACTTTCACTCAATGATCATTGTAATAGAATCGTAAAAAGAAATCAAGAAGATCAAAGAAAAGCGCCTGGTTCTAAAATCATATTAAACAACCATAAAAATCCAATTGACTTTTGATTGTAGTTTTTGAAAACAAGAGAAAACTACTGACAGCCTGCGTTCATTTAATTTACCTGGCGTGGGCGTTGCTATTATTTTACTAACTGTTTTTCTTCAATACACTGGTAGAGGTTTTTTACATACGGTACGTATTCAACAAAGGTTTCCGGCTTCACCAGGTAATCAGCCGCACCCAATTCTATGCATTTATTTATAATGGTTTTGGTAGAAGACGTGGAAGTAATGATAACGGGTATATGCAACCAGGCTGGGTTATTTTTTACACCGCTGATAACATCGTACCCGTTCTTCCCGGGCATGTTCAGGTCCGATAATATAACGTCCGGCAACTGAAGGGTATGTTCTTCAAACCATTGAAATAAATGATCGCCGTTTCTTACTTGTGCAACAATGTTGAATAGGCCTGTAGCATCAAACCCTTCTTTCATAAACAGTTGTTCGTCATCGTCGTTTTCAACAATAATAATGTTATACTTTTTCATACGGCTAAAACCTCTTCTTTAATTTCCTGGTTAAGTGTAAAATAGAATGTGGTGCCTTTTCCCGGTGCGGACTCTGGCCAGATCTTTCCGCCGTGGCGCTCAACTATCTTTTTGCAAATAGCCAGACCAATACCTGAACCGGGGTACTCCCAGGCTGTATCCAGGCGGCGAAAGATCTCAAACACTTTATTCATGTCGTCTTTGTCAATGCCAATTCCGTTGTCGCTGACGGCAAATCTTATGGTCCCTCCCTTTTCCTTTTCGCACCGGATGCGAACTTTCGGTACATCAGCAGCCGTAAACTTTAATGCATTGCTCACCAGGTTTTGAATCAACTGCACTAGTTGAACTCCGTCGCCATAAACAACATCCACTTCGGTTTCTATGGTTACCTGTGCCCTGCAGGCGTCTATAGCCGATTTTAAATTCTGCAAAGCCTGCCCAATCAATTCTTTCAGTTCTATTTTTTCCATTGCCACTTCGTCTTTGCTCAACTGCGAATAATGAAGCAGGTTTTGAATCAATTCCCGCATGCGATTAGCGGCATTGATGGATTTATTGATATAGGTGGCGAGGTTGTCGTACTGTCCCTGGTTAAGCTTTTGTTGTGTTAGTTTCAGAAAACTTTTGATTGTTCGAATGGGCTCCTGCAAATCGTGCGATACAATGGAGGTAAACTGCTCCAGTTCCCCGTTTGCGTAGGTTAACTCGTTGTTGGTCACCTTCAATTCTTCGGAAAGCTTGCGGTACCGTTCGTAGCTATCCCGCAATATCCTTTCCGCTTCTTTTCTTTCGGTAAGGTCGCGGGTAACTTTGGAAAAGCCTATCAGTATTCCGGCGGTATTGTAAACCGCTGTAATTACCACGTTCGCCCAAAACAGTGTTCCGTCTTTTCTTTTTCTCCATCCTTCTTCCTCGTATTTGCCTTCGGCCCTGGCCACTTTTAATTCGAGAGCAGGCTTGCCATTTAATAAATCTTCCTCGGGATAAAAGATAGAGAAGTATTTACCAACGATCTCGTCAAAGGTGTAACCCTTTAATTTCTTTGCGCCTTCGTTCCAACTGATAATTCGGCCTTTTTCATCCATCATAAAAATGCCGTAATCAAGTACCTGCTCAACCAACGAGCGGTAACGTTCTTCGCTTTGCTTCAGGTTTTCTTCGTTCTCTTTCCGCCCTGTGAGGTCACGGGTTACTTTGGAAAAACCCACCAGTTGGTTCTCTTCATTAAATAAACTTGTAATTACAATATTGGCCCAGAATACGGAGCCGTTCTTTTTGACACGCCAGCCTTCTTCCTCGTATTTGCCCGTTTCAATTGCAATCTTTAATTCCCGCTCCGGCTTTTTATCTTCAAGGTCTTCGGCTGTATAAAAGGTAGAGAAATGTTTTCCAACAATTTCATTTTGGGAATAGCCTTTTAAGTTTTGTGCTCCCTGGTTCCACGTTACAATATGCCCGGTTGGACTGAGCATGAAGATGCCATAATCCTTTACGGCTTCCACCATCAGCCGGTAGTTTTCTTCGCTTTTGCGCAGGTCCAATTCTTCGTTCTTCTTTTCGGTCACATCACGCAGCAAACAACCGAAACCCATTTCGTCCTTTTCATCGCTCACAACAGACAGCGTTATTTCGCCCCAAAAACGTGACCCATCTTTTTTTGCTCTCCATCCTTCCGAAATAAACCTGCCTCTTTTCCTGCCCAGGCTTAGCTCATACTCTGTCTTGAGAGTATCGTTATTGTAAAGAACAGACAGGTGCTTCTTCACTAATTCGTTTATGGGAAAACCGGTGATAGAAGAAGCGGCATGATTAGCGAATTTTATATAGCCATCTATATCAAGTATAAAGATGGCATCGCTAATGCTTTGAAGCAATAAGTTGCTATTTATTGTCATAGGTAAAAGGTGAACCTGCCGGTAAGTTTTACAGCGGTAAAAATATGGACATTGTATTTCTTGTGAAGGATTTTAAATCGGCAGAGGGATTTTTTTGTACAAAGGTCGGCTGCTTTTCAATTTCGAAATACTGCAAGCAGCAGTGGTATATAAACTAATATCTGAGTTGCAAACCAAGCCAGCATTCTATAATTTGATAAGGACTATTGTTAACACTTTTTAAGTTCACAGGCGGCCGCTCTCTGCGTATGTTTTTAAAATCTTTCACCGAATGTCAAATGTCATTTATCGCTGGTTGATATGCGCAAAGACCAGTTTTACTTTTTTGTCTCAACGAACAATTTAAAAGCGTTTGGAGACAAAGTTGGAGATGCCGGATCATAAACCGGAACAATCGAATTCGTATGGCATTTATAACAAACATAAAAGGCGGCTATGCAATGAACTGTTATCAATAGGAGAGAGCTATTCTATTAATGGAAGCTCATAAAGGATTTTGTATGCAGGCCGTACTTATTATTTGTCTTGGTGGCATGTTCGGGTTTGTACATCCACAGCATTAATGGCAATCATTAAGCAAGAAAAGAGCACCTGCTAAAAATATCTTTCTGCTGTTAATCCATATGTAAAAAGAAGGTTCTGTGCACCGGTACGTTTCAACTGGTTGTAGGTTAGCATTGTGCCAAGCGTTATCCACTTATTTATTTTTACGCCGAAGTTAGATACCGACCGGATGATATAATCGTTGCGGTTGTTAAAAGCGTTTTGCAGAAAATGCATACCGCTGAAAGAGATTGTTTCTTTGACCAGGAACTTGTAAGAGAGGCGCAGTGAATTCCTGACTGTTTGATAAGTATCGAAATAATTATTACCGGTAATAAGACTGCTTGTTTCATACAGGATGCCCTCACTCAGGTTAAGCCAGGCGTTGGGTTTATTAAAAAAGTTATAAGCTACGCCAACACCGCTTTGCAACTGGTTCCTGATCCTGAGCGAGTAACTGGTGGTATAGTTAGCCAGTCCCCAGTAGTACAGGCCTGCGGTATCCGGATAGATATTAAAGTCAACGGTAGTGATAAGATCATTGTTAGTAAGGGTTGACCCAAGCTCACCATACACCCACGCGGCCATAGTGTTCAATGTTGTTTTCCTGCTTCGCAAGCTAAAGCGGCCTTCGTTGGCAAACAGGTAAGAAGTAATGTTTTTCGCCCTGTTTAAATTTCCTGAAGCCTGTAGCCGTAAATGATGCCTTGTGCTATCTGTGAATTGGGCAAGAGCCGGCAGGCCGTAAAGCCCAAGGCATATTGCCAAAAAAGAAGCTCTCATATGCCCTGTATTATTTATGTGGAAGGTAATAAAGGTTTGCCGGTGTTTTAGTTTGATCGGACTGTGAAAATTTAGGTCATGCAGTATAGGTTGTGAGGAAGGTTATAGAGTATTTCTCACCGGTACATTAGCCATTTTGTATTATTCACCAGAGCCGCGTATGCTGGTTTGAACGTATCAAACATCATGATGAGCCTTAGCTGCACAAAAGCAACTACACAGTATTCCCCATTAGAGAACGAAGCAATAGATAGACTGGTTTATAAGAAACAAAAAAAATCGTAGCAATACAAAAAGCAGTTTTATCCAGATTATTAAGGCCGGGATTGGCATAGTTCTTTAAAAAAATTCATTTCAATTTTTTTCATGAGACGAAAGAATTTTGCCAGTGTGAGAGCCTCTTCCCTAGTTGTACATTCTGTAAAATTGCTTACTGTTTTTGTTTTACTGAGCAGTTGTATGACATCAAAACTTGGCTCTTCCGGCCAAAAACAAATTGCCGGAAAAACATATGTTATCGTAGGTGCATCCAGTGGCTTTGGTCGTGGAGTGGCAGAGCAGTTAGGTAAGTATAAAGTGCACGTAGTGATAGCGGCAAGAAGAACAGACCTGTTGCAGGAAATAGCTGGTAACATAAGGGCGGCCGGCGGCACGGCGGTGACAGTTACAATGGACATCAGCAAGCCGGAAGATGTAGAGCGGTTGCTTGATACTGCCGTAAAGCTTTATGGAAACATTGATGTATGGATCAATATGGCAGGGGTAGGTGCTATCGGTCGTTTTTGGGATATACCCGTACAAGACCAGGCACGCATTGTGGACATTAACCTGAAAGGTTTTATTTATGGTAGCCATGCAGCTATACGGCAATTTACGAAGCAAGGTTATGGCACCCTTATTAATATGGGCTCTGTTGAAAGCGAGAGCCCATTAGCTTATCATGCTTCTTACGCTGCCACCAAAGCAGGTATCCTTAACCTAAGCCAGGCTATTAACCAGGAGCTACGACTAAATGGCCATAAAGATATTAGCGTGGTAACCGTTGAACCCTGGGCTACTGATACCCCGTTCTGGCGACATGCAGCTAACTATAGCGGAGGCACACCCCGCATGGCCGCAATGGACGATCCGCAAAAAGTAGTTAATGCAGTCGTCCGCTCCTCTCTGCGGCGGAAGCAGGAGGTGCCTGTTGGATTTAAGGCAAAAGCCACCAGGTTTTTCCATCACCTTTTCCCGCATTTTACAGAAAGACTATCAGCCAACATTGCACACAAATACCAAATCAAAGATGCGCCGCCGGCACCACTAACTTCAGGGTCTGCTTATGCGCCTATGCAAGGAGGCCGGGGTGTAGATGATGGCGTAAGGCAACGCATGAAGGAAGAGAAGAAAGTTAAAAAAGGATGACACAGTAAACCACGGCCGGCTTTACTGCAGATGAACAAAGGGTTACTACTGGTGTGTTGTTGCAATTTGCATTGAAGCCTGTTCCGGTGCATACATCGGGATGGTTTTTAAAAACGTTTTCTTTAGAATAGATGCTGTAAAAAACTTAGGCCTGGGTTATAAACCCAGGCCGGTAATTCTATAATTTACTGTGTACTACCGGCGGTAAGTTTTAAGTACAGCCTTTGAAGGGAAGAACACAACTGACAGCCGGCGTTTAATTCAGCGCAGCGTTATCATTATTCATTTTGGCAGGATTGGTAGAGTTGAACATTTGCGAGATGTGTTTAAAACGAACATCCAATGCCGTCACTTTATTGCCAATAACTTTCAGTGCTTCGCTAATCTCGTTCCATTCATCAATTATCTCATCCCGCAAGGCATCAACTTCAGTCCACTTCTCCCTGAACTCATCAAAGTCTTTATCCAGGCTTGCGGTATCTATCTGCAATACGTCATACTCTTTGAGCATGGGTGTAAAACACTGCTCAATAAAATAGGTGTGGTAGTCAGCAAACTCTTCGTACTGTTCGTCGACCTTTTTTAAGGCTTTGTTCAACGCCTTGTTAAGAGGGGCATAGGTATCTACCAATGCACCATACCCTGTTATCAGTGATTGCAGGTGGGTAATCTTTAAAGTGTATTGAAAATCCATTTCAGGAAAGAAAAGCTTCGTTTCTTCTTCGGAATAACCCGCATAAATGCCATACCTTTTTGTTTCTGTTTCCATTTCTGCCGCCTTTGCATCAAAGGCTGCGGCAAGGGGTTTCAGCTTTGCTAATTGCAATTGAAGTTTCTGCCACTGCAGCTTTAGATTCCATAACCGGGTATGCATGCTGCAGTAGGCGTATAAGCCTTCGGCCTCAAGGCTGGTTTGTACTTTGTCTTCACGTTTAAGACAAATAGTGCGAAGTGGAAATTCAACAATATAATCTTTCATAAGGATTGGTTTAAAGTAAACCTAAACAACTTTCCTTTTATTTCAAACCCCCAAGCTTCTCCGGTGAGTCTACTACAGCATTGTGCGTTGGACTGGATTCATCGTTTTTGTTGTGCCGTATTTCTATGTCGCCGAGTCCATGC
>JAQBNG010000048.1 GCA_028288675.1 Flavisolibacter sp. | reverse complement strand
AAAACAACAAAAGTTTCTTATACCTAAGTTCCCTTTAGGGACAAGGTTTTAATCTTAAAAAACGTAAATGGCATTACCAAACAGAGGCGGATTTAAGCCTGGTGGATTTAACAGGGGACGCTTTGCTCCCCGCAAAGAAGCAGAACACAGAATCAATCACCACATTAGAGTAGCACAAGTGAGGCTGGTAGGTGAGAATGTAACAATTGGAGTTTATCCAACGCAGGATGCGCAAAAGATGGCGCAGGATATGGAACTTGACCTGGTTGAAATTTCTCCGCAAGCAGATCCCCCGGTTTGCCGTATCATTGACTATAACAAATTCCTTTACGATAAGAAGAAGAAAGAAAAGGAAATGAAGGCTAAGGCGAAGACGACCGAGATGAAGGAAATTCGCTTTACCCCTAATACGGATGATCATGATTTTGATTTTAAATCAAAACATGCGGAAGGCTTTTTAAAAGATGGCAATAAAGTGAAAGCATATGTGCAATTCAAAGGACGTGCGATACAGTTTAAAGACCGGGGTGAACTTCTCTTATTGAAGTTTGCTGATCGTTTAAAAGACGTAGGACAATTAGAAAGCATGCCGAAGCTGGAAGGCAAAAGAATGCTTGCCATCTTTACACCTAAAACAAGTAAGAAACCAAAGGGCGGTGAGTTAAAGCCGCAGGCGAGTTAAGAGTTTAAGTTTACAGTTAGCACCTCCATCGTTAACCGCAAACTTAAATTTCATAAAAATCCTCCGTAACAACGCGGAGGATTTTTTTTTTAGCAGCATGAATGCAGAAAACATTAGAAGTTTTTGCCTGGCTTTGCCAGCTTCAACAGAAGCTATAAAATGGGGCGCTGACTTAGTATTTTCGGTAGGCGATAAAATGTTTTGCGTTACCTCGTTTGAAGAACCATTCAAGTGTTCTTTTAAAGTTGATGATGACGTGTTTGAAGAAACAACAAACAGGGAAGGATTTATACCAGCTCCTTATTTAGCAAGAGCAAAATGGGTTTCGGTTTCCATCGATGCAAGGCTATCCTTAAAAGAATGGGAAACATTTATTACCACCAGCTATGGCCTTGTGGTGAAAAAGCTAACAAAAAAGCAGAGAAGCCTGCTACAGATTTAGGTGGTGCTACGTAACGATAACAGGCAGCTTTTATACGCATTTGCCCATAATGTTAAACACCTTTACAGCCTCCTTTTAATTCAGGCTCAGCCGCCTATCTTTGCCCCTCTTAAAAGCAGCACTTCGCACCATGAAGAACATCCGGAATTTTTGCATCATCGCACATATTGATCACGGTAAAAGCACTCTTGCCGACCGTCTTTTACAAGTTACCAATACAATTTCTGAACGGGAAATGATGGACCAGGTGCTGGACGATATGGATCTGGAAAGAGAAAAAGGCATTACCATTAAAAGCCATGCAATCCAGATCAATCACAAGCATAAGAATGAAAATTATGTTTTAAACCTTATTGATACACCAGGTCACGTTGACTTCAGCTACGAAGTAAGTCGGGCCCTTGCTGCCTGCGAAGGTGTACTGCTGTTGGTGGATGCGACACAAGGGATACAGGCGCAAACCATTTCAAACTTATATCTCGCTATTGAAAATGATTTAGAGATCATTCCTGTCATTAATAAGATTGACATGGATGGAGCAATGATAGAAGAAGTAAAAGATCAGATCATTGAATTGATTGGCTGTAAGCCTGATGATATTTTATTAGCCAGTGGTCGTACAGGCGTTGGTGTTGATGCTGTTCTAGAAGCCATTATAGAGCGCATTCCTGCACCGAAAGGCACTATAGATGCACCATTGCAAGCCCTGATTTTTGATTCTGTTTACAACCCTTTCCGGGGTATAATAGTTTATTACCGCGTACGCAATGGCTCCATTAAAAAAGGGCAAAAAGTAAAGTTTGTATCTACCAACCAGGAATACGAAGCCGATGAAGTAGGAATTTTGAAACTGGGTTTAGAAGCTAAGAAGGAAGTTTTTGCGGGTGATGTAGGCTATATTATCACTGGTATAAAAGTAGCCAAAGAAGTAAAAGTTGGTGATACAATCACCGATGCTTTGAATCCTACGAAGGAAATAATTCAAGGCTTCCAGGAAGTAAAGCCGATGGTATTTGCAGGAATCTTCCCGGTGAATACAGATGAATTTGAAGAGCTGCGTGATTGCATGGATAAACTGCAGTTAAACGATGCTTCCCTTACGTTTGAGTTGGAAACTTCGCAGGCACTTGGTTTTGGGTTTCGTTGCGGCTTTCTTGGATTGCTGCACATGGAAATTATCCAGGAAAGGCTGGAAAGGGAATTTAATCAAACAGTAATTACAACGGTTCCCAACGTAAGTTTTATTGCTTACACAACCAAGGGTGAAAAGGTTATTGTAAACAACCCAACAGAGATGCCTGAGTCTGTAAAGACAGACAGGATTGAGGAACCTTTTATCAACGCACAGATAATTACCAAGCCCGATTACATTGGTAACATTATGACCTTGTGCCTGGGCAAGCGTGGCATACTTCTTAACCAAAGCTACCTAACACAAAGCCGTGTGGAATTGATTTTTGAGATGCCCCTAACAGAAATTGTATTTGACTTCTACGATAAATTAAAGTCGCAAACCCGTGGTTATGCATCTTTCGACTATCATCCAATTGGTTATCGCGAAGCGGATATTGTGAAGATGGACATCCTGTTGAATAATGAAAACGTGGATGCCTTAAGCGCTTTGATTCACCGCGGAAGGGCCCAGGATTTTGGCCGTAAGCTTTGCGAAAAATTGAAAGAGTTGTTACCACGCCAGCAATTCCAGATCGCCATCCAGGCCGCTATTGGCGCCAAGGTGGTTGCCCGTGAAAATATCTCCGCCATGCGTAAAGATGTAACCGCCAAATGTTATGGTGGCGATATCAGCCGTAAGCGTAAACTGCTTGAAAAGCAAAAAGAAGGTAAGAAGCGTATGCGCCAGATTGGTAACGTGGAAGTGCCGCAGGAGGCTTTTTTGGCGGTGTTGAAACTGGATTAAATTCTCAATGCGCTTTTGATAACCAGCCCTTGTATTTTATGGCATCGCCTGTTGTGTCACTTCCTTGTACGTTCAGAATCAAATTCAGCAAAAAGTTCTTCCCAACGTGCATATACATTTTCCGGTGAAAAGCGGGCATTGTTTTGATGGGCCGCTTCACCATACATCTTCCTTTTTTCATTATTGCTGATTAAGCTAATAATTGCTTCGGCCATAGCATCAGTATTATCCTGTTCAATTAGGAGACCATCGACCTTATCGTTAATAATAAATGCAGGGCCTGTGGGGCAATCAAAAGCTATACAGGGCACGCCGAAAGACGTGGCCTCAAGTAATACCAGGGGCAAACATTCAAAGCGAGACAAGAGTACAAAAACGGAAGCATTCAGGTATTCTTTTTCAATTGCTGGCGAACCGGGCTTTTGGATAACAATATTTTTTTCTATCCCTCTTTTTTCCAATTCCTCTTTTAACGAAGTATATTCTTCTCCTTCCCCGATAATTTTCCAACTCCAATTAGGAAATTGCTTAAAAATTTTTTCAGCTATCTCTGGTATCAAATCAACGCCTTTTCGTTTAATAAGCCAGCCAATCGATAATATAACTTTATTATCTAATGGAGCTGTAATTTTTTGTTGCGGAGTAACGTAAGGAATTGCCACAGCTTTGCATCCAATATTCTCGAATAGCTTCTTCTCAGCTTTGTTTTGATTAACTACTTTGTCAAGTTTCGGGTAGGCATATCGAAATAATAAGCTCCAGAATTTGTTTTTTTGCATCCAATAAAAATGGTGATGTTCCCATCCTATTAATTTTGAAGACAGGTCTTTTGCCGCGAAAACTGTTGGCACCGTTAAAGAGTATTCTGTAGAGATAATGTAATCGGGACGCAGTCCTTTATAAATTTTTCTAAGCTTGACAATATGATGCAGGAAGGCTATTTTGCGGGTCGCCATGTTCCCGGTCTGTGTAATTCCGAAGTGAAGATTTTCCTGGACGATTGTTATACGTTCATCAACAGTGTAAAATAATTTTGCTGTGCAATCCAGTATAATGATTGATACTTTGTGGCCGTTATTCAAAAACAAATGTGCCAGGTTAACAGAAGCTCGTTCGATGCCACCTTGCAGATCTAACCGGGAGCAAACAATGGCAACACTCTTTTTCATAAAAATGTTTTTCCTCCTTTCTTTCTGCAATAATCATTGTACGCTTTAAATAAAATGCGTACTGCTTTACTCTTATCCGGATAGTCTTTCAACCGAAAAATTTTATACGCCTCGTAAATAAATTGTAAGCGTATTCTTCTTTTTCGATATCCGTTCAAACCCTTAACTTCTCCTGCAGCATACTCCTCCAGCAACCATAAGTTTCGGAACGCATAATATAGGTATGTATAGGCTGAAGACGGGCTGCGATGCACAGGTAATTTACGCATTACAGCGTCTGCAATTACACTAGTATTTGTATGCTTGTGCGCTAACCATCCATAAATTAGATCATCATGAAAAAGAAAAAAACGTTTATCGGGAAAGCCGACTTTTGCTACGACTTCTTTTGATATTAACATACCCTCGAACGATCCTGTATTTCTAAACCATACCTTTTTTCCACTTTTGAAAGAAGAATTGAAATAATTGGTAACGCTACAGTCGGCCGGGTTAAACCAACGCTCTTCCTCCTGCACCGTTCCATCTATTTGAATATGTAGTGGATGCAAACAAGAAGAAATAGAAGTATGTTGCAACAGTATTTCAAGACAGTTCGGATCGGGCACTACGTCATCATCCATCATCCAAATCCACTCGGCACCTTCATCAAACGCCGCCTTAACACCTGTATAAAATCCGCCTGCACCACCGCTGTTTTGCTGGTTGATGACAGTGTAAGCATTTTGTGTAGAAAGCCATTCGGCCGTACCGTCAGTGGAGCCGTTATTAACTACAATGATTTTTTTAGGTTGAAACGTTTGGAATAGCAACGCTTGCAGCACTTGTTGCAGATAAGGCAAACGGTTATAGGTAACAAGTATTACAAAAACTGCATCTGGTGTCATGAATGAGAACAAAGAAAAGTAAATAATTCTGAAGACTATTGCAATATTGAAGAAGGACCGTCTTGGATGTGTACCTATTTTTGACCACAACAAATATCAAGCGTTACAACCATGAGGGCTTTAATGGTTACAGAAAATTTAATGGAGGGCGGGGCGCAGGCGTTTATTTTACGGCTTGCCGAGGCCTTACAAAACCGCAACGTAAGTGTGCGGGTTTTACTGTTGAACGACGATTTAGAAAATCTGGCACTGACTGGATTGTATCCCAATGTATCCATTATACGATTGCACTTACCTTTTCGCTCCCTTTTAAGAAAACTGGATAGCTTATTATTTCATTTGCGTTCCGATTTTTCAATCGTGGATTGGTTTCATAAGCGCATTATCACCAAACGCTATGCAGATAATACCGATGTCTTTCATACGCATTATCCCAAAGCTGACTACTTAATCAGCAGGCTTAAGCGGCACAAAGCTTTACATATTGTGTCTGTACACGGCGATTATAAAGAGCAATACGAGCATCATAGAAAATACAATCGCTCCATTTGGAATCATTTTGAAAACAAACTTGCTTATTTGAAAAAAAGCGTTCATAAATGGGTGTTGGCTTCTGAGGAACAGCGTCGTTTTTTTATAGACACGCAGCAGCTCACTGACAATAAATTGTGCAAAATTTATTACGGTTTTTCGAAGGGGACTTCGCAACATGCTAATACCGTTACTCGCAATAGTAATGATGTGTTTACCGTTGGCATGGTAGCAAGAGGCTTGCAGGGCAAGGGCTGGCGTGTTTTGATTGAGGCCTTCCTTTTATTGGACAGGCCTTGTCGATTAAGATTGGCTGGTGATGGAAAATATTTACGTGAGCTGCAAAAGGAGTTTAGTAACTACAATCACATTTCATTTTTAGGTTACCGTGAAGATGTACTAGCGGTTATTAAGTCATGCGATGTGATGGTGCTGCCTTCGCATCATAGCACGGAGTCACTACCTTATTCAGTGATTGAGGCGCTTAGTTGCGGGAAGCCTGTAATTGCTTCGGATGTTGGAGAACTGCAGAATATGTTAACCGAAGAGGAAAGTGGCGCATTAGCGGGAACGATTCTTCCGCTGGTAAACGGGCAGGTACAAACGGAAGATTTATACAAATCCCTTTTAGAATTTTATCAGAACAAAGAATTTCTTACAGAAAAGTCTTTGCTTGCTGCAAAAGCGTTTTCCAAGTTTGAAATGGAAAAATGTGTAGACGCTTATATCAGCATTTATCAAGGGAAATGAGGGTGTTACCTTTCTTGAAATTGAAAACTATCAGGGCTTAATAAACCCAAAATACATATTGCGAATAAGCTGGTAAAAGTTGAAATGCTTTTGTAAGTACTTTTTTAATAAGGTAAAACGCAGGAGAGTCGAAAACCCCGTTTGTTTTAGCAACCGCAGTTTTTCGCTTAATGCATAACCTTCAAATTGCCGGTACTCTTTTTTTGACAAAGATTCAAGTGTAGCGGGTAAGAAGCGTTGATGCTTTTTATCAAAAATCAATGAGTCCACTAAATACTCTTTATTGTTATTACCGTGAGAAAAGTGCTCGATCAAAATATCCGTAACCGCAAAGTTTTGATACTCCTGAGCTACACGAAAGGTAAAATCCGTATCATAAAAATGGAAGCCTTTAAAATTTTTTTCATCAAACTTAAAATGCTCCCATACTTCCTTTGTGCAGCAGAGGAAGGCGCCATCCAAACAAATTACCCGGCTTTTCATTCCGTTGCTTTCGGTGCTTTTTAGATGTTTGCTTTGTGTTAAGCCGTCTAATAAGTTGTATCTGTAGAAGGTAGTGCTACCATCCCGCCAGCCCAGGCCAAACGCCGATTTATAACGGCCTCCCATTACACCAATCACTCCAGTGTTAAGAGTTTTTAAGTGCTTCACTACTTTACTTCCCCAGGCATTTGTATGAAACAAAACGTCATCGTGAACAAAACAGAGAAGTGAATAATTGGAAAGCTCCGCACCCCTATTGTAAGCAGTGCATAAACCATTCGTTACATCAGTTATCAGCACTATCTCATAAGGTATTGAAATGGTTGCTGCAATGTTTTCTTCAATCTCTCTACTGTATGCTTCACGGCTTGATGCTATGATTATGGATAACATGATTGGCTTAAAGTTCTAAAACATTGGTTAATTCAAGGTGATAGTTTGCTTTGAATTTGTAAAGTGCCACCTGTGGAAAATACTCACAAACCCGATTGGTATAAATATCCGGAATGGCTACGTCATCTCTCTTGTAACTATTATCCTTAAGAAGTTTCCAGCCATTATAAACAAAAGGATTTTTGCTTTGCCGGAACAAAATGTCTTCGTCCTGGACTCCCTTTTCTTTAAACTCAAGCAGTGAGGCTTGATTAGCACTTTTATTTATATACCGCTGAAGTAGTTCTTCCTTTTCTTTTAAATAGGTATGCTTGTACGCCCCGATATTCATGGAAGGATAATCCTTTATAGGTAACGTATCCGGCATAAAATGAGGGATGTTTTCAATAAGCCGCTTAAAATCTTTACCAACAATACAAGTATCGTGTAGAAAAAACCAATAACAGGTTTCAAATTCTATGTGGGCAACCTCAATTAAAGCGGTAAAATCAATGGAATTATGAGCTACTAAATAGTGATGAAACGACTCAAAAACATATTCTTTAGAAGGATGTCCTCCTTCAAAAACATAAATATCATTTCCACTGATGCCGCTTTCTGTAAGAGATTTAATTAACAGGGGAAGGGTTTTAGCTGCATAGTTACGGGTTGAGCTTATACAGATTTTAATTTGTGGCTTTGGCAACAGGTCGAAATTCCTGCTATATCGCAATAAAAAGAAATAGAAAGGATAAAGTATTTTTTTGAAAAAAAGTTTCACGAGAAAAAGTTTAAAATTCAGTTGTACCAGGCCAACCTCCCAATTAGGTTTCCAGCATCCGCTTTTTTCCTACCAAGGTAAATCCATGGCGCAAAACAGCAGACGACCCAAAATTCAAAGTGACAAAATCTGTTTCATTTTCAACGATCCAGTTAATAAACCTTCTTTCATTAATTTGGTGTGCTACTCTTTTAGCATCAAGCCATTTGTTTTCTGTTGAATTTAATGTCTCAAAATGTTCAGCCGTCATAAACTTCTTTTCCCACACTCCGGTATCATGAACCATAATCAAAGAATCGTCAGTAAGAAATGGTGTGATTTTTTCGAAAGTGGCAACATTGATCTCTAAGTCATGTGAAGCATCTATCAATACAAAGTCAATGAACTCTTCTGCAATATCGCTACCGTCAAACTCTTCCTGACTTTTATAATGAAAAAAAAAATTAGTGTGGCTTTTTGCAAACTGCGAGGCAGCATCTCTAGAATATTCAGTAATGTCATAAGAATATAAACGACTCTCTTCGCCTATTGCAGACAAAATAACCGAGGAGGAATACCCATTTAAAAATCCAAACTCCACGACAACTTTCGGTCTGAGCACTTTTATTAAACCGTATAAAAAAATACTTTCATCCCTTTGGAGATTGCCGATTTTGTCTCCCGACCGAGTGTATAAAAAATCCATTCTTTCGCGGTTGTATCCCAACAGATACTTTAGCGTTCTTTTTATCCTGCCGGGAATGTATTTTTTAAAGTTCATTTATTTCAACCTTTATCGCTTCCGTTAAAAGTATTTTGCCCATTCTTTGGTTGGCAGTGTATTCAAAGTTTGTTGATTCTAAAACTTTACCCCCCATTTCAAAATACACAGCAGATTCCAGGTAATGGATATAGGATTTATTTGTATCTGCCGTTATCAAATCAATAAAGTATCTATCCTTCGTTAAAAAAGGCAGCATGGTAGTTATGGTCACCACATATTCTCCCTTTGATAATGTATGCTCCTTTCCATGAGCTAAGCCAACAGGTAAAAACAACAGTGGCTCCCGCCTGCTATCCCTGATAAGCACTTCAAATGAAAATTTCTTTATTTCATTAACGGCAATTTTCATTTGTATAATTAAAGGTTCTCCTACTTCAACCATATTTGGTATCGTGTTACTGGCTTTTATCCAGCCTTCAAGAATGCAGATGGCTTTGGAAAAATCATTCTTGCCTGCATATTTAAATGTAGCTTCTTCATTGCTATCATCAATGTAGGCACTTACAACTTTATCTATATCATCATACATTTTTACCTTGCCAGACTTTAACCACAATCCCTTATCACATAATTTTAAAACCGCCTCGAGGTTATGGCTCACAAATAAAATGGTCCGGCCTTCTTTCTGGCTCACTTCTTCCATCTTGCCAAGGCATTTTTTTTGAAACTCTATATCTCCAACAGCAAGCACTTCATCTATCAATAATATCTCAGGTTCTAAATGGGCGGCTACCGAAAAAGCAAGCCGCAGTTCCATTCCGCTACTGTAATGTTTTAAGGGTGTGTCAATAAAATTTTCTACACCGCTGAAGTCAATTATTTCATCCAGTTTTTTTGTGATCTCCGCTTTTTGCAATCCGAGGATAGAGCCGTTTAAATAAATATTTTCCCTGCCAGTAAGTTCCGGATGAAACCCAGTGCCTACTTCAAGCAAACTGGCTACTCTTCCTTCGAAAATCACCCGCCCTTTTGTTGGAGGTGTTATACGGCTGATGATTTTTAGGAGTGTGCTTTTTCCTGCGCCGTTTCTTCCAATTATGCCAATCCGTTCCCCCGGTTCTATTTGCAGGTTAATATCCTTTAATGCCCAGAACAAAGACTCAGCCTCATTTTTAGTTTTTTTTTGAAATGCTTTTGTAATTACATCACGCAATGAAAGGTAAGGCGCATTGGTGGCCCCTTTTTTAAATTGCTTTGATAAATTTTCAATGATAATTGCAGGTTCCATTATGCTAAATCAGCAAAATATGCTTCTGTTTTTCTAAAGTAAATTAATCCTGAAATGCATAAAACAATTGCCATAAAAAGCCCTGTAAAAATGACCTGTAAGTCAAATTCAAGTGTTAATGCTCCTCTGAAAATTTCAATAGCACCATTAACAGGGTTTAAACTCAACGCTTGCTTCAGCCACGGCTGTTCAATGTCTTTTAAAGGGTAAACAACTTGTGATGAAAAAAAAAGAAGCTGCAATAGAAACGGCAATGCATATCTGAAGTCTCTGAACTTTACGTTCAAAGCAGCGAGTAAGGAGCCTATTCCAAATGCTGATAATAAGATCATCAATATACCTGCGGGAAAAAGAAATATAGCTTGCCAACTTATATGCTGCCTGAAAAAAATGCAAAACAGAAGAAAGATGATAAATGCCACAAAGAAATCAAATAAAGCCGTTAGGATTGCAGAGCCAATAATAATTAAACGGGGGAAGTAAATTTTTTTTATAATGCTCACTTGCGTAATGATGCTTTCGGCGGCATGTGAAGTAGCACTGTAAAAAAGCGTCCACAGTATTAATGCTGATAATACGAACGATTTGTAATCTATAGAGTTGGAAACAGGGGAGAAGTGCCGCGCAAACACTAACGTAAAAAGCAACATTAAAAACAGCGGCTGAATAATTGACCAAAGAATACCGAGATAAGTTTGTTTGTATTTTACTTTGATGTCACGCCAGGTAAAAAAATAAAACAGTTCGCGGTATT
Organism: Flavisolibacter sp.; assembly: GCA_028288675.1. Lineage (GTDB taxonomy): Bacteria > Bacteroidota > Bacteroidia > Chitinophagales > Chitinophagaceae > Flavisolibacter. Next base: position 36,629 of record JAQBNG010000048.1, on the reverse strand, counting down.
GCCAGAGTTCGTGCAGACGTAAAGAAAAATTACTTTGCGGCTCAATAACAGTTCTTGTTGCTTTCATGTTGAATAAGAAGCGGCTAAGATAAACAACAAATGCAACTGGCCTTTTATGCTTTCTTCACCTGTTTCTTTGGTGCAGGCTTTTCTACTTTCTTACCATTATTTTTATCACTCTGTGCCTGGAGCTTTTCTTCATTAGACTTTCCTTCGGCGTCTTTCAACGCATCAGGCATAGGAAAGTCGCCATCCTTTAGTTTAAAGTCATACACTTTGTCAACGTGTTGCCATTTACCGCCCACCCAACTAAAACCCTCGTAATCGCCATCGGGAACAAAAGTCCAGGGTTGGTCTGGTTCGTTTTCTTCAGATATTAAATGATCTACAACAATCATATTCATTTCCTCATCCCAGTTCATTGTAGTGGAAGCTTCTTTTTTATATTCAATGGCAAAACGGTGCTGCGGCTTGCGCTTTACGCTGTCTTTGGCGAATGAAAAATACTGTTGGCCCCCAAACACAGGTTGATTTTGCGTGTTGAAAGTGAGCACATCAATCCATTTTTTATTAGTGCGGTAACTGTTGCCATCAAAGCCAAAAAGAGTATAATGAGCCTTTCCGTTAAAATCTGTTTTAATAATGTTGTAGTAAACAGCGCCTATCCAACTGTTCTTATCGCGGGCCGAATCAATTGGATTGTCAGCAAATTCAGAATAGTCTTTTAGCGGAATTAATTTAAGCGAACCATCAGCAGTACGTAATTGTATAGCACCACGCTGGCGGCTTACTGCATATTCGTTTTGATAATTAAGCTGCCAGGTAAAAATGCGGAAGCTGCTGTCAGGAGAATAGATATGCGAAACACCTTTTACAGAATCGAAAGGAAAATAAAATGAATGTTTAGTTTGTAAACTGCGGATAAGCGTCTTCACAAAAAGGCTGTCATTCCTCATACGGTCGCTTGTTTCTTCAACGGTAAGAAACGCTTTCGCAAGGTTTTTCAGGGTATCTTCTTTTTTGTAAAGCGACTTTAAATCAGCGGGCGAAATTTTTTTTATAACAATAGATTGGTCTCCCTGGGCAAAACCAATGTAGCCGGCAAAAAGAAAACTAAAAAGGAGGACAAGATTTTTCAAAATCGGACAATTTGTTCTTGGCTAAGAACGGCTAAAAAAGCTAAAAATTATGCTAATGGCTTGTTTAAAAAACGGTAATCCTTACAAAGCTTCCGCAAAATGGGCAAGGCTGTCAAAGCGCAGATCAACATCCGCATGAGGAAAAGGCTCACCGGGATTAGTGGTAGCTACAAAAACGGTAGACATACCTGCATTACGGCCAAAGAGCATATCGCTGGGCTTATTGCCAACCATAATACTTTTCGAAAAATCAATATCCGGAAAATCGGCCACGGCTAAGTGCGCCATGCCAGGATTAGGTTTTCGGTAAGGGCTATCGTTGTTTGCATCTGTGGAAAAGTAAATTTTGTCAATGCGCCCACCTACTATTTCCACTTCCCGCTGCATTTCAAAATGGATGGTATCTAATGCTTCCTGCGACATCAGCCCTTTGCTCACACCTCTTTGATTGGTTACTATGATGATGCGGCCAAAGGCGTCGCTCAGTTTTTTAAACACCTGGAGAACGCCTTTACTAAAAATAAAATAGTTCCAGTGCAAAACGTATTCTCCTAGTTTTTCATCGTTAATGACGCCATCACGGTCTAAAAAGAGCGTCCAGGTTTTATCGACTTGTTGTAGATTGAGCATAGTTAAATTTCTGAAGAGAAGAAATACTGATCTTCTGCAAGCTGGCAAATGATATGTCCAAGCATGATGTGACTTTCCTGTATTCTTGGAGTATCAGCAGATGGAATATTAATTAAATAATCACTGAGACTTTTTAAAAGGCCACCGGTTAAGCCTGTAAACCCAACGGTAATAATGCCTTTAGCCTTCGCGGCTTCAAATGCTTTTACAATGTTAGCAGAGTTGCCGGAAGTTGATAAGCCAATCAATACATCTCCTTTTTGCATGATGCCTTCAACCAATCGTGCATACACTATATCAAAACCATAATCATTTGCAACAGCCGTCAGGTACGATGAGTTTACATGCAATGCTTCTGCGGGTAAAGCCTTGCGGTCTTTGTAAAAACGGCCTGACAATTCAGCTGCTAAATGTTGTGCATCGGCTGCACTGCCGCCGTTACCGCAGAAGTAAAGCCGTCCGCCATTTTTTAAAGAAGAAATGATAACCGCTACAACATCATTTACGGTCTGTAGTAAATTTTCATCTTCTAAAATGAGTTGCTTCACTTGTATAGAATCCTCTATAATGCTTTTGATATTTTCCATAAAATATGGACAAAGCTAATGGCAATTAGTTATTCAAACTGTTAGCTAAATCTGTAATTGCCGCGGTAAGTTTTTGCCAGGAATATTTTTTCTTTTCTTCCAGTACATAGGGTATGAAAAAATCTTCGCCTAAGCTGTAATATTCAACAATTGCATCAGCAATGCTGGCGGGGTTTGGTTGCGCTACAAGCCCGGCTTTTTTATGTGGCACCAAATCGGGCAAGCCTCCGACAGCAGTAACAATCATCGGTTTTTCAAAATGGTAGGCGAGAGGTGTTACGCCGCTTTGCGTTGCATTGCGATAAGGTTGAACAATGCAGTCAGCAGCACAGATAAAATTTTTTACATCTGCATCTGCAATAAAATGATTGTGAACGATTATGCGGTCGGTTAAATTATACGTTTCAATTAATCTTCCGTATGACGTTTCATCTTCATAAAACTCACCGGCGATAAGTAGTTTAATGTTTTGCTTTTTGATGCGCTCATCGGCCATTGCTTCCAATAACATATCAAGGCCTTTGTAGTGACGAATAAAACCAAAGAACACCACCAGCTTTTCATCTTTGTTTATTGATAAATTTTTCCTTGCTTCTTGCTTAGAAACTTTTTCACCAAAGTTGTCGTACAATGGATGGGCAACCAGGATGGCAGGTTTTGTTTTTTCGAATAGCCTTAAGTCACTCAATACTTTTTCACTCATGGTAACAAAGGCATCGCAAGCTTTTAAAAAATAGCGTGTAAATGGCTGATCACCGGGACGCTTTTCGTGAGGTATCACATTATCGGCAAGACAAATAATTTTTGTATGCCTGTTTTTTTTTACTTGCCTTAATATAGTGCCTAATGCCGGCCCCATAAGCGGCAACCAAAAACGGACAATAATTATGTCAGGTTTCCAATTTTTTATTTGCCGTCCAACCTTTAGCCAGTTAAGAGGATTGATTGAATTAATCAACGTATGAATAGTTATCCCCTGGGGTGACGCTTCATTTGAATATTGCGATTTGCCGGGAAATAAAAAAGAAGGATACTGAAGGGAAAAAGAAACAATAGAACAATCGAAACCTTGCTGTGTAAATTCTTTAGCCAGGCGATGATTGAAAGTTGTAATGCCGCCGCCACGTAAAGGGTGCGCCGGCCCAATGATTACTATTTTCTGCATTACAAACCAATTTTATCTTCTATTAGGTATGAGTTTCTGCCCGGCGCATTGCGAGCTATCAATTCAGAAATAAAACCGGCCAGGAACAATTGCATTCCTATAAGAACAGAAACCAGGGCAAGGTAAAAGCCTGGCCTGTTTGTCAGTGCAAAGTTTATAGGGTCAAGAAGTTTTGAAATGATAAGGTAAATAGTAAATCCAAATCCGATTAAAAAGAACAGCGTACCCCACATTCCAAAAAAGTGCATCGGACGCTTCGAAAATTTTCCTACGAAAGTGATAGAAAGTAAATCCAAAAAACCATTGACAAAACGCTCCCAGCCAAATTTGGTTACGCCATATTTTCGCCTGCGGTGCTCTACTACTTTTTCGCCAATTTTTTTAAATCCGGCCCACTTTGCCAGCACTGGAATATAGCGGTGCATCTCGCCATAAATTTCTATGCTCTTCACTACTTTTTTACGATAAGCCTTCAGTCCGCAGTTAAAATCGTGCAGCTTAATTTTAGAAACTCGGCTGGTTACACCATTGAAAAATTTAGAAGGAATATTTTTAGTGAGCGTATTATCATAGCGCACTTTTTTCCATCCGCTTACCAGGTCGTATCCGTCCTCTACAATCATTTTCCTAAGGCCGGGTATTTCGTCAGGGCTGTCCTGAAGATCGGCATCCATTGTAATTACCACGTCGCCTTGTGCGGCCTTGAAGCCTTCATTCAGGGCGGCGGATTTACCATAATTGCGCTGAAACCTGATTCCTTTCACCGACTCATTTAAAACAGCTAAACCTTCAATCACTTTCCACGAACCATCGGTGCTGCCATCATCTATCAAAATAATCTCATAGAAAAAATTGTTTTGCTGGCAAACACGATGTATCCATTCGCATAGCTCCGGCAAAGATTCTTCTTCATTTAAAAGCGGGACAATAATTGAAAGGTCCATTAAATGCTTGTTTGTTCAAATGGATTTTTAGGTTGCTTTCTTGTAATGGCAGCCCCTAGTAAAGAACCAATACAGCCGATAAGCACAAATACGAACATAGTGCTGCCTATTAGAAACACCCAGAAATATTTATTTATACCATCTGTAATAGTTCTGATTTGCTCGTCGGTAACATTCTTTTGTTTCTCCATCTCAAGTTGAGTAGCCTCTAATACTTTTTGTTTTAATTCGGGAGTAACAAAAGAAAGAACAAAGAGGAAGGCAACAAAGAGGAGAACAATCATAGTAGTGGCTTTAAAACCATACGAAAACAATTCGCCAAAGGTTACCTTATTATTTTTTGCATCACCGTACCTTTTAATAAAGAAGACCAGGCCACCAATAATAATAAGATAACTAATCCATCCGCCTTTAGGATCGCCGCCGCCTGTCAACGATAGGGTAATAGAAAAAACAATGATGATAAGTGAAATGATTACACCAGCAATGAGTGGGTTAACCTGTTTTTTTTCTTCCATGATTTTTATTGAGGGCTCAAAAATAGGCGGTCTTTATTAATTATACCGGCCGGTTTTCCGGTCAAAGTTTTACCGGCAAAAGCCGTGTTTTTTGATTTGGAATAAAATCGTTGCGGCGTCCATTCTTTATCAGGTAAAAAAAGACTCAACGACGCAGGGTAGTTTGGCGAAATAGTGGGAATTGATAAGTTGAAAAGGTTTCGTGGTGCTGTGGAAAACAGTTCAACCAATCGTTCCATTGAAAGCGAAGGCATAGCAGTTCTTACAGCAGCGAAGCAGGTTTCTAAAGCTATCATGCCATTTTTTGCATATTCAAATTCTACTACCTTATTATCGGTGTGTTGGGGCATATGGTGTGATGCTATGCAATCAACTGTGCCATCGGCAATAGCTTCTTTCAAACTTTCTTTATCGCTCCTTCTTCGCAACGGCGGGGATAATTTTAAGTTCGTATCGTACCCGCTTAAATCTTCATCTGTAAAAAATAAATGGTAAGGCGTTACCGAACAACTCACTTTGATTCCTTGTTTCTTGGCTTCCCTAATTAATTCAATGCCGACTGACGTAGATACACCAGTAAAATGCAGTTTCGATTCACTGTATTTTACCAGTTCAATATCACGTCTAATCATAAGTTCTTCGGCAATAGCAGGCTTGCCAGGCAGACCTAATTGTGTGGAGATGATACCTTCACTCATTAACCCATGTGCAGAAATAGAATAGTCATCTGGTAGCTGAATAATCGTTTTGTCAATAGCCTTCAGGTATTGCAAAGCTTTTAATAAAACACCTGGCGATTGCGAACTTTTTGTTCCATCGCTGAAGGCCACAGCACCGCTCTTGTGCATGTCATACATTTCGGCCAATTCTTTGCCATCAGCACTTTTAGTAATAGCACCAATAGGATGAATATTTACAGGTAGTGCCTTGCTTTTTTGTACAATGTATTCAATGCCTGATTTATGATGAACTACCGGCTCTGTATTTGGTATTACAAACACATCAGTATAGCCGCCCGAAGCCGCAGCCATTGCACCGGTTTCTAAAGTTTCCCTATATTCAAAACCGGGGTCGCAAAAGTTAGAGAAGATGTCTGTAAATCCGGGAGAGACATGAAGGGCTTCAATAATTACTTCTTGATCAACAGCTTTTTCAACCGTTCCGATTTCAGCTATAAAGCCGTTCTGAATAAAAATATCAATTGTTTGCTGATGAAAAGGGGAGAAAGGGTCTATAACAGTTACACCTTTTAAAAGAATGTCCATTAAGGGACGAAGTTAGGGAATACCGGTAAAAAATTCTACCCTGTAAAAAAGCAAAATTGAAAAGTAATGACCTCATCCTTTTCATACCAAGAAATAAAATATATTTTAGCAGCTCTTAGGAGTTAATCATTTGAAACCAAAAACAGATAAATAAAGTTAATGAAAACAGCCCTTATCACCGGTATAACCGGGCAAGACGGAGCCTATCTTGCTGAACTTCTTTTAGAAAAAGGCTACATGGTTCACGGTATCAAACGCCGTTCGTCCCTGATCAATACAGACCGTATTGACCATTTGTACCAGGATCCTCACGAAAGAAACGTGCGCCTTAAACTACATTATGGAGACTTAACCGATAGCACTAACCTGATTCGCATTATACAGGAAACACAGCCCGATGAGATATACAATCTTGCGGCTATGAGCCATGTAAAGGTGAGTTTTGATACCCCCGAATACACAGCTAATGCAGATGGAATTGGCACGTTACGCTTGTTAGAAGCCATCCGCATTCTTGGTATGGAAAAGAAAACGAGAATTTACCAGGCATCTACATCTGAATTATATGGTTTGGTACAGGAAGTTCCGCAAAAGGAAACTACACCTTTCTATCCACGCAGTCCTTATGGCGTTGCCAAGCTTTATGGGTATTGGATTACCGTAAACTACCGTGAAGCTTATGGAATGTTTGCCTGCAACGGTATTTTATTTAACCATGAAAGCCCGTTGAGAGGAGAAACTTTTGTAACTCGCAAAATTACCCGTGCTGTTGCTGCTATTGCAAATGGCCATCAAAATTGTTTGTTTGTAGGTAACCTGAGTGCCCGCCGCGATTGGGGTCATGCAAAAGATTATGTTGAAGCCATGTGGCGTATTCTTCAGCAGGATGAACCCGAAGATTTTGTGATTGCTACCGGCACAACAACATCTGTACGGGATTTTATCACAATGGCTTTCGGAGAAGCTGGAATTGAAATTGAATTTGAAGGTGAAGGCATTAATGAAGTAGGCGTGATAGCTGCCTGCACTAACCCTGATTACCAGTTAGAAGTAGGTAAGAAAATCGTTTCAATTGACGCCGCTTATTTCCGTCCAACTGAGGTGGAATTGTTGATTGGCGATGCCACTAAAGCAAGGACCAAATTAGGATGGGAACCGAAATATGACCTTAAAATGCTGGTTCAGGAAATGGTAGAAGCTGATTTAAATAAGGTGAATACTTTTTCTCAAATAAGCGTAGATCAAATCCATTCTTACATTAATCGTTTTGAAGAACGATAAAAAGAATCCGCTTTCTCACGAATGCGAAACCTACCCGGTTTCGCATTTTTTAATCCCGCTTTCGAAGATTACAATTTTACCAAAAGGAAAGTATGCTGTAGAAGACATTTTATTCCACTTAATGACTTTAGAGAAATTGAACTGTTAATTTGATTATTTTCTATGCTCTGCAAGTGTAATTAGTTATATATGCAATTGCGATGAGCTTTTTTTACATATTTTCGAAAGGCGGCACACTCACCTCAAACATGACATTTTTATTCTTATCCAGGTCAAATACTTTGCTTTCCATTCTAAAAGTTCCGTTGGTTTTTTTTATCTTATAGACTACACCAACCCGATATGGAAGCATGTCAAGGGTGGTCCTTTTAACCAGTTTTGACCAATGAATAATTTCTAAACTTTCAGAATCTTTTAAAATATTTTTTTTTATATACTCCTCCACCTGGGGTACAGCATCATCGATGGCGGTATTGCCTTTTTCTTTTGCAAAAAGAAGAGGCAATACCTTAAAAAGAAAGATTGTGCAAATTAGCACAGCAAAAAGCAAAGCTATTATCCGTGTTTGTGTCAATAAGGGAAAGCTTCTGGTTTTTGCTTTCGATCTTATATTATTCATTTTTAAAATTAGGTTATGCCTACAATTTTATTTTTCAGGAAACAGGGCTGCAATTTGGTAATTACAGGCACCAGAGTATTACTTGCTTAATAAGGTCAAAATTGTGCTAACTGAATTAATTAAGTCCCTTACACAACAACTTTTAATACTGCACCCTTGCTAAAAGCGCTTTTTATCGTTTACAATAACTCCATATCTTTAAATGCTTACCAAAACATAAATTTTTATATGACTAAATCACAGTACCTCCTCCGTTCCCTTTTGAGAATTAGATCAGCTAAGATATGTCCCTATTGTAAAAGCAATCGTCATACTCAAGTAGACAGTAAATATATTTTAACTACACTAAACGAATGTGCAGAATGTAAATTAATGTTTCGTCACCCAATCGATACAGTAAGTTTTAACCGAAAATTTTACCAGGAAGACTACGAGCAACATGACGGTATAACTACAGACTTGCCATCAGAATTGGAGCTAAAAGAACTCTTGTCTTCTAATTTTGCAGGCTCAGGAAAAGATTACAGCGATAAAATAGAAATTTTAAAGACATTATCCGACAAAGCTGCACCAAGCGTGGTGGATTATGGCGCCAATTGGGGTTACACAAGTTATCAATTAATGCAGGCCGGATTTAAAGTTCAGTCCTATGAACTCTCTAAACCAAGGGCCACATTTGGGAAAAAAATTGGGGTGAATATTTTGACGGACGAAAATCAGTTGAATAGCGGTGTCGATATTTTTTTCAATTCACACGTCATTGAGCACTTGCCCGATATAAAAAATATGTTTGAATTAGCTAAAAAACTGTTGACTGATGATGGCTTTTTTGTGGCTTACTGTCCCAATGGGTCTGCAGATTTAAAACTAAAAAATCCAGAGTTATTCCATAATTTTTGGGGACAGGTTCATCCAAATTGTTTAAGCGCAGAATTTTTTGCAACAGTTTTCAAAGATGTTCCTTATTTGATTGGAAGCGACGGACGTAGTGAAATATCTGGCTGGGATAAAAACAGTCAACAAATTTTAGATGTCAGCGGCAATGAGCTCTTTGTGATTGCCAAAATCAAGAAACAAAAATTCTAGCATTATTTCTGTTTGACATATATGGTTTATATAAAAAAAGCAGCCTTTGGGGCTGCTTTTTTTATATGTGCTTTTGAACTACTTATAATTTTACCAATTTCACAATTTCTTTTCTGTCTCCCTGGAAAATTTCAACTAAGTAACTTCCTCTTTTGAATTCTGTTCCAAACCGGGTAGAGCTATTTGCTGCTATTCTCATTGTCTTTATTACTCTTCCAAACATATCTACAACTCGCATGGTTGCAGGTGTTGATTCTTTTGAGGACAGGCGAAGCTCAAATTCATCGACACTTGGATTTGGGAACACAATCACATTATTGTTTGTCTTTGCTTCTACATTATTGTTTGTCTTTACTTCTTCAACAACCTGTACCTGACTTGTTCCTAGAACTGTTTCTGCCGTCGGAGTTTCAGCAGCTATTTCTGTACCGGTTGTCCTTGCGTTAACGTAGGTAGAAGTGGTAGGGCAAACTGCCGGGGATCCAATCTTTATATCATCAATAAACACATAGAAGTTGTTACAATCACCAGCTTCCATTTCGCCCCTGATCCGATAACGGAAGTTGGTGTTTTGATAAGCAAGAGGAACAGATATAGTAATAACTGTTTTTCCATTTGCCCCATAGCTGCTATGCAGTTGAGCTGATGTTTTAGACCAAACTTCCGTCCAGTTAGCACCGTTGTTGCTTGAAAAATCTATTTCCAGTTTTGCCTTATAATCATTTGCCACCACTTTGTATGTCCATAGTGTGAACGTCATCTTAAGTTCCGCAGGACAACAAGGATTAGATAGGTCTACTTTCGGGGACATTGCTTTGGTCCAGCCGGCACCACAACCTATTGTATTATAATTGACTACTTTAAGTGCATATGAACTGGAAGGGGAGTAGTATGGAGTGGTAACTACTACGGTACCACGTGAATTAGAATTCGACGTCCATGTACCGGACGAACCAACAAAAGTTTTGTTATACAAGGATGGTGTAAAATAAGTATTAAACTTATTAGGGAAGGTTTCAATGTGACTTACAGTATTCGTACAAGTATAAACCTTAAAACCCGCATCAATCGTTTTGTTGATCTGACCAGCTGCCAGGGTAACAGCTACGGTACCATTTACCGGGTCGCTGTCCAGTCCATCGTCAGTCCCCTGATTGGCGATTGTTGGTACAAAGCCTGTTGGTGTTGTAAATGTAACACTGTAATTTCCAGCTACTAAGCCAGTGAATAGATAACCCCCATTTGCATCTGTTGTTTTTGTAAGGGTGTTTGCATTAGGAAGAAGCAGTTTAACGGTAACATTTGGTATTCCTGGCTCACCAGCATCCTGTTTGCCATTGGCATTTACATCTTTCCAAACAAAGTCGCCAATCGTGCCAAGTGGAGGACAAACCGTTGGTGAAGTGAATTTAATATCATCTATAAACACATAAAAGTTATTATTATCACCTGCTTCCATTTCCCCACGTATGCGATAACGGAAATTGGCGGTTTGAAATATTGTAGGTACTGGAATAGAAAGAGCAACTTTACCATTAGCTCCATATTGGCTCCATAACTGACCTGAAGTCTTCGAGAACACTTCATTCCATGTAACACCATTATCTGCTGAGAAGTCTATCTCCAGCTTCGCCTTTAAATCATTACAAACTACGTTGTATGTCCACAAGGTGAAGTTGAATTTCACATTTTCAGGACAGCATGGGCCTGTTAAATTGAGTTTAGGTGATACTGCTTTCGCCCAGCCATTTGCGCAGTTATAAGTTTTAAAGTTCACCACCTTTAGCGCATAAGATGTGGATGGGGAGTAATAAGGTGTAGTTACAACCATGGTTGCATTTTCGTTCGAATTTACTGTCCATGTCCCTGTTGAGCCAGTAAAGGTTCTGTTTGCCAGCGATTTATAGAAACCCGTGTTGAAAGTGTACGGGAAAGTTTCCTTCAGGCTGGCAGTACCTTCCAAATTTATACAAGGCGTACCGCAGGCATCTGGTAAGGGCTGGAAGCCCATGACTTCTGGTTGCTGGTCTGTCCCATTCGTCAGCCAGGGCTCATAGTTGAATTGCCCCACTATGTGTGGCTTGGTAGGATCTGTGCTGGTAAAATCATCTTCCTTTGCAGAACCCAGCCAATTACATTCTGCGTCTGGGATCGGACATTCAGTTGTTGGATCCTGGTTATTGTATAAAGGCTCTAATGTATTAGTGATACTGTTGTAATGAATGTCACCGGTGACACAACCCGGTGTTTCATCTACTTCCGTAGAAATTCCTGTTTCCAGGTTTTTTAAAATATTATTTATTATTGTTACAATGGTTTTGTCATTAGCAAGAGCAAAAGCATCAATACCTGTTCCATCTCCGCCACCGTCAATTTCATTTTCTTTAATTAAATACGTACCCTTCCTTACTAAGATTCCCCACCAATATTGTACTATAGCATTGTAATTGGTCGAACTGAAAATTAATTTGTTCTGTGCTATTATCCCACCACCACCTATACAATATATACCTGTTTGGCAATCTAAAATTTCATTTCCTGTAATGGAGACAGGTGACCTGGCGCCATCAACCAAAATGGCTGTTGCAGTTTTATCATACCCTTCGTAACTTATATTTTTAATTTTATTATCCTTTACAGTACCGGTAGCATTAAATGAAATTTGTACACCATTTTGAGCTAAAGAAGAAATTGGCCCTGCTCCCTCAATAACATTTCCGTCTGCAACTCCGGTAAGATTATTACCCAAAAAACCTACTGCGATCTTTTGAAAAATAATAAAGCTGGAGTTGGAAACTGTTACATTTCTATTGATGCCATTATCTGCTAATGCAAAAAGGCCATAGCCAAACTCACTTGTATAAGGTGGCGCATTTACAATAGAGATTATTTTACAATTATCAACGAGTCCGCCTGCATTGTGATAGCTTACGCCTAGAAATACCGTATTATTATCACCCAAACTATTCCCGTCTATTGTGAGGCTTTTTATATTCACATTGTTTGCATCGTGAATATTAATTACTGCGTAATAGTTTGCACCTATAGGCGAAGAAGCTGAAAAGGATAAAGCCAATTCGGCTGGTGAAAGAATTGTTGTTTGATTTATTCCCTCTCCAAGCAAAGTAAGACTCTTGGAAATTTCCAATTGCTCAACAAACTGCCCTGTTCCAATATGAATGACATCCCCGGAGGTTGCACTTGTAATTGCAAAAGAAATTGTTAGCCAGGGGTTTCCACTGGTTCCATTTCCTGTTGTATTGTTTCCTGTAGTTGCCACATACCAATCAGCAGCATGGGTAGCGACATTGAATGAGGTGAGGCACAAACTAAGCATGGCTGCCATAAGCCATTTGGTACGGATTTGTTTACGTTTCATAACAGTTGTTTTAGCGATTAATCGAAAGATTTTATAAACTATAAAGAATGAAATGAGGATGCTTGAAAATGAGTCATTCAAGCTTACTGTCATTAGTTTTAACCTAGAAGTTGGAGAGAAATAAAAACGATGATGCATTCGCTCTTAACGAAAGAGCAATTACAAGCGTATTTTCAAGGAATGTTTATGCAGTCTTTTTGGTCAGTCTTTTTCTGCCATAAAGCACACCTGCACCCAGTAACAGTAGCACTCCTCCATCAATTGGTGCCGCAGTACTTGGCGGTGGAGGCCTCCATTTAAGAACACTACTATTGTCGTTTGTGTTTTTTTGTTTTTTACCCCAAATTTCATCAGATTGACTTTGCGGAGAAGCATCATCGTCCGCAATTTCTTGTGCAACTAAACTGTTGGTTGTAAATAACGCCATCAATGCAAAACAAAAAATCCTTTTCATAATCATGTTTGATTTAATCAGAAATTTGATTAAGTGTGGATTTCTCAGAAAGGTTTTAAACGTGGCTTTTGTTGCAGGGTTGGACTGGGAGGTGTTGGTGGAAAGCAGTTAAAGAGCACAAAGAAAATTAAAATTTCTGTATTTCCAAATTAATTACAAAATGATAATTTTTTCTTCTTATAAACCAAATGGAATGTTGGAAGTTTTTATTAGTATAACAGTAGCTATTATTGTTCTTTGAATGAATCATTGTCCGGGAGTTGCGATAGTGATGCTTTAGTGCATTTCGATTCGAATAAAAAAACAACTTTCCATTGATAGTTATAGCCGACTATTTTATTGCACGCCTCAATGTTGTGCTATATGAATTGTTGTTTTTAACTTCTACTTTTGCCAATTGAAATTGTAAGTTCCATTACATTTTAAAGAGATGAGTTATATAAAATTTATTCTTTTATCTTGAAGAAAACAATTTGGTAACACTCATTGATTCACTAATCCGTGTATCTAATTTTAATAACCCATGTGTAGAATAGCAGGCATTATTAGTTCTCAACATTCTGTCGATTCACTGCAACATAAAGTAAGCTTTATGTGCGAAATGCAGAAACATGGCGGCCCTGATGATGAAGGCATTTATATTGACCAGGAATACCCTGTTGTTTTCGGACATCGAAGGCTCTCATTAATTGACCTTTCGCCTGGTGGCCACCAGCCTATGAGCTACAATGATGATCGGCTAATTATAACTTACAATGGAGAACTGTACAACTACCTAGAGTTGAAAGAAGACCTCCAAAGCATAGGTTTTGTTTTTAAGAGTACTTCTGATACGGAGGTTATACTCGCTTCTTTCTCCGCATGGGGAGTTCAGGCTTTCAAACGTTTTGCCGGTATGTTCGCGTTTGCCTTATTTGATCGGCAAAATAATACAGTGTATTTAGTGCGTGATCAAACAGGGATTAAGCCAATATATTTCAGTTTGCATAACCGAGAACTTTATTTTGCGTCAGAAGTTAAAGCTCTTGCCAGCCTCCCGGAGCTTCAGATGGAAAATGAGAACTGGCCAGTTTATTTTATGGCCTATGGGCATCTCCCAGAACCAATTACCACCCTAAAATTCGTGAGACCGCTATCGAAAGGTTGTTATTTGCAATACGATATTTTGGCGCAAACATCTGAATTTCATTCGTATGCACACTTAAGTTACCTGGAAAAATTAGGTAATAAAAATGAGATAATAGATCATCTCAGGCAAAGTTTGAAACATTCTATTGGGCGTCATCTTTTATCGGATGCACCAATAGGAGCATTTTTAAGTGGCGGTATTGATTCATCTTTAATTGCACTGTTGGCAGGGGAAAGTGTGAAGGAAAAATTAACTACTTTATCAATTTATTTTTCCGAACAACAATATTCAGAAAAGCAATATCAAGACATTATAGCAGAAAAGCTTAATGGAAACCATAAGGCTTTTTGTTTAACAGAAACGGATTTTAGTAATAGCCTGCCTGCTATCATGAAAGCCATGGATTTACCGAGTAATGATGGCATCAATACATGGTTTATATCGAAATATGCGAAAGAAAGTGGCCTGAAGGCAGTGCTTTCAGGATTAGGCGGAGATGAATTATTTGGGGGTTATCCATCTTTCAACCGTTTAAAAAAAGCTGCATTTTTGCAACAACTGCCTGCATATACTTTACGTGCAGGAAGGTATAGTACTTCAAAAAAAATTAAGCGTCTGGCCTACCTTACTTTGCCCGGTATCAAAGGGAAGTATTTATTTCTAAGAGGGCAGTTTATTCCATCTGAGATTGCCAGATCGTTAGGAATTGCAGAAGAACAGGTTTGGTCGCTGTTAGAAGAGCTGCCTGGAACGCCTGTTGTCAATCATCTGACATTTAAAAACCAGGCAAGCTGGATGGAAATGAATCTTTATATGCAAAATCAGCTTCTGCGTGATTCTGATGTAATGAGCATGGCTCACGGAATTGAAATAAGGGTGCCTTTTCTAGATCTTGACTTTGTTAAGTTTGCTTTGCAAATCCAGTCAGATATTAAATACGAAGGAGGAGGGAAAAAACTTTTAGTTGAGGCTTTTGATGACATTCTACCAAAGGCTATCTATAACCGAGCTAAGATGGGATTTGCTTTTCCATTTCAGGAGTGGCTCGCAAAAAATGAATGGGTAAAAGATCAAATGAGCCAGTCGACAGGTGAAATCAACAAGACCTATTCTGCCTTTTTAAAAGGGGAGCGGCATTGGTCGCAAGTAATGTCATTAGTTTTAGTACAAAATCATCAAGTTGCAAAAGAAGCTGCTTTTTCTTACACTTAATACGTTTTCATCTACCGGCGGTATCGAAAAAGTATGCCGGATTGCAGGCAAAGCTTTGCATGAAATCATGCTTGAAAAAAGGCGAGATTTCGAGCTCTTTTCAATGTATGACGGCCAGCACGATCTCATCGATAAATATATCCCTCCGGTTGCATTTCGGGCTTACTCTGGCAACCGGTTGAAATTTATTAAAGAAGCCATTAGTATCGGCCGACAATGTGAAACGATAGTCTTGGGTCATATCAACTTATTACTTGTCGGTTTTCTGATTAAGTTGCTTTCGCCAAAAACCCGGCTAATTTTGATTGCACATGGTATTGAAGTATGGAAACCTTTACCGTTCTGGAAAGTTAGGATGCTACAAAAGGTTGACCTTGTTTTGCCAGTAAGCGAGTTTACCAAACAAAAGATGCAATCACTTTTTCATTTGAAAAACAATCAACTCAAAGTATTAAACAATTGCCTGGATCCATTCCTTGAAAAGAAATTAAAGCCGGCAACCATTACGGATTTAAGAAGCAGATATGGATTTAGCGAGGACGATACAATATTATTCACTCTTACCAGGTTAAAATCGTCGGAGCAATACAAGGGGTATGATAGAGTTATCACAGCTCTTCCAGCTATTTTAAAAAAATATCCCAAAACCCGGTATCTCATCGCTGGTAAATACGATGATTCAGAAAAGGAAAGGCTCGATGTATTAATCAATGACCTCGGACTTCAAGGTCATGTGACGTTAACCGGTTTTTTAGCAGAAGAAGAAACGGAAGCTTATTTTACTATGGCGGATATTTATATTATGCCCAGTACAGGCGAAGGATTTGGAATTGTGTTTATTGAAGCACTGTTTTATGGTAAGCCTGTTATTGCTGGTAATGTAGATGGATCGGTAGATGCATTGGATGGGGGAACCTTTGGTTTACTGATAAATCCATTAAATAATGAAGAAATAGTTGGAGCTCTATTTAAATTGCTCACAGATATAACCTCTTATTTACCGAATGATACTGCTGTTTTATCAAAATTTGGGTTTCCCACTTATCAATCAAACCTTAGGAAGATTTTGAATTAAGGGTATGAGCCACACCCTGTTTTGACTGATTCATCATCAGCCGGCCAGAAAATATGAGATCGGCGCAACCAATACTTGACCAACTTACATCTTAGCATTTATATGCCACCAGACATTGGTAACGCTAAAAATTTATATGATAGGATAAAGAGTCTAGCACTTTGACACTTATCAATGTAATTCACTATGCATTATTGATAAGGTTATAAACAATTAACTGCTTTATAAAAAACACCTGTAACAACTTGCAAATGGATGGAACGATTTACGCTCATTATGCTCATAAGCTATTGCATTATAGAAGAATAAGTTCTATAATTGCAACCTCAATCTAGCCCGGAAATAGTGTTGAGTCAGCTGAGAAAGTGTGACTCAGGAAGGCGAAGCCGTTCCTTTTGCCCACGAATTAAAGCAATACTTAACTCTCATAATTGTAGACAAATCAAATGAGTCAACATCAAATGCTTATTAAAATTTTTACTAAAATGCTGCTCAATGCTAATGTTAGTAAAATCATTGGCTACTTCTCTGTTATTATTTTGTTAGCCTCTTGCGACCCGGCAAAAAAGATCAACCGGGATTACCTGTATTTTCAAAATGACCGGCATATTGTTGTAAAAGCAAAATTGGAAGAGCTGACCATTAAGCCAAGAGACATGCTCGCTATTCAAATTTATAGCAACACGCTAAAACAAGAAGATGCGGCGATTTTTAATATCGTAGCTGGCCAGGGGTACCTGGTTGACCAGAATGGAAGAATTGAAATTCCTGTTGTTGGCCAAATCGTTGCGGGCGGCCTTACCAGGGAAGAGCTACAAAGAGCTATCAGGCTTAAACTAAATCCTTACGTAAAAGATCCCTCGGTAGTTGTGCGGCTTCAACAATTTACTATTAATGTGCTTGGCGACGTTAATAGTCCAGGTACTAAAATTTTTCCAAAAGACCAGGTCACTATTCTCGACGCTATTAGTGCAGCAGGAGACCTGGCCCCTACGGGTGTAAGGGAAAATGTTACAGTTATCAGGGACAATAACGGCGTTAAGCAATTGTATGAAATCGACCTGCGATCAGCGGCATTATTTGAGTCTCACGTTTACCAGTTGCAACAGAATGATATAGTTTACGTCAATGCAAATAAAACCAAGCTTAAGGCCTTGAAAGACAAGCCAAATGTGCTCAACATTATTCAGACAGGTTTTAGCTTTATTGGCGTTGCCACCTCACTGTTTTTATTGTTTTCGCGTAATTAATTGTTTTATATGAAGAACGAGTTTCAAAGCCTTATTCAGATGAATGGGACAAAAAGCAGTAAGTCGCTGAAGGATACGGTACTATCATATCTCTATTACTGGCCACTGTTTCTTATTTCATTATTCTTGTTTTTAGGAGTTGGGTATGTTTACATACGCTATACCGTACCCTTGTATGAAGCTAATACTATCATCAACGTACGGGGCGAAACAACCACTTCAAGAAGTACCCAGGGTTCTTCTGACCTTATTAATACTGCCATGAACGGGGGGCGATCCGCTATCAATCTCGATAATGAGCTTGGACGACTGCGATCGGCACGATTGATGTCAATGGTGGTTAGAAATTCTGACTTAAATGTCTCTTATTACCTTAAGGGAAGGCTTAATGAAACAGATGTTTACCACAATGCACCGTTCCGTTTGATCCCTAAAGATATCCAGGACAGTTCCAGAAGTATTAAGTTGACCCTAACTAAATTCTCTAATCAAGATTGCACCATTCAATATGGCGACGATGGCAACCCCACAACGAAAACAGTACCCTGGAATCAGCCATTTGCTATCAATGGAAATACATTTTCACTCACCCCCCAGGCCGGCTTAAGCGGCAATGAGACCTACCTGATTAGATGGAATTCTGTGTTAGCCACAGTATATGAATTAATACCCAAGGTTTCAGTAAATGTCATTGGCAAAACCTCTAACATTGCGTTAAACGTAACTATCGAGAATGCCAAACGTGGTGAAGATGTACTCAATAAAATGGTTGCTGCCTTTATTCAAATGAACCTTGATGATCAGAACAGAAATGCACAGGACAAAATTTACTTTATAGAAGACCGCCTGGGTAAATTATCTGATGAATTGAAAGGTGTTGAAAAAAATATGGCTGCTTACCAGGGTTCTAACCTAATAGTGGAAGGTGCAAGTTCTGGCACATATGGTACCCCGGTTGGCGAAGCACAAAAAGCCGTGGATAATATAGCTACCCAAAAAAGCATCATGAGCATGATTAAAACTTCTCTTACCAGTTCCCAGGATAAGGTGCTTCCTTCCGGCGGAACAACAGATGGTGTTTTAGGCTCGCTGATTTCTAACTATAACCAGGCCCTTTTAAAAAAGCAATCACTTGTTTCGCAAGTGGCGCCAGGCAGCCTTATTTTAAAAGATATTGATGACCAGATTGCAAATTTCCGGACGGGTATCCTGGATAACTTAAACAACAATATGAAAGCGCTAGACTTGCAGGCGTCTAATTTTTCAAGGCAGGGAAGTCAATTCCGTTCGAGTGTTTCAGGTTTACCAGAGAAACAGCGCCTGCTTGGAGAGATAGCCCGTGAGAAATCCATTAAGGAAAGCTTGTATCTGTACCTTTTACAAAAGCGGGAAGAAACGGCACTTTCTAAAACCACTACAACGCCATACGAACAAATTGACGCGGCGAATGCTTATGGTCCGGTTTCTCCCGATCATAAAGCAGTTTATGTGTACTGCTCTATAATCGGCCTGGTTATGCCGGTAGTTGTTATTTTCCTGATCGGGATGTTGAACGATAAGATTAAAAGCAAGGACGAAGTTGAAAATGGAGCTACTGCACAGATTGTCGGCGAGATTAATTTCATTAAACGCTCTGAAAATAAGATTCTACCGAGCCTTGAAGGAGGCATCGTTGGTGAGCAGTTCAGGATTATGCGGGCCAACCTTAATTTTTTACAAAAAGGCGCCCGGCAGCAGGTTATTCTCATCACTTCATCCGGCAGTGGCGAAGGAAAATCTTTTGTAAGCCTGAACCTGGCGGCAGTTTTATCAAAAGCAGGGAAGAAGGTTGCCCTGCTCGATTTCGACCTTCGAAAGCCCGATGAAAGCATGCCCGCTACGTTAACCGAAAAGGGCATCAAGGATTACTTAATGGGAGAAGCAACACTAGCTGACATTGTGCAGCACGTGGGAGAGTTGCCTTCGCTGCATATGTACCCATCCGGCCGTGTTATAGCAGATGTTGGAGACCTGATAGTCAGTGATAAGGCAGATGAGTTGTTTAATGAATTAAGTGACAAGTACGATACCATCGTTATCAATACACCGCCGGTGGGCCTTGTTGGGGATGCCCTTATTCTGCAGAAGTATAGCACCCTTATCGGTTTTGTTATTCGGGAAAGCTATACAAAGAAAAAGCAGCTCCAGTACTTAAACTCCCTGATGGAGACCGGCAAGTTTACTAACACCTGTGTTATATACAATGGCATAAGAACCGGTATGAAGTACGGTTATTATGGATACGGCTATACTAAGAACAATGCTTACTTCGAGCGGAATGAAAAGATCAGCCGCATTGCAAAAGTTTTTAAAAAGAAAAAAAGTACTACGGTTTAATATTTACCCTTGATGGACAACACTACTGCTATTTCTTACCCCGGGGCTGTACAGAAAAAAGACCAGGCCGCAATGGAGGACTGGGACCTTGAGATAAAGCCACACGACAAGCTTTTTAATCTTCATCTAAAGGATGTTTGGCAGTATCGCGACCTTATGTGGCTGTTTGTACGCCGCGACTTTGTAGCGCAGTATAAGCAAACAATTTTAGGCCCTATTTGGCACTTTATACAACCCATACTCACCACTGCCATGTTTCTTATGGTGTTTGGCAAAATCGCTAAAATACCCACTGATGGTATTGCCCCGGTTGCCTTTTACATGTCGGGCATTACTTTGTGGAGTTATTTTTCCGGTGCACTCACAAACACCTCCAATACTTTTGTTGGCAACGCTTCCATTTTTGGTAAGGTTTATTTTCCCCGCCTCGTATTGCCTATTTCTGTTGTTATCTCCAACATAGTAAAGCTGGGTATTCAACTACTTCTGCTTACGGCAGTTATCACCTACTATCACTTCAACGGCTTTCCCTTTCAATTTCGCTGGGAGTTATTATTGATCCCGCTTTTGATTATTCAGCTTGCCTTGCTAGGATTGGGGCTTGGAATTATTATTTCCTCTGTTACCACAAAGTATAGAGATTTTAGTGTGTTACTAGGCTTCGCAGTACAGTTATACATGTATATAACGCCTATCGTTTATCCTTTATCGTTTATTGAAAACAAAAGTTATAAATGGCTAATTATGGCCAATCCATTAACTCCTATCGTCGAAACCTTTCGACTTGCTATATTCGGTATTGGTACTGTAACTCCTTCCTCAGTACTCTACAGCATCGGCTTTACTCTTGTTGCGTTGTTTGCGGGCATTGTGTTGTTTAACAGGGTAGAGAAAACATTTATGGATACGGTTTAGTGTTTGTGAATCTTTCCCCCACAATTCCCATTTTATTTATTCATGCCGAAGGTGATTAGTGGTGAACCTTTATCGAAGCAGTACCAGTTTGTTAACGTCTGGTGGCGTACACAATTCAGGTTTTTGATTCAGCCGCCTATTTTCAAAACGATTTGCAGGTAAAGCATAAGAAGTCATTTTTATTGTTACCAAGCCAATACAGGAATTCCTTTGTTCACTACGGTGCCGCGTCAAAAAATAAGTCATTGAACAGAACTAATTTTTGATTTTACCGTTTTGCCTTTTTATTTACCAAACATGGTTTCCTGAGAAGAAAAACAAAGAACACTTATTTGGCCATGTTTAACCACATTAAAAAAAAAATTGCCGGTAAATTATTTGGCAACTATTTAAATGCGCTTGCAAAAGAGCGTAGCGCTTATGTGTTCGCTAATTAAACATGTGAATAACATCTGTGGTTAATGCGCCTCTAAGAAATACAACTGCTTTGGAAAACAGGTAAGGCAAAATATCATAAGTTGAAGGTTTCCATAATTATACCCACATACAATCGGGCAAAATGCCTGCAAAATACATTGGCAAGTATTACTGTACAGACTTTTGATCCGAACGCATTTGAGGTCATAGTAGTAAACAACGGCTCTACCGACGACACAGCGGAAATTTGTAATCGCTTTGGCGCTCTTTTGCAAAACTTTATTTACTGTCATGATGCAATGCCCGGTCTCTTAACCGGAAGGCATAAAGGCGTAGAATTATCGTCTGGAGAAATATTATCTTTTATTGATGATGACGTTGAATTAAATACAGCTTGGTTAAAAGGCGTTGACAAGGCATTTCAAACCAACCCGAACATACACTTGCTTACAGGTCCAAATCTTCCCAAATATGAAACCGAACCTCCTACATGGTTGGCTTCTTTTTGGAGCGATACGCCTTACGGTGGAAGATACTGCACCTGGCTTAGCTTAATGGATTTAGGAAATAAGGAAATTGATGTTGATCCACTCTATGTATGGGGACTTAATTTCTCTATCCGGAGAACAACTTTTCATAAGCTTGGAGGCTTCCATCCTGACAACATTCCCGCTCAGTTGCAACAATATCAGGGCGACGGGGAAACCGGTCTTGCATTAAAGGCAAAAGCCACAAATTGTAAAGCTCTTTACACACCATCCGCCTTGCTTTATCACTATGTGTCTGCAAAACGAATGACAGAAAATTATTTTAAGAAGAGGGCTTTTTATCAAGGTGTTTGCGACTCTTACACCAGCCTTCGGCGTAACAATAATTTATATCCACCACAGAAAGTTCAAGAGGTAGAGCCAAGTAGTAACTTTAGTTTAAATTTTTATAAAAGAGTGTTTGCAAAATTGACACGGATAGCCAATCATGTCCGCACAAAAAACCCATCCAAAGCAATCAGAGAATTGCATGAAAACCTGAATAAAAAGTATAACGAAGGTTTTGAATTTCATCAAAAAGCTTATTCCGAAATAGAAACAGTGCGGGAGTGGGTTTTAAAAGAAAATTACTGGGACTATAAATTACCAACACATGGTTGAGCACTATGTTCACAATGATCAGCTTTTAGCCATCATTATTCGTGCTTCTTTTTCTAAAAGCGGAATTGAATTTTTTACACCAAACGATTTTTCGCAGCAGTTGGGTTATATGAACCGCCCTCAGGGGTATATAATTGAACCACATATGCATAGCCATATTGAACGCCGCGTGGTGCTTACCCAGGAAGTGTTGTTTATAAAGTCTGGCACTGTGCGTATCGACTTTTATGATAGCGACCAGGCTTATTTAGAAAGCCGGGTATTGGCAAAAGGTGATGTTATTTTATTGGCAGCAGGTGGGCATGGGTTTCAGATGTTGGAAGATGCTGAAATAATTGAAGTGAAGCAAGGGCCATACAGCGGCACTGATGACAAAATTCGTTTTGAAAACAGTAAACTGGCAGCCACACCTCAAACTATGTTATGATAGAAAGCTTCCCTTTTAATGGATATAGCCAGTACTATGACGCCTTTTACAACGACAAAGATTATAGTGGGGAAGTAAACCGTATTGTCAGCATCATCAGAAGTCTACACCCAACCGCACAAAGCATGCTGGAGTTGGGTTGTGGCACCGGAAACCATGCAGCCTTTTTGAGCAAGTTGGGATTCAGGATAACGGGCATTGACAGGAGTGACGAGATGGTAAGACTTGCAAGTTCAAAGGCTATTGAAAATTTTCAACCCGTAGTTGCAGATATCAGAAACTTCGAATTAGATCAAAAGTTTGATGTTTCATTGTCACTGTTTCATGTTATGAGCTATCTAACGGATAACCGGGATCTTATCTCCTGCCTCCGGTGTGTAAACAACCATCTGCACAATGACGGATTATTTCTTTTTGATGCATGGTACTCTCCTGCCATTCACCATCAGCAGCCAGAAGTAAGAACCAGGCATTCTATAAAGGGGCACCTGGAATTGGAACGCCTGGCCGAGCCGGTTTCTATTATAAATCGAAATGTTGTAAACGTACATTATAAAATAAGTGTAAGGGATACTATTGCTAACAATACGAAAGTGATAAACGAAAACCATTCCATGCGGCACTTTAGTATTCCTGAAATTGGGTTACTCGCCGAATTTACCGGTTTCCAGCTAGTGGATGTTCAGGAGTTGTTGAGTGGAAAAGAACCGCGTCTCGACTCCTGGGCTATATGTTTCGTTCTAAAAAAAAGCCGTGACTGCAGTACCTGTTAATACACCAGTGCTTGGAGGGAATGAGCACAAATACATTGCAGATTGCTTGCAGACAGGTTGGGTGTCAAGTGAAGGCCCGTACAATAGAGAATTCGAAAACCGGTTTAGCCATTATGTAAACCGTAGTTACGGCATTGCTGTTTCAAGCGGATCAGCCGCTCTTGATGTGGCACTTCAAGCTATCGGTATTGTGCGGGGCGACGAGGTGATAATGCCTGCGTTCACCATTATTTCTCCAGCTTTTTCTGTTGTACGTGCAGGAGCTTTGCCCGTGCTGGTTGATGCCGATCCATTAACATGGAATATGGATGTAACACAGCTTGCCGAAAAGGTTACCTCCAGGACAAGAGCGATTATCGTAGTCCACATTTACGGGTTGCCTGTTGACATGGACCCAATTCTGGACATCGCAAAAAAACACAACCTCAAAATAATTGAAGATGCCGCTGAAATGCATGGACAAACCTATAAAGGTAAAATGTGCGGAACTTTTGGCGATGTCAGTGTATTCAGCTTCTATTCCAATAAATTAATAACAACGGGCGAAGGCGGCATGCTTGTGACGGATAATGAAGAAATTGCTAATAGGTGTCGAAAATTACGCAACTTATCGTTTGAACCTACTGGCCGCCGCTTTGTTCACTACGACATGGGCTGGAATTATCGTATGACCAACTTGCAAGCTGCACTTGGAGTAGCACAATTGGAAAAAGTTGATGAGCACCTTGCAAAAAAGAAACAGATCGGAAATTATTACCGCACGGGCCTTAAGAGCTTAAAGCATTTTCAACAGCCGTTAGATGCCACGGCAGATGCAGAGAATGTGTATTGGGTATATGGATTGGTTGCCGAATCCTGCGAGCTTGCAGATGCCACAGTAAGTCATTTAAACCAGCAGGGTATCAGCACCCGCCCTTTCTTTTGGAGCATGCATGAGCAACCTGTATTTCGTAAGATGGGACTGTTTCAACTCGACAAGCATCCAGTTGCTGAGCAGCTCTCAAGAAACGGATTTTACATTCCCAGCGGTCTGGGGCTATCTGAAGGCGATCAGGATTATGTCATCAATTCCTTATTGTCGGTAAATGGATAAACTGACTATCGGGATCTTTCTTGAATCTTATCCTGACAAGCAAATAGGCGGAGGCTTTTCTTATTATGAAGCGTTGATCGAAGCTATTGATCAGTATAATTTTCATAACGCTCTTGATATTAGGTTTATCAGCACCGGGTTTGCTTCTTCCGCGCCTGGCAAGAAGAAAATACTAAACATTGATCCCTACAGGCACATTAATAAAAAAATACGGTACAAGCAACATTTTAACTATAGTATTTTGCAGCCGGCAAAGAAGGTGGCGAAACTGATTTCATACCTGCACCAAAAGCTTCAGGCTGAGTTTGAAACAGCATACACAAAAGCGATTGAAAAAGAGCTGGTTAGACACGGCATTGACATCATTTATTATTTATCACCGCAAAGCCACAAATTCAATTATCCCTATGTTAGTACGCACTGGGATATTGGCCACAGGAGTATGTTCAGTTTCCCCGAAGTGGCAATGAATGGCAGCTTCGCGGACAGGTGCAATTATTTTCAAACAACCCTGCAAAAAGCATTTGCCATTTATTGTGAATCTGAGGCCGGGAAGGCAGAACTTATAAAGTATACCAACATTAATGAAGACCGTGTGTTTGTAGTGCCTTTGTTTCCTGGTACGGTGGCGAGCCTCAGCGTTTCCTTATCCGGGCAAATTGAGTGTTTAGAAAAGTATGGACTGCACAATAGGGCTTATTTTTTTTATCCTGCGCAGTTCTGGTCACACAAAAATCACTACAATCTTCTTTTAGCATTTAAGGAACTGATCAAAGATCATCCGGAAATCAAGATGGTGTTTACAGGCTCTGATAGAGGCAACCTGGAGTATATTAAAAAAGTGGTTAAAGAGTTAAGCCTGCAAAACACGGTAGTGATGCCGGGGTTTGTTTCATCAGAGGAGGTATACAGCTTTTATAAAAATGCGCTTGCTCTTGTGATGCCAACGTTTTTAGGGCCCACAAACATGCCTCTATTGGAAGCAGAGGTCCTGGGTTGTCCGGTTATCTGCAGTAACCTTGAAGGTCACAGGGAAATGATGGGCGAAAATGCCTGTTATGTAAAACCTGATGATCCCCAAAGTATATTGGATGGCATGATTAAGCATATTGAGGCTAAGCCAACAAAACCACGCAACAATGCTGTCTTTAATATTGCAAATGCAGTAAGGCAAATTGAAGCCAATTTTTTAAAACTGAAGCCGAGGAGAAAAACTTTCGGTGTCAATTTCAACCAGTTTGTACAAATACTCGTGTTGTATAACCTGAATAATTTCTTCATCATTTAAGGTTACGCAATCCCGGTAATCTTTACCCTATTACTACTAAAATACCATTTCATGTCGAAGGCGATTTCAGTTGAAAATTTATCGAAGCAGTACCGGTTGGGCCAGATAGGTACCGGTTCGTTAACCCATGATGTTAACCGCTGGTGGCATACCGTACGCGGTAAAGAAGATCCCTATTTAAAGATTGGCGAAGCGAACGACCGAAGCACTAAAGGAAGCAGTGAGTATGTATGGAGTTTAAGGGACATCAACTTTGATATAGAGCAGGGTGACTCTGTTGGCATTATTGGAAGAAATGGCGCTGGTAAAAGCACCTTATTAAAGATATTAAGCCGGGTAACTGCACCTACCACTGGTAAGTTGAAAGTAAAGGGAAGAATAGCTTCTCTTTTGGAGGTAGGAACCGGCTTTCATCCTGACTTAAGCGGAAGGGATAATATTTACCTCAATGGAGCCATTTTGGGAATGCGCAAACACGAGATTAAAAAGCACTTTGATGCCATTGTTGATTTTGCAGGCGTAGAAAGATATATTGATACACCGGTTAAGCGATACTCAAGTGGAATGTATGTGCGGCTTGCCTTTGCTGTGGCCGCACACCTAGAAAGTGAGATACTGATTGTAGATGAAGTACTGGCAGTAGGTGATGCAGAGTTTCAAAAGAAATGCCTGGGCAAAATGGGTGACGTAAGCAAGGAGGAAGGCCGAACGGTACTGTTTGTTAGCCATAATATGACCTCTATTACTCAGCTTTGCAATAAAGGAATCTTATTAAAAAACGGCAAAATTGATTTTGACGGCCAAGCAGTAGAAAGTGTAAAAAGATATAGTAATATGTCGGGGCTAAAAAACAGTTCTTGGAATGCAACTGCAATTAGGACTACACCTTATGTTAAACAGGTCGTTATAGATCTAAAAGGAAAACAGCCAGATTTAAAGCTGAAAATAAAATTGGTTATAGGAGGAAGCGACAGTTTTGCCCCAGCGTTTATTGCTTTTGATATTAAAAACGGACTTAGCAACACTATAATGCAGGCTATTCCATCAATTGAACCATTTATAAATCAACATTTACTCAACAAACCGATAAATTTTGAAATTTATTTGACTGGCCTAGTACCAGACACGTATTCAATGTCCGTATGGATTGGCCCACATAATATTGAAACTTATGATTATCAAGATGAAATCCTTTCATTTGAAGTTTTAACATCTCCAACTGAAGGAAGAACTTACCCTCATTCTATTGACCGAGGTTTTATCGTACCAAACTCAAAAATTATAAATGATTATATCTAAAATTCAACCAATTTTTCAACGTTGGTCGCTTAAACAGGGTTTGCAGATATGCATCGCACGTGCATTTAATAAATTCGACATGTTTAACGTTTATGAAAAATTAAATTATGAAGACAAAAAATATATTAATCTTCTGACCTTAGGTTATCTCCTAAAGAAAAAAGGTAAATACATTCAAATAGAAAAGGAAGGTTTAAAGGTCAATAAAGTATTACTAAGGAAGCAGTCAAGTGATATTGATGTATTTATACAAATTTTTGTAAAGGATGAGTTTGCAGGGTTGTTTTCATTGATAGATGAAAAACAAAAAATTAAGACAGTTATCGATGCCGGTGCAAATGTTGGAATCTCATCCGTTATGTTTGATTCTGCCTTTCCTAATATTTCGATTATTGCTATTGAGCCTGACTACGATAATTTTTCGCTTTTAAGCAAAAATCTCTCTTTAAACAAAATTAATTCAGTCACAGAGCAGACGGGAATTTGGAACAAAAAAGCTAGGCTGTATTTTGATCGATCGTTTAGGGATGGTAAAGAATGGTCAATAACAGTTACCGAAACTCCCAATAGAGGACCATTTATTGAATCCCTTTCTATAAATGATATAGTAGATAAGTACGATTTAAAAACAATTGACCTTTTAAAAATAGATATAGAAGGAAGTGAAAAACAAGTTTTCCTTGATAACGATTGTAGTCTTGATTTTTTAAATAAAACAAGATATATAGCTATTGAGTTGCATCATGAGGTTCTTAAAGAGAATAAAATTGAAAAGATATTATTTGAAAAAGGATTTTTGTTAAAGAAAAGTGGAGAATACTTGATAGGAAAGAATCAAAACGAATTCTTTAATTAAAAAATCATGGATTCTATATATCAAGGAATATCTGTTATTATTTGTTGCTACAATAGTGCTAAGAGGCTTCCGGAAACACTTCAACATTTAAGTAGTCAAATTGTAAATGATAAGTTTAAATGGGAAATCATTATTGTTGATAATGCGTCTACAGACAATACTTCTCTTGTTGCTGAAGAAATACTGGTAACTCTTGCTTTACCAAATTTTTCTTTTCAAATTGTTAGCGAACGAAAACCAGGATTGAGTTTTGCCCGCTACCATGGCGTTCAAACTGCCAGGTATCACCTTATTGTTTTTTGCGATGATGATAATTGGTTAGATAAAAACTATTTGCAACATGCATTTACAATCATGGAGTCAGATAAAACGATTGGAGCTCTTGGTGGACAAAGCTATATAGTTAGTGATGGTGCTGTACCAGAATGGTTTGAAGAATACCAGGAGGGATATGCAGTAGGAAAACAAGGGCACAAAACAGGGTATGTAACTCAAAGAGGCTATGTATGGGGAGCCGGTCTCGTAACCCGAAAAGAATTGTTTTTAACAACTGTCAACGATAAATTACCCAGCCTTTTGACGGACCGCAAAGGAACTGAATTAACATCCGGCGGGGATAATGAATATTGCCAGCGATTGATACTTCTTGGATACCAGCTGTATTACTGCGAACAAATGATATTTGGACACTTTATGGCTGCAAACAGGCTCAGTGCTGAATACAGGGATAAACTGTATAAATGCTTTGAAGTGAGTTCCGGCGTTGTTTATTACTATACGGAAGCAATACATTTCAAAAAAAGTAACAAGCTAACTAAACTAAAGCTGTTGGTTGGTGCTACATCACATATAATAGTCAACGTACTGAGGAGAAGAAAGATTAGCCATAGGTCAATTAAAATTTTTTATTATTTTCTTGGTTGGGGTTATAAAACGAATAACGAATTAAGGATTGTCAAACATTTTTACGACGCATAACCGGGAGCTTTTATCTAGCTATGTGTAAATTATCAATTGTTACGATTAACTACAACAACGCTTGTGGCTTACAGAAAACCATTGAAAGCGTTAACAACCAAACTTTCAAAGACGTTGAATACATCATTATTGATGGCTGCTCAACAGATTCAAGTGTTGAAGTTATTCAGAGGTATAAAAATCATTTGACATATTGGGTTAGTGAAAAAGATCATGGCATTTATCATGCAATGAATAAAGGAATTAAAGTTGCTAAAGGCGAATATATTTTGATGCTTAACTCAGGAGATGTTCTCAACTCTAATGTTACTTTGGCAGATATTTTTACCGGCAGAGTCATTAATGCTGATATTATTTATGCTGATGTTATGTGGAATATTAACGGTAAAATCAAAGAAAAGCGGCATTCAGAAAAGCTTAGTTTTCAATATTTCCGAAATGATTTTTTATGTCATCAAGGTGTATTCATTCGCAGGCTGCTTCATCATTCAGTTGGCATGTACGACGAGGGAATGAAGATTGTTGCCGACTGGAAATTTGAACTGTTGGCAATATGTAAGTACAATGCAACCTACCAGCATATTCCTTTGTTCTCCGTTAAATGTGAATGGGAAGGACTTAGTAAAAAACCAGAAAATTGGAAGACAGTTCTTGCTGAAAAAAAGCAAACGATTGAAAAAGAATTTCCGGCTTTTTTACCTGATTATAATGAGTTTGATAGAGTACAGAAAGAGTTAGATACTTTGAATCGTAAATTATACATCCGGCTCTCTCACAGAATTAAAAGGCTTTTGCGAAGAAGCCCGGACACAAATGGATTTTAGTGCCACCTGCTTTTATTTTATCATAGCTATACATTTGGATTTTCTCTTATTGTCACTTCGTGACTGATGGCAGCTTATAATTAGTTATCAAACTTTCCTTTACTAAAAATGCGAATCGCATATATCTCATACGAACACCCTTTGGGCATTGCTGGCGGTGGCATTGGAACTTACCTTGGCCAAATTGCCAAAGTAATGACGGATAGAGGTCATCAGGTGGAAGTGTTTACCGGCCATCTGGAATTATCAGAAACAATAACATTTGATAATTATACTATTCACCGGATACAAGCAAAAGGCGCAAAGGAGTTCAGGGAAAGAGTAGTTGAGCCTTTTAAAATGCAACATACTATTCAACCCTTCGATATTATTGAATCTGGTGAGTACGGCGCAGATGCATTACTTGTAAAGAAAACCATTCCTGGTATTCCGCTTACAGTTAAACTACATACTCCTACTTTTCTTGTATCAAGACTAAATGGCCGGCACTTTGGAGCTTTTCAAAAAGTTCTCTTTTTACTCAAATGCTTGCGAAAAGGAATTGTTCAAAAGCCATTCTGGATCTATGATAAAAACGTTGATCCTGAGTTTGAATTGTTTCAACTGGCAGAAACTTTATCAAGTCCTTCTAACAGCCTGAAGGCGATCATTAACCAAGAATGGAATAGCAATAGGGAAATCGCTGTTGTTCCCTTACCATTTAAACCTTCTGAAGCCTTATTGGCCATTCCGCTAGTAAAGAGAAATCCTGGCAAAATCATTATCTGCTTTGTTGGCAAGCTTGAAGTTAGGAAAGGAGTCATGGTTCTGATAAAAGCCATTCCGGAAGTAGTGAAATTTTCTGAAAATGTGATGTTCCGGTTTATTGGCGAACCATTACAGTCGCCTGTAAAAGGGCTAAATATGCAGGAATATATTGAACAGGAACTGCAGCCATATTCCATCAATTTAGAGTTTACAGGAAAACAACCGGCCTTAAAAATACCTGACCTTATTGCTGATTGCCAGATCTGTGTTTTTCCCAGTTTATGGGAAAATTTTCCGAATGTGTGCCTTGAAGCGATGGCAGCAGGTAAAGCGGTAATTGGTACAAACAACGGAGGCATGGCAGACATGATCACACATGGAAAAAATGGTATTCTTGTTTCACCTAAATCATCGCAGCAGCTTGCTAAAGCGATACTTGATACGGTGGCCGGGGTATATGATGTAGAGAGTATTGGTAAAGAAGCCCGGAAAAGAATTTTAGACGGCTATAACCCAAATCTCATTGGGCAACTAACCGAAGGATTATACATTGAAACAATTAATAAAAAAGAAAGGTCAAGGCTTTCCCTTACAGCTTAAATCGGGACTACTATCCTGAGTTCAGCGTAGTAACTTTTGAAGCACACCGTCCCATTTGTCCTATGATTGTGAAAATAACCTGGTTTCGACATGCCCATGAAAATAGGAATGACCTCCTTCGCTTTGGTTTTATGCGCTTACACTATAACGGGGAAATTGAGTACATCGAAAAGGAATTAAATGATGCATTCAGCTTTGGTTTTGATCAGTCAATTAAGGACGTTCCTGATCTACGCCACTTATCATTCATAGGGGTGCAATCTGGAAAAACAAAGTTGCGATGCATTGTTGACAATGAAGATTCCTTTGCCTTAGTGTCACCGTTAATGAAGTGTGCTGATATTTATTTTTGTGCAGGGTATAATGCGGATTTTTTTGAAAAGAAGCGATTTGTCGATACTTACTCCTGGCAGAAGGAAAGTGATGTAATATGGTACCGCGACATAATTGAAAAAAAAATTTCTTCACTTGGCGATCATTTCCACAAGATCAAACGATTTATTCCTATTGCGCCTTTTCCAGGGTCACCGGTAGAGGCATCTGCGTTTAAGCGGAAATATAAAAACATTGAGCATCGGGTGAATAAACTAACCGGGAAGGGCGCAGATTTCTCAGATGTTTACAAAGGATTTGAAATCAGGGAAAGTATCATGAACGATCTACGCAATCATGATTTGCAGTACGATATCGTTTTAAACGATTCCCTATGGGGCTGGCCCCGCCACCGCCTGCACCTTCATAACCGGTTAAAGGAACTACATCAGAAAAATTACAGCATACATTCTGTATTAAATTGGACCGAACCAATTGAATATGATGGAAGTATTGGGGAGCCATTAGATCGTTCCCTTTTTCCATACCGCACCGAACCGATCGGGCACTATGAGCAAATGCTGGCCAAAAGCCGGCTGGCAGTTTTTGCCTGTGGGTTTCATTGGGGCTGGCGCAACATTATGATGCTGGCATTACGAACCGGCATTCCTGTTTTAACGGATCGCTTGCTAACCGAACCTTATTTCGACATGAGAGAATTCAAAATTTTTGAGCAGGAAGATCATCATTGGGGCTCTATTGAACCTACTCTGAAATGTATCGATGATAAAACATGGCAACTATATAAAAAACAGAACCAGGAGGTTTACGATAAGTATATGTCGCCGGAAAAAGTAGCGCATTATTTTATTCAAACACTAAACCTTAATTGATTAAAGATTACGCTACTTGTACAAGTGCAAATATTTTCTGCAAAAAATGAATACAGCTGCAACAGAAGTAATAAAATTGGATTATCATCAGTTGACTTTAGTTTGTGGAGCAGATGACAAATTCGCTATGCCTTTAGCCATAACAATGTTTTCTGCATTGAGAAATTTAAGACAAGGCCTTATTCCTGTATTGTATATTATTGACGGAGGTATAAGTGAGTATAATAAACAGAAGATTGAACGTGTTTTCAAAAAATCAAAAAGAGAATTTACACTGAACTGGATACCATACAACTTAGATAGTATTCAATCAGTTCGTGCAACAAATATCTTAAGCAAGGCTGCATATTTAAGAATTCTTATTCCTGACCTGCTTCCCGAATTTCATCAAAAAGCTATCTATCTGGATTGTGATATTATTGTGGAAACAGATTTATATACGTTGTGGGAATATGAATTTAGCAATGAACCTGCCATGGGAGTGCAAGACTTTTACAATCCTTATATTTCAACTGTAACCGCAATACCGAATTTGGATAAGCTCTCCATGTCTGAAGATGCAGCTTATTGTAATTCGGGAGTAATAGTTTTCAACCTGGAATTTTGGAGAAAACACAAATTGAAAGACCTGATTTTTGAATATTTACAAAAAAATTTTACTTCAAAAGAACTATTTGATCAAGATGGAATTAACGTGATAGTCTCAGGAAGATGGAAAACTTTAGATCCCAGGTGGAATATTACTTTGTCATCTCTATCTACTTTTGGACGGTTTCTAAAACTAAAGGAAGAGGAAGTTAATTGGTACCTGGATGAGTTTAAAAAGAATCCCTTTATTATCCATTTCACCAGTAAGCATAAACCATGGCACACCGGCCATAAGAACAAAGAAGCTTTAACTGTTTTCTATTACGATCAATTTTACAGAGAAAGATATTTTTATTACCTGGGTGAAAGTGGCTGGTTCAATAAAGCTTATTCCCGCTTTTGGATCAATCATCGTAAGATGATCCTTTTCCTGGAATATAAACTTCCCAGAAAAATCAAAACACATTTTAGCAAAAACTAGCATCAACATTTTTCAAGTAACCTTATGAAGCTAAGCGTCATTATTTGTGCACATAATCCAAAGCTGACTTACCTAAATCAAGTGTTAGACTCTTTAAAAAGCCAAACATTGTCAAAGGATCAATGGGAGTTGATAGTTATTGACAACAACAGTTCTCAACCACTTAAAGAAGTACTTGATCTTAGCTGGCATTTGGACAATCAAATTATTATAGAAGAAAAACTAGGGCTTATTCATGCAAGAGTTCGTGGTGTAAAAGAATCGAAACATGAAATCATTATCACGGTAGATGATGACACGCCTTTGTTTCCAGACTACCTGGAAAATGCGTTAAAAATCTATCAGTCCAATCCGGAACTTGGTATCATTGGTGGAAAAACGATTCCCATATTTGAAGAAACACCACCTGGCTGGTTAAATGAATTTTATACTTGCCTGGCCATTAGAGATCTGGGAAATGATCCAATTATCCGACAGTTAAATAAAAACGAAACGGCTACAAGCTATCCTGATTGTTCACCTATACTAATAGCTCCAAAACGGGAGTGCATGCTGAAGTTTATAGAATATTATGAACAAAGTAAAGAGGCACAATCCCTTGGTAGGAGGGGTGATGATCTTGCGTCCGGTGAGGACAATGATATCAACCTCTTCATTTATAAAAGTGGGTATGCCCTCGGCTATTTTCCGGAACTTAAGTTTTATCATATTATTCCGGCCAAAAGAATGAGTAAGGAATATTTATCCAAGCTTCAATACAGTATGAACAAAAGCTGGGTCAAGGTGCTTTCTATACATGGTATTTCCCCATGGAAAAAAGTTTCCCATTCTACACTAAAACTTCGGAAGGCAAAAGCATGGATTAAGTACAAGGCATGGAAGTCGGAACCAAATTATATTAAGTGGAGAGGAGCTTGTGGGCTATTCGAAGGATTGTCGGAAATTAAATAACTACCAAAAAATTCTTTGATACCGAATTTCTACAATGAGTCCAGGTAAAATAATATACAATCTTTATTACAGGCCTTTAGAGTTATTGCAAACAACTTTAAAAACAGGAGTGCGTCGAACAACCGCCATCAATGCTGGTAAAAAGCAAATGCTGGTTGCTGCTTCCGGCCTCACAGAAGTGACTTATAGCGAAGGCCCAAAATATAATGTCTACTTCCTCACTGGAAAGAAATACTGGTTCCAAACCGCTTTTTGCCTTTACTCCCTGCAAAAAAATGCAGGTGTAAGCATACATGCATTTTTAATTGATGATGGTTCTTTTAACGATGAGCTGGAAGCACAAGTGGCCAAACAATTTCCAACTACCACAACTGTCATCAGGAGCAGTCATCTTCGCACCTTGTTGGATGAACAAATTCCAGAAACAGACTTCCCGGTGCTGAGGCAAAGACGGATTGAATATCCTCATCTGCGTAAGCTAACGGACGTGCATGTTTTGCCAGGTGATGGACCGAAATTGGTATTAGATTCAGACATGCTTTTTTTTCATAAACCCGTTGATTTGTTGAACTGGTTATCCAATCCTGAAAAACTCTTGTTTATGAGGGATGTAACTGAATCTTATGGATATACGAATGAATTAATGAAGGAGCTAACCGCAACTGATAAAATACCGGAACGTTTGAATGTTGGTGTAGCAGGTATTCCTTCAAAAATGATCAATTGGGAACGTTTAGAATATTGGACAGATGAACTTCTAAAAAGAGAGGGAAGCTCTTATTTACAGGAACAGGCCCTGACCGCTATGCTGGCTGCGGATGAACCAACTATTTTTTTAGATGAAGTAAATTACAAGGTGCTGCCAACTATAAGCGGGCCAACGGTTCCGGAAGTTTTGCATCATTATGTAGCGGAAGCGAAGTATGACTATTTTGTCAAGGGTTGGAAATTTTTTGTCAATAAAAGTAGGTAAAGACAAACCTAAAATTGTTATTGGCGGCGGCCTATTGTTATTAGCCAGTTCAATCTATACTTTTAGAAAATATGCCATTAAACAAGTAGCCGTATGCTTTTAAATAGAACTTAACACCATCATGAAGATATTATTAACTGCCGACCCTGAGATTCCAGTACCCCCAAAACTTTATGGTGGAATTGAACGCATTATTGATGACCTGGTGAATGGCTATGTAACAAGAGGGCACGACGTTACTTTATTAGCACATGCCGAGTCTAAAGTACCGTGCCGGCTAATTAGTTGGAAGGGAACGCAAAGTACCGGGTTTCGAAATACACTACTTCATACCGGGCAGCTCTTTTCGCAGGTACTGAAAGACAAGTACGATGTTGTTCACAGCTTTAGCCGGTTAGGATATTTGACCCCGTTATTGCCTCTCAATGTGCCAAAAATCATGAGCTACCAACGGGAGCCAACCGTGTCGCAGATTAAAAAAGCAGTGCAATTAGCAAAAAAAGGCACGTTAGCATTTACAGGTTGCAGCAATTATATTTCCAACCAGATAAAACCTTATGCAGAAGCATTCACAGTATACAATTGTGTACCCATTGACAGGTACAACTTTTCAGAAACTGTTGCCGATGATGCACCCTTGACTTTTTTAGGAAGAATTGAACCAATTAAAGGAACACACTTAGCAGTGGAAATTGCTAACCGATCAAACAGAAGACTAATTATTGCCGGCAATATTCCAGAAGAAGGACGGCTTTATTTCGAGGAAAAAATCAAACCTTTTTTGAATGACCGGATTCAGTATGTAGGCCCTGTAAATGACCAGCAAAAAAATGAAATACTAGGACAGTCAGCTGCTTTTTTAATGCCCATTCAATGGAATGAACCTTTCGGGATCGTAATGGCTGAAGCGATGGCTTGCGGAACACCTGTGCTAGGGTTTCCCTTTGGATCAGTGCC